>JAFMBV010000020.1 GCA_017858255.1 Bacteriovoracaceae bacterium
AGGTAAGCTCACTGGCTGTGGAACGATGGCCGCTGGTGGTGGGCTAGATATTGGGACTGTTAGTAACTTAGATCCAGTAGAAGTTCAAAAGGCGCTTATTGATCCGTCCAAAGCCGATCCTATTACCAAGAAATCTTTGGAAGAAACAATTAAAAATAATCCCACATTAAAGATGATGCAAGAGAGTATCAAGTCTATTCAAAACACTAATTCTGCTTACAAAAGAAAAGAAGATAAAGCGCTAAAGAATCTCAATGAGTAGGGCGAATCAATTAACCGTGGCCGCCCATCATAAAGGGCCGGTCGAGATCAACTTTTTTCAATCCTTGATTGCGAGCATTTAATCCAAGTAAAAAGTCTTCCGTTAACTTAAAAACATCAGCAAGATCTTTTGTTTGATGAATGACACCCCTAAACTCAGAGACACCATCAAAGCCCGCGACAAACCACACGATCATTTTTCTCATTTGAATAAGATGAGTTCTCTCTTGATCGGAGTATTCTGTTAATAGCTGATAATAAACGTGGATGATTTCTAAATAATCTTCAGGCGTAAACGGAGACTCATTAGGGTTTTCTAAAAAGCTATTGAGAAAAATAAAAGGGTCACGCAAAGGACCGCGACCAAGCATTAAGGCCTGGCAAGAGGTGCTCATCATACGCTTTTGAGTAAGAGGAGCAGAATGTAAATCTCCATTCCCAATAATTGGAAGGGGAGCCTTCTTAGCTACATCTTCTAATAGATCCCAGTTTGCTTCGCCTTTATATTGTTGGGTTCGCGTACGTCCATGAATCGCCACAAACTCTATGCCTTCATTAAAGGCCATATTCGCGATCTCAGATGCATTTATGGTATCAGCATCCCAGCCAGTTCTTATCTTAATTGTAAGTGGTATATCTATGGTCTTTTTAATACCCGAAAAAAAACCTGATAACTTCTTTGTATCTTTTAAAAGAGCAGAGCCTCCACCTTTGGTGACAACCTTTCGAACAGGACAACCCATATTGATATCAATGAACTTGGGTTTATATTCTTGGGCAACTTCCGCTGCGCGGGCCATAGACTCGGTGTCTTCTCCAAAAAGCTGAATGCCGACATGTTTTTCTTTAGGATGAATGCGTAACATTTGACGCGTTTTTTCATTCTTATAATTAATGCCATGGCAGGAAATGAGTTCACTTACGGTTCCTCCTGCTCCAAGCTCTTCCATCAACAAACGAAAAGGAAAATGGCAGATCGCAGACATGGGTGCCAGCAGTAGAGGGGAGGCAAAATCGATACTCCCCAACTTTATTGGGTTCCTCAATATTTTGAGTGCATCGATTTTTTGCTGTAATTGTGGTGAAAACATAGGCGAAACATACGTAATATGAGCCTATGGGTCAATGCACAATCGATGAGACTTTAAAAAAGTAATACTTGGTCCTCATGGGTTTGCTAAGGAACCCCAAAAAATGTTAAAAAATCAGCACTTTAGGAAATATCTAGACCCAAAAATCAGGAATTATCATGTTCGATACATTAAGTGAAAAGTTCTCCGATGCTTTCAAAAATCTCCAAGGCAAAGGCAAAATTTCAGAAAGTAATATAGAAGCAGCTCTTAAAGAGGTCAGAACAGCTCTTTTAGAAGCTGATGTTAACTTCAAGGTTGTAAAAGAATTTATTGCGGGTGTTAAAGAAGAGGCCCTCGGTGAAAAGGTCATAAAAGGCGTAAACCCAGAAGAACAATTTATAAAAATAGTCCATGATCAGCTGGCAGCTATCATGGGCCAAGAAAATCAAGAAGTAGATCTCGATCGACCTGGACCCATTCCAGTTTTAATCGTCGGCCTAAACGGTCAGGGGAAGACAACTTTCTCTGGCAAGCTCTCGCTTCACTTAAAAAACAAAAAGAAGAAAGACGTTCTTTTAGTTCCTGCAGATACTTTTAGGCCAGCGGCTAAAGATCAGCTGATTACCTTGGCCAAAAGCATGGATATGGATTGGTTTGATAGTGACCTTTCTATGCACCCAAAAGATATTGCCTTGGCCGGTATTAAAGCGGCAAAAGAGCAGCACAAAGACGTTGTGATTATTGATACCGCAGGACGTTTACACGTTGATGATGAACTTATGGGCCAGCTTAGAGAGGTCAAAGAAGAAATCAAAGACTTGAACCCTGAAGTCTTAATGGTTGCAGATGCTATGACAGGTCAAGAGGCCGTAAACGTTGCCAAAATCTTTCATGAGGCAATGGGCTTAACTGGGATTGTGCTCTCTAAAATGGATTCTGATGCTCGTGGTGGGGCAGCGCTCTCTATCCGCCATGTTACTGGGGTCCCCATTAAATATATCTCTACTGGTGAGAAGATGAAGGATCTCGAGCTATTCCATCCGGACCGTTTGGCCGGAAGAATTCTCGACATGGGAGATGTGGTTTCACTTGTTGAAAAAGCAGAAGAGGCCATAGATCAAAACGAAGCGGAAAATATGATGAAACGCCTTGAGAAAGGTAAGTTCACTGTTGAAGACTTCATGAAGCAAATGGATATGATTAAAAACCTCGGTTCCATGTCTTCAATTCTTAAAATGATTCCTGGCATGGGTGGTGCTCTAAGAGAAGTTGGTGATTTAAGTCCTGCTGAAGACGATATGAAGCGTATGCGGGTTATTATTGATTCGATGACCAAGCAAGAGCGCCAAGACTATAAATTAATTAAAGAGTCCCGCATTAAACGTATTGCCTCGGGCTCGGGTTCAACCATAAAAGCAGTAGAAGATTTCATTGCAAAGTTTCGTCAAATGGAAAAGATGATGGGCGGAATGATGCAAATGATGAAAGGTGGAATGGGTGGGATGCCGGGAATGCCTGGAATGCCTGGAATGCCTGGCCAAAACCCTGGATTTCGCCAAGAACCTGGTTCTGGAAAGAAACCTAAAAAAGGTAAGAAGAAAGGACCTTGGGGTGGGGGATTCTTTTAGCGCCTACTGAATTTAAAGATGATTGAAGGAATATAGTTGCAGAAGGTTTCTTAGTATTTCTTAGGGTTCTTTAGGTGCCGGCACAACCATTTCAATGGGGTCACACTGATAAGTTCTAGTGCTGTCTCGTCCTCGGACTTTCCATTTCTTATAGCAGGTCATGGTAACTTGAATCCTCTCTGTGTCGGCAGGACCGTTGGTATTTATGCGTGCAGTCTGCTCCAAAAGAACCGTATTAGTGTAATTTAATTTAATTCCAGGAATACGCCTTTTCCGTAAGTCGATTGTCTTACTTATGGCGCTTTGCGCTAGGATAAAGATGAATAATCCAACTAATAAGCTCTTCATACTCTAAAGTTTAACAAATTTAAGGGCTTTATGGACATAAGTACTATAAAAACTTCCAGTTTTAATTGACTTATCTTCGAAAATTCCTTACTTTTCAGTCTTATTATTGGACCTATTTGTAGGAGAAGTTCATGGTCGTTATTAGACTACAACGCGGTGGTAGAACACATAGTCCTGTTTATACAATTGTTGCAGCAGATAAAAGAAATCCTCGTGATGGTCGCTTTCTCGAGCGCCTTGGTCAGTATGATCCAAATGCACATGATGGTGAAGTCCTAAAGAATGTTAGGGCAGAGTCTATCAAAGCTTGGATGGATAAAGGGGCAGCCCTTAGTGACACTGTTAAGTCACTTCTTAAAAAAGCTAAAGTTCAGCTTTAAGTCTCTGAGTTATTCAGTACATTAGAGAAGATTGAAATCTAAGAACCTTTTTTTAAGGTTTCTTGGGTTTTAAGTTGCGAACTTAAGCGGTTAACGTTTATCGCTTAATTAAGATAAGAGAGAAAGAAATGAGTGAGTTAAAAGATTTAATTGAATATGTAAGCAAGCAGCTTGTAGATATGCCAGAAGATGTATCTGTTAATGAAATAGTTGGTGAGCAAACGACGGTTATTGAACTTAAAGTTGATAAAACTGATCTGGGGAAAGTCATTGGTAAGCAAGGCCGAACGGCCCGTGCACTAAGAACTATTCTTAATGCAGCATCTACGAAGCTTAAGAAACGCTCAGTTCTTGAGATCATTGAATAGTTTAAATTAAGAAATCTTAAGTATAAAAGTAGAAAAGCTTCCAATCGGAAGCTTTTTTTATATTTGTAAAAATCCCTATTGGCCCTAAAATATCTCTATGTATTATCAACGAAGGAATTATCTTGTCTCCTAATGAATGCCACGTAGTTGTTGTTGACGACGAAGTTGATTTGGCGAACATTCTTTGTGAATCTTTAGAGATGGAAGATTTCAAAGTTTCAGAGTTTCATTCGGCAGAAGAGGCATTAAATAATTTAGGCACAGATAACTTTAGTGTCGTTATCTCTGATGCGCATATGCCTGGTAAATCAGGACTTGAGCTTTTAAAGATTCTCAAAGAAACATATTCCCATCCCTTTTTATTTTATCTTTGCACCGGCGATATGGAGATTAGTGAATCTCACCTAAAAGAATTGGGTGGAACTTGCTTAATTACAAAACCCTATAACTTATTTGATCTTATTGATGTCATCAAAGATCGAATCGCTAATGACAGTTAGTCATAAAAAAGCTCAAAATTTTTTAGAAATTTCTGATCAGTTTCGATTGGGCCACCTTATTACGGAAATGCCTCATCCCGCAACGGTAGGTCTATCCCAGCTTATTAAACTAAACCCTACTGAGGCGATACAGTCATTTTTAAAAGTTGATAAACAAATGCTTGAAGTTTTGGTGGGGAAGTACCAAGAAATTCATGCTCTCTCTGAAAGAATACAGACCTGTTTTAAAAGTGGTGGACGAGTCTTCCTCTCTGGTTGCGGAGCAACTGGACGGTTATCTTTAGTTATTGAAAACTTATGGCGCCAGCTAAACCCTGATAAGGGTGATCAAATTGTCGGCCTTATGGCCGGTGGTGACTTGGCACTCATTCATAGCATTGAAAAGTTTGAAGACTATTCTGAGTATGGAGTACAGCAGCTCAAAGACTTGGGCTTTTCAAGTAATGATCTTCTGTTGGCCTCCACAGAGGGAGGAGAAACTCCATGGGTTATCGGGACTGCCTTGGCCTCCCAAGAACTTGGTGGAAAATGTACTTTTCTCTTTTGTAATCCTCCCGAGCTTTTAAGAGAAAAACTTGAGAGGTGTCGCCAGATATTTGATCATGAGGGAATTGAAAAACTTGACCTCACAACGGGGCCTCAGGCTTTGACAGGTTCTACACGTTTACAGGCCTCTAGTATTTTAACCGCGGCGATTGGGACGGCCCTATTTCAGCCTGGGAGTGAAGAGGATATTTTATTTTATCTTCAGACCTTAAAAGATTGGTATCTAAACCTCAGTCACGAACACCTTATTCCATTTATTCAAAAAGAGGCTTCAATATATAATGAAGGGAAGTTTGTTTATTACACACCCTCTCAGCATCTTGCGATAAGTGTGCTTACTGATACCACTGAGCGGAGTCCCACATTTAATCTAAGGGGCTTTGATAATGAGCAGGATCAAAATCATCCACCTTCTTGGTGTTATTTGGCCTTTCCTAAATCACAAAATTCAAATGAAGCGTGGGAGAAACTTCTTTATCGCGCGCCAAGGGCTTTAAAGTGGCCTGATGTATTAGATCAAGCAGGGCATGATCGTCTTTTGGGTTTCAATTTTTCTCGTGAAGTTTTTCATTGGCGTTCTTCAAAAGTAACTGAATTTGAAACTTTTAATGTGTGGCAAAAGGAAGATCAGCTGCTCTTTGAACTTGGCAATCTCCAATCTTTTTTTCCTGTTCCTCAGAGTGACCCTTTGGGCACTCATTTGATTCTAAAAATGCTACTTAACATGCACTCAACACTAGTAATGGGGTTGATGGGTCGTTATGAGAGTAATGTTATGACTTATGTTAGACCATCTAATAATAAGCTTATTGATCGTTGTGTTCGTTATGCAGACCAGCTCTTAAAAGAAAAAGAAATCAATATCTCTTATGAGGCATTGGTTGATGAATGTTTTAAGATTTTGGATGGTGGTGTACCTGAAAGGCCAATCGTCTTACAACTCGTGCAACAATTTTCCTTTCATTAAGAATTAAGCGTCTTTTTCGTTCTTGCTATCAATTGAGCTTTGATCGTCATTGGCCGATTCCTTCATACCTTTCTTGAAGTTAGTTATCGCCTTACCCATTGAGTTACCAAGCTCTGGAAGTTTCTTTCCACCGAAAAGGAGAATTACGACTGCTAGTAGTATGAGGGCTTCGCCCATTCCTAAACCAAACATAAGTAGATCCTTGATCTTTATAATACTGTGACTAATTTAACACAGCTTGGGTCAAAGTGGCAGATTTTTGTCTTTCTTAGGGCCTAAGCCTTAATAAATACGTGAAAAGGGCATCGTATAAAGACCTGGAGCGTAGTTTTCTTGGCGCTTTTTCAACAGATTTTGAAAGCGCGTTTCTTTGCTGGATGCGCAAGCGAAAGGGTAGATCGCGATCCCCCCCCTTGGGGTAAACTCGCCAATCACCTCAATATATTTTGGTTTCATAAGAGCGACGAGGTCATCACAGATTTTTTGAACACAATCCTCGTGGAAATCTCCATGGTTCCTAAAGCTAAAAAGGTAGAGTTTAAAGGACTTAGATTCCACCATTTCTTTATCGGCAATATAGTTGATCGTGATTCGCGCAAAATCGGGCTGATTTGTCTTTGGGCACAAAGATGTAAACTCGGTGCAAAGAAGGCTGGTCCAAGCTTCTTTACTAGGATTCTTATTAGGAAAGGCCTCAAGGACATGGGGGGCGTAAGTTTCCGGATAGTCTGTATGAGATTCCCCGAGTTTAAAATTCGCCAATTCCTTTGCCTCACGACCCTTTTTGCTAGGGGCAGCTTTCTTCTTTTTCAGGCCAATGGCCGTCGAAGACTTGTTCGTTTTTTTCTTAGTTGTTTTGGCCATAACGCGTCCCCAAAAGTTATTCAATATCAAGGCTTTATGCTAGTCTCTCCAACATATCTTAAAGAACACTATTGGGAAAGTGAGGAATGCCTGTGCATGGGGTAGAAGACCGTAAGACAAAAGTAGTTCTTGTTCAGCTTGGTTCACCCAAATCTCCAAAGGTTTCGGATGTCAGAAGCTATTTGAGGGAATTTTTAGGGGACCCAAGGGTTGTGGATATTAACCCCTTTCTTTGGAAGATTATTCTTAACTTATTTGTCCTGCCTTTTAGGCCAAAGAAGAGTGCCCAAGCTTATGCGCGTATTTGGGATGAAAAGAATAAATCTTTCCCTCTTATTTCCATCACTGAAGCCTTTGCTAAAAAAGTGGAGAAGCTCCTTCCTGAAGCTGGAAAAAAAACCATCGAAATTAATCATGCCTTTTTATTAAGTCATCCTAGAGTGAAGGATGTTTGGAACTCTTGGGAGAGAGACTTAAAGGAAAGTGATCATCCGGCCACTCGTTTGATGGCCATCCCCATGTTTCCTCAATATTCTGAGGCCACTATTGCTAGTGGCATGGACGGTTTTGCAAAGGAGCTCTCGGGAAGAGTAAAGATCCCTCCTTTTGAGTTCTTTACCGATTTTCATCGCGCTAAATGCTTCATTGATTGTTCCGTTAACCAGATGAATAAATACCTTAAAAAGTTTAAGGAAGAAGACGGTGGAACAGATGCTGTCGTTATTAGTTTTCATGGCATCCCAAAAAGAAGAGTTATTCAAAAAGAAGACCCTTATTTTCTTCACTGTTATGAAACTTTTAAGTTATTGAAGGATAGAATTGAGGGGATTGACCCTGAAAATATTCATATGACTTTTCAGTCTCGCTTTGGTTCGGAAGAGTGGTTAACTCCCTATACAGATGGATATTGTGAAGACTTAGTAAAAGCAGGAAAAAAGCGTATCGCAATTTACTGTCCTGCCTTTGTTGCTGACTGTTTAGAAACAGTGGATGAAATTGGCACTGAATTACGAGAAGACTTAGAAGAACATCACGGCAAGGTCCAGTTTATACCTTGTTTAAATGATGATGATGAATGGTGTGAAGGTTTTGCGGAACTCGTTTATCATCACTGTGAATCAGATCGATTAACTATATATGATCAATATTATTATCTTCAAAACCAGGACTATAAAGATATGCCACAGGTAAAATTAGACAAACCAGGATTAAGCCCTGAGGCGAAAGGTTCCCTGAAAATAGTATTTCTAACCTTGTTTTTAGATTTAGTCGGCTTTTCTATTATTTTTCCTCTGTTTCCTGCACTTGCGAAACATTATTTGACCGTTGATGCTGATAATACTTTCTTAAAGTTAATCTTTGGCTCAATTACTAATTTAACGAATCTCGGTGGCGGAGATATAAGTTCAATTGTTCTATTTGGTGGGGCCTTAGGAGCTCTTTATAGCTTGTTGCAATTTATAGCAGCACCCATTTGGGGCATTATTTCTGACCGTATTGGGCGCAGGCCTGTGCTTCTTATTTCTGTCTTCTTTCTCGCATTCAGTTATCTACTGTGGTTCTTTAGTGGATCATTTACTGTTTTGATTTTGGCCCGAATTGTCGGGGGAATCATGGGGGGGAATATATCCACTGCTACAGCTGTAGTGGGTGATGTCACCACCAGAGAAAACCGTTCTCGCGGTATGGCCACAATTGGAATTGCCTTTGCTCTTGGTTTTATTATTGGACCTGCGATGGGGGGTATTTTATCCCTTGTTGATTTAACTAAAACTTTCCCTGGGCTTGTTGCTTATGGGTTGAATCCTTTCTCTGCACCGGCCGCTTTAGCTTTTGTATTATCGGCTTTTAACTTTGTTTGGTTATTGAAGAAATTCAAAGAAACGCTACCTCCTGAGAAGAGAGGGAAGTCTGAAACTGACCGTAGTTTTAATCCTTTAAAATTATTCAAACCTCTTCCTTATAAAGGTGTGAACCTTACAAACTTTGGTTACTTTCTTTTCTTAATGGCGTTCTCTGGAATGGAGTTCACTCTGACTTTCCTTGCGGCAGAACGTTTGAACTATTCCTCAATGGATAATGCTTACATGTTTATTTTTATAGGCTTTTGGATTGCTATGGTCCAAGGGGGCTATGTTCGTCGAAAGGCCAATCAAGTGGGTGAAAAGCGTATGGCGCTACAAGGGCTAGTCTTTCTGGTTCCAGGACTCGTCTCCATAGGCTTTGCCCAATCAAGCTGGCTTCTATATTTTGGACTTTTCTTTTTGGCCGTCGGTTCTTCCATGGTCATTCCTTGCTTAACAACTTTAGTGAGCCTTTATACTCCTCAAGAATATCAAGGAAGAAGTGTTGGTATTTTTCGCTCCCTTGGAGCTTTGGCCCGGGTTATTGGTCCAATTATCGCCTCTATTCTTTATTGGCAAAAAGGCGCTAGTGCCCCTTACTTCTTAGGCGCAGTCTTCTTAATCATTCCATTAGTTTTGGTATCACGCCTTCCAAAGCCTGAGGAAATTCAAGCTTAGATCGCTAGAAAAGACTTGAGGTAAGTCTCATAAAGATTTACCTCAAAGTGTTTATTGGCCTCATGAAGACCGGGGTTGGCATTGATCTCCAATAATTCCCAGTTATTTTCAACAAAAAGATAATCTATCGCAAAGCACGTTGCCTTTAATTCGTTTTGAATTTGCTTAGCATTCGCGAGGAGAGTAGCTTTTTCTGTATCCTTTAAGGTCGCCTTTTCAAAAATACTGAACTCAGCATTTCGGCGCCAGTCACTACCGGGTAACTTCTCTATAAAAAAACTCTCTTTGCCTATTACGAGGTGGCGAATTTCTCTCGTATCACCGTGAAAGGGTTGAATGAGGTAGCGCTGGTCATGTCCTGATTGTAATTGTTCCCAAAAGGTCAAAAGCTCGTCTTTACTAAATTTCTTTAGCCCAATGCCTTTATTTCCTCTTACCGACTTGAGTACATACTCCTTGCTAATACACCACATCTCTAGCTCTTCTGTGGTGAGAGGACCGCGTTTAAGGAGAGTCTTTACATGGGCAAGCTTTTGACGAGATAGCCAGAGAGCTTGCTGATTTTTATTTCGTAAGATTTGAAGGCTGGAGATGGGGCAGTGGAGGTGGGCGCCTCTCTCTTTAAGCTCCTCTCCGAGGTAAAGGTCGATATCATCGAAAAGTATCCCGCTGGTTCTAAGGAGGATAAGTTCTTGATTTCCTATGGAGTCCCAAGAAATATAGGGTACTGATTTAGTCGGCAAAGCCCCTGCTGCGCTGTCCCAGGCTAGCTCTTGAAAAGGGTTAAATAGCTTTAAAGTTAACCCTAGCTGGTCTGCCGCGGCTTTCAGCCCTTGAATGCTTGGTAAGGTGGCAGATTTAGTGAAAACAATTATTTGTCTGAACAAGGCTTCCTCTTCTACAATAGGGTTAGAATTAATATTATAATAAATTAGGGGCCCTGTTGTGGAGACCCCCTGAGTTTAAAAGATATGAGTAAAACTTTTCGTCATTCTTCTTTTTCATCCTTTAGCTATCTGGTTATCACTTTGTGTTTTGGTTTATTCTCATGTTCTCGTGTGACCAAGCTCATTGATAATAAACCCACTTCACTAGGGAAAGAAAAAACACAATCAAGTACTGGTGTTGACCACTCCCTGAATGAGAACACTCAAAAGAGAGAAACCACACTAATAAATGGTCTTGAAAAAAAGGTGCCAGTTAAAGAGTCAGAAGTTGAAGAGAATATGGCCTCTCATAAAAGTTTAGAAATTAAAGAGTCTGGAAAAAAGAAGTCGACCTCAAAATATCCTTCACTAACTCGGGAAGAAAAAGAACATATTTTAGCCGACTATTGTGAAAAGGTTGAAAAAACCTTTACACGCTATGGTTGGGGAAAGAGTAATTGCCAGAACTATGCATGGAAGTTCGTTAGGACTTCTGTAAAAGGTGAGCCTCTTTTATGGCGTACTTATGGTCAACCTGCCGAAAATGAAGCAGAGACTGAAATCACTCTTATTATGTGTGGTGTTCATGGAGACGAGATTACGCCCATTAAGTTTTGCTATGATGTTTTAGACTACATGGAAAAAGTTACTGAGGGCTCCATTAGTGATCCTCATACTGGAAAGAAGGCCAGTTTGAAAGGTAAGTTGGTTATCGTCGCCCCACTAGTCAATCCTGATTCTTATTTTATTAAAAAACCAACTCGTACCAATGCTAATGGTGTGGATGTAAACAGAAACTTTCCTACTTATGACTTCGTAAAAAGTGCCATGAAGAGTTGGGTCTCACGTTACCGTAAAGATAAACGTCGCTACCCTGGTACGAAGGCGATGAGCGAGCCAGAGACGATTTTTCAAGTGAATTTAATTTATCGTTATCAGCCAGATAAAATTATTAGTGTGCACGCGCCTCTCAGCATGCTCGATTATGATGGGCCTGCAAGTGAGCATACTGGTGGTATTGTTGGATCTCGTGCCAATCAACTGCTTATTCGAATGAGTGAGCAAGCAAAGGGATACCGAATTAAGAATTATCCTTTCTTTCCTGGAAGTCTCGGTAACTATGCTGGAAATGAACGAAATATTCCTACCTTTACTCTAGAACTCCCAACTTCTGACCCAGGCAAGACCAGCTCTTATTGGGCCCTTTTTAAAGATTCTATTCACTCAGCGGTCATGCATGAGATTAAAGGTGAAGGCTTTGTGGCCCTTGATAGGGATGTAAAACCTTTGAATGGGACTCGTTCTAATTAAAATTCTTCTTAAGTAATTAAATTTACTCAAAATGCCATTGAATTTTGGCACTTTCTCTAAATCTTTACAGATTTACTCCGAAAAGACCTAAGGACAAATACCTGATCATTAGGAGAGAGAGCTATGTTAGCTAGTTTTTCGGAATTTAAATTCTACCAATCTTTTCGTTTACCAGTTGAAAAAGCAGACAACCTGCGATTTCTAGTTGAAAAGGAAAATACCGTCGGTAAGAACGAGTACATCGAAGATGGAACTCTAATGGACATCTCTCTAACAGGTCTTGGTTTTTCTACGACCCAAAGAATAAGTGTGGGAACAGAGCTTGTTATAAGTCTCCAGTTCAAAAAAAATCACTTGGATCTTCAGGGAAGAGTTGTAAGGGCCTTTTGTAATGCCATTGATGATGACGTTATTATTTATGGTATCGAGATAGATGAAGAGGCTAAAATTAATAAGTTTTTACAGCAATTTGTCATGAGTTTTTCTACAGAAAGACTAAAAGAGTGCCTCATAGATTCTGCCTTAAAGGATCGATACACCAAGGCCAGTGATGGTTTTGAAATGTTCTCTCTACTCTTGTCACTATTTAAAGATATTACTCACTTTGGTGATAAAGAAGGTTTCCTTGAAACTATGTTAGAGGAAGTTGTGAGAGTTATGAATGCTCATCGTTCCTCCGTTTTCCTTATCAACCCAGAGTCCAATGAATTGGAGGCCGTCGCTGCCTTAGGGATTGATAAAGACACACTTAAATTTGATTATCGAGTAGGGATAGCTGGGAGTGTTTTCACGACTGGAGTGGCCCTTAATATTGATACGATAAGCGATAAAACACGCTTTAATGATTTCTTTGATAGAAAATTTAACTTTGAAACCCGCTCCATTATTTGTCACCCTATACATAATAGGGAAGATAAAATCATTGGGGTTATTGAAGTTATTAATAAAAGAAATGAGGATCGCTTTACTGTTGAAGATGAAAAGACCATGAAAGTTTTGGCCCTCGTCTTCAGTTCTGTTTTTCATAAGTACAACCCAATGAGTGAGTCATCTCAGATTCGCAGGTTTTCCAGTTATCACGATAGAGACCATGTTCTTATAGGTAAGACACCTCATCTAGGGTCTTTGAGAAACTCTATTATTAAGCTTAAGGATCTTGATTCACCTTGCCTTATTCAAGGTGAGCATGGGGTAGGAAAAAGCCTCTATGGAACTATCCTTCACAGCGAGGGGCAGAGAGGGCTTAAGGGTCTTGAAGTGGTCGATTGTAATAGCAAAAATATCGACGCTATTGCACGTCAGCTTTGGGGTGATGAAACAGAGTGTAAGCTAACAAAGTGTCAGGGTGGAACTTTAATTCTTCATGAAATTGGTTCCCTTCCGATGGCCTATCAAGAAAAGCTTTTCGAAATTTTAGATCAACGTTTCGTTCCAGGTACAAAGATATCTTTGGATGTGCGAGTTATTGCCACTTCAGTCAAAGATGTAGGGGCACTTGTAGACGAAGGTGTCTTTGATCGAGAGCTTTATGAATACCTTTCAAAAGCCTATATTTATATGGAACCCTTAAGGAGAAGGAGTGAGGATATTTCTTTACTCGTAGAATACTTCTTAAAAATAGAGTGTAAAAAACAAGGTCTACTCCTTAAAAGTTTTTCTCCAAAAATGATGGATAAAATCAAGGATTATGATTGGCCAGGTAACGTTAAAGAAATGCGCGTGATGGTTGAAAGAGCAGTTCTTTACAATCCTAAGGCACACGTTATCAGTGAAGTAGAACTAGAAGGTAGTGCCTCACCACTTGTTGATACGCAAATGAAGCAAAGAATGTTTGGGGATCTCCCTTTCGTAGGTGATTTTCATATTACTTTGAAAGATCGTCTGGCGATTGTGGAGAGAGAGATGATCATTTCTGAAATTAAACGCTGTAATGGAAATAAATCGAAAGCAGCAAAAGAGATGGGGATTAGCCGAGAGGCGCTTCGAAAGAAACTTCTTATTTCTCGTGATGTTTTAGATGGTCTCGAAGATCAGTTTCCTGAACAAAAGAAAAAAGCTGCTTAATGAGTAATTTTATAAAAAATCTAAAAACAAAAAAGCACCATTCTTTGGTGGTTTTTTGCTTTTTGCTAACAAGTTGTGAAACTTGGCAAAATTTTACTGGAACTTTAAAAGGTAATTCCGAAGTTAAGACAAGCTACGATGATTTAGTCGAAACTCTTTCACCAGATAAGGCCGAGACTGTGCGGCGAAGTCTTGATCGTGGTGACATTACTACAGCGGTAAATGTTGTAGTCGACCCTCCTACTGATAATGCTAATTGTGTAACACGTGTTCCTGCCAGTATTGAAAGTACAGACGCTTGTCCGAATCCAGAATATGAAAACTCTAGAGTACTTTATATCGGAGATAGTCATAGTGTAATTCCTAAGGAAAATCCAACGAGTGGTAGTGAGCGATTAGGAAATGTTGTTGGAAACGCGATTGAGGCGTGCTCTGGAGCCACGCTTAGTTATTATGCCGTTTGTGGCTCAAGACCTAGGAGTTGGACTGGAAACAGTCGGCCTAGTACAAGGTGTGGAATAACAGAAAAAAATGGAGTCGATTTTAGTTATAAATATTCAAGAACTGAAAGTTCTCGAACTGATAATTTACAGACGATCATAAAAAATACTCCGCCTAAACATGTCCTCATTAACCTCGGGGATAATATGTTTAGTTATAAGAAAATCGGTGGCAAGTCAGTGGCCTCAGTTGGGAGCCGCAGTTCTCTAACGGCCGAAATTGAAAAGATGTTAAATGGACTACCTCAGGATGCTACTTGTTCTTGGATCGGGCCTACTTATCATAAAGAGGGAACTCTTTATAAAAAGACAGCTGCTGTCGTTGATGAGTTTTATGCCGTTTTAAGTTCGGCAATAGGTAGTCGTTGTGAACTTATTGATAGTCGACCTTTCTTTAGTGAGACTAGTCCAAATGATGGCCTTCATCTAATTCGAAGCGAGTCGCGTATTTGGGGTCAAAGTATCTTAAGTGAAATCAGGCGGCAGTCTCACTGAAAAGTGAGGAGAATTGTTCTCTCTTTTGGGTCTTTTCGAAATTCACACAAATAAATACCTTGCCAGGTACCTAGTTGTAATTGTCCCGATAAAACGGGAATAGAAAGGCTATGTCCTGTTATAATGGCCTTCATATGAGAGGGGCTATCATCAGAACCTTCATCGGTGTGCTCAATAAAAGACAGGTTCTCTGGTGCCAAATGGCGTAAGAACTTTTCCATGTCTGTGGCCGCTTTAGGGTCGTAGGCCTCATTAATAGTTAACGCACAAGAGGTATGCTTTAAAAAGAGATGGAGCATACCAGACTGGAGAGGTTCGACTAAGAGGTCTTCTGCAAGTTTCTGACGAACGAGGGCAGTAACATCATAAAACTGATCACCAGTTGTTCTTTGGAAGAGGGTAGTTGATTTCATTTCTCAACTTTAACGGCCTAGATGTCTCAAATTCAAGGGTTCTGCTCAAATATCTTCTAACAAAACCGATAAGTTGGATATGCAAGGCCTTTTAAATCAGATCACATGGAAAGATGTGGTTGATATTCTCATTGTCACTTTCCTTTTGTATCAAGGGCTTCTCATTATTTATGGAACACGTGCTGTTCAAATGCTTACAGGGGTAGGTATTTTAATGGGCCTCTTTTGGGTAGGGCATTCGTTCAAGCTCTATTCTTTAAATTGGTTTCTCGATCACTTCTTTGATTCATTCTTTATTATTGCCATCATTCTTTTTCAAGATCAATTTAGAAACGCCTTGGCCACTTTTGGAACAGGACAACGATTTTTTGGTCTCTTCAAAGATGGTGAAGAACACATTGAAATCAATGAAATAGTTGAAGCTTGTCAGGCACTAAGTCGTGAAAAAATTGGCGCCCTTATTGTTGTAGAACGTAATCATGGATTAGCAAATTTTCTTGCAACAGGTTCAAGTATCTTTGCCAGAGTTCACTCAGACCTTATTTACGCCCTCTTTCAATCAAACTCTTCTCTTCATGATGGAGCCGTTATTATTAGCAAAGGAAAGATATCCGGTGCTGGTTGTTTTCTCCCTCTAACAAGAAATTCCGAAATCGATCGTCACCTCGGTACCCGTCATCGTGCGGCCCTTGGCATTAGTGAGGATACTGATGCGGTTGCAATTACAGTGAGTGAGGAAACAGGTAAGATGAACATTGCCGTCGGCGGTAGTTTTTATTACTGTGACAACTCAAAAACTCTACGCCAGTATTTGAAACACCTTGTGGCCAGAGAGAAGCTCGACGAGACTCTCATCCCCATTAAGTTCCGGGATAATATTACATGATCAAAGAAACGAAATCCCGTCATATGCTAAAAGTCATTTCACTGGTTTGTGCTGTTACTATGTGGTTCTATGTACTCAACTCTGAGCCATTAGAAGTAGAGAAGAGAGTGCCTCTTGCTATGATTACACCTTCAGGTTTGGCCATTAATGTTGAAATACCCACTACTGTAAAGGTTAAGCTCAAGGGCTCTCGCGCCTTTGTTCAAGACTTAGACCTATCACAAGAAAAGCTGATTGTTGACCTTAGAGATTATCCCTATACGCAAGAGACCTTTGCGGTGACTTTTGAAAAGAATATGGTGCGCTTACCTTTTGGTGTTGAGGTGCAAGATATTGAGCCTAAGCAAGTCGTTCTGTCTTTAGAGAGAGAAATTAAAAAATTGGTTCCTATTCGCCTTAGGACAGTTGGGGAAGTTGGAAAAGATTTAAAACTCGTCGAAAAATCCTTTCAACCCAAAGAGTTTATGATTCGTGGACCTTATGGTGTTTTAAAAAAGACGGTCTTACTCAATACACTTCCTGTTGATTTGTCGACACTAGAAGGTAAGGGAGAGTTGCGCCTGCCACTAGAAAATGTAGATAGAAGAATTGTTATCGAGGAAAAGCGGGATGTGGCGTTTTCCTATACGATTAGGCCAAACAAGGCGAACCTTACGCTAAAAAATATTAATATCAGTTTTTTAACTAAACACACTAGGTTTCAGTCTTCAGATCAGCGTGTGGCGTTAGATGTTTTGGTGTCTTCGGACCGAAAAGATGCAATGCGTTCCAGCGAAGTGAAAGTAATTGCCGAAATTCCTGATAACGCGAAGGGGAAAGTCCGAATTAAATTGAGGGCAGAGCTCCCAGATGGCGTGAACCTTTTGCAGATCCACCCCGAATTTATTAATGTTTCCTTGTAATAATATCTTAATGTTAGTTGCTCACCAGAGCAGAAATTATAGGGAGTCTCATGGGCCAACGAAAGTTATTTGGTACTGACGGTATTCGCGGAAAGGCCAATGTCTATCCAATGACAGGAGAAGTGGCATTTGGTCTAGGCAGGGCCGTCACTGAATATTTTAAAAGTGTCCACACCAAGCGTAAAAAACCTCTTATCATTGTGGGCAAGGACACGCGTCTTTCCTGTTACATGTTAGAGCAGGCTTTTAGTGCAGGCGTGTGCTCTCAAGGTGGCGAAGTTATTTTGACTGGCCCTCTACCAACTCCAGGTATTGCCTTCGTGACGAAGTCGATGCGTGCTGATGTTGGAGTGATGATTTCGGCTAGTCACAACCCTTATTATGATAATGGGATAAAAATCTTTGATGCCAACGGCCTAAAGCTACCCGACGAAGTGGAGCTTAAACTAGAGGATATGATAATAAATCCCGCACAAATCCCTACGATGACAAATGGTGATCTTGGTAATGCGAAAAGATTGCGTGAAGTCTTTGGTCGCTACCTTGTTCACTGTAAATCTGCTTTAGACGAGAGATTTGATATGGAAGGCATGCGTGTTGTTCTCGATTGCGCAAATGGTGCCGGCTATAAGGTCACTCCTATGATGTACCAAGAGCTTGGAGCTGAGGTTTTCTGTTTAGGAGTTGATCCAAACGGAGTCAATATCAATGATGAATGTGGAAGTCTTCATCCAAGTAAGGCGCAAGCGAAAGTCATTAATGTACGTGCAGACTTAGGTCTATGCCTTGATGGAGATGCTGATCGTTGTCTGATTATCGATGAATTAGGTAAAGTGGTTCCAGGTGATGTTTTAATTGGCTGCTTTGCTAAGCTTTTATTAGATGAGGGTGTGCTTAAAAAAGGGGATACCGTCGTCGGAACGATTATGACCAATCTTGGCCTTGAAAATTACCTTAAAGAATTGGGCCTGAAACTCCACCGTACCAAAGTTGGGGATCGTTATATTATTGAGTATATGGAGAAGAATAGCTCAGTTCTTGGCGGTGAGCCTTCAGGACACGTTATTTTTAGAGAAAAGGCCACAACCGGTGATGGTGCCTTGGCCGGCCTAAAAATGGTGGAGTGCATGCGCTTCTATAAGAAAACAGTTTCTCAGCTAACTGAGGATGTCGTGCTTTATCCTCATGTACTTGAGAATGTTAGGGTAGCTGAAAAACCTCCTCTCTCTAAAAATAAAGTGATTCAAAAAGCATTAGAAGAAGCAGAAAAAGAGCTTGGTACCAAAGGACGCGTTGTCTTAAGATATTCCGGTACTGAATCAAAATGTCGTGTCATGGTAGAAGGTGAAAATCGTTCGCTTGTTGAGAGTAGCTGTCAAAAGTTAGTAGACGTTGTAAAACAGGAATTAGGTTAGGATATGGAAAAAATCAATGCGAGATTAGGCGTCAATATCGATCATGTGGCCACATTAAGGCAAGCTCGAGGAGAGTCCTATCCTTCTGTTGTGGAAGCCGCCAATATTTGTTTGAATCATGGTGCTGATCAAATAACGATTCATCTACGTGAAGATCGGCGTCACATTCAGGATACTGATGTTGAGGCCATTCGCTTGGTAACTAAAAAGTTTGGAAAACCCTTAAATTTTGAAATTGGGGTTAACCCTGAGATTATTGATATTGCTATCGCAACTGCTCCTGATTGGATCTGTGTCGTCCCTGAAAAAAGGGAAGAAAAAACGACAGAGGGTGGACTAGACCTTAAGAATGAAACCACCTTTAAAAAGGTTCAAGAGGCCTGTGCCCTTTTAAAGAGTAAGATACCAGGTCTAAAAATCTCTTTATTTGTTGAGGGTGATGAGGAGATTCTCAAACTCTCAAAACAGATAGAATGTGATGCCGTAGAAATTCATACAGGTGATTTTGCTCGTGCCCACTTAAACGGTGAGGACACTAATCCATTTTTGGAACAATTTAAAAAATCTCTAAACTTATGTAGTGAACTAGGTCTGGCCCATCACGCAGGTCATGGTTTAACGGCCGAAAGTGTAAAACCTTTAGTGGCCGAGAACTTATTTGTCGAATACAACATTGGTCACTGGATAATTTGCCAAGCTGTCTTTGAGGGATTGGCCAAGGTTATTCAGAATTTGAAAGTAGAAATACAAGGGTAATTGTCATGAGAGTGGTTAATACTGCAGAAATGAAAAAAATTGAAGAAACGACCATGGTCGATATGGGCTTTGATGAAGGGCTTATTCTTGAAAATGTGGGTAGTAATGGCTCTGACTTTATTGAAAGAACATTTCTTACTGAACATGACCCTGGTGAAATAATTGTTTTAGTCGGTAAGGGCAATAATGGCTCTGATGGTTTAGCGATAGCGCGCCATCTTGCCAACAAAGGCCACAGTGTTCGCGCCTTTCTTCTTTTTGGTCCTGAGGAATTTGGTGAGGAGCTTAATCGTCAGTTGAAGTTTGCTCGCCATTTTGGTGTCAAGATTAATGAGGTTCGCGATACTGATCAGCTGGAGTCTTACTTTACCCAAACTCAAGATGAATTTTTAGTTATTGATGCTATCTTAGGCCTTGGTTTTAGACCTCCTCTTTCAAATTACTTATTTGATGTCGTTAACCTTGTAAATCAATTCTCTTCACTTCTCATCTCTGTGGATGTTCCAACGGGAATTAGTGGCGATAATGGTGGCATGAGTGGTAATGCCATGGAAGCGGACTTTACGATGGCCATTGGTCTGCCCAAGGTCTGCCATTATGTTGGTGATGGTGCTATCCACACTGGTCAGTTGGTTGTTTTAGATGCAGGACTTCCTCTTCCTTTGACAGAAGGAGGGGATAAGTTTGTTTTAAACCCCTTTGATGTTGCTTACAGTTTAAAGACGAGAGACAAATTTTCTCATAAAAATAACTTTGGTCATTGCTTAATCGTGGGAGGAAGCCACGGTCTTACTGGAGCCGTTCTCATGAGCTCTATGGCCGCTCTTAAGGCGGGAACTGGTCTTGTGACTGCCTCTACTTGGGAAGAGTCATATCCCGAAATGTGCTCAAGAATTATCCCTGAAGTTATGACTGGATTGATTCCCACTGAAAAAGATGATGTGGATGAAATTGTGCGTGAACTAAAACGTTGGGACTCAATTGTTATAGGACCTGGCCTTGGAAGAGGAAAAAGGTCGCGTGAAACAGTTCTCAAAGTACTAAATCACTTTGCAGGGCCAGTTGTTATCGATGCGGATGCTTTAAGAGTGTTAAATATTGAAGAAGATGCTCAAGTACTCTCGCAAAGGAAGTGGCCAACAATTCTAACTCCCCATATGGGAGAGTTTGCTGACTTTGCTCAAACTGAAATCGAGAAAGTTCTTGAGAATCCTATGGAATACTTAAAAACGATGGTTGATCGTACGAACTCTTGTATTTTAATGAAAGGAGCTTGTAGCTATTTAGGACTACCTAATGGAGAGATCTACATCAATTACTTCCCTAACGATGGCATGGCCAGCGGAGGTAGTGGAGACGTTCTTGCGGGTATTTTAGGTGGTCTACTTGCTCAAAGCCCTATGGAAGTAAAGTCGAGCTCTATGTTTGCTAATAAAGAAGTTGTTTATGATGCGATAAAACTAGGCCTTACTGCCCACACTCTTGCTGGGAAACACGCTGCTATTAAAGAAGGGGCGCGCTCTATGACTGCAGGTAGCTTGATTGAGCATTTATCAGATGCCTTTAAGGAGCTCGAAGATATGGAGTTTGGAACACCTTCGTGAATGTCTTAAGAGAGTGGAAAAAAGTTTACGAAGGTGATCTTGATTCAATTATTTTTGAATTAAAGGACTTCTTGACGACTCCAGCTGTCGTTATCTTGAGTGGAGATATAGGCGTAGGTAAAACAACGTTTACAAAATCCTTTATTAAGTCTCTCAATATTAATGAGACCACAGTCAGTCCCACCTATTCTGTAGTTAATGAGGTGGGAGAAATGGTCCACGCTGATTTCTACCGATTGAAAAGTGCGGAGGAAATTGTTCACTTAGAACTTCCTATGTATCTTGAAGAAAAAGATTACTTCTTCGTTGAATGGGGTAAGCCTTATCTGAAACAATTGCATAATGAAGTACCAAGAGAGTTTTCGTTCTTTGAATTATTGTTTGAAATGAATGAAACTCTCGACGGTCATAATGTTTCAAGTCGAAATTTACAGCTTATAGATTTACCAAATAACTAAAAATATCCTCAATAATTTATCTCTAAGAGTCTGAGTAATATAAGCGGTAAAAGATGCCGAGTATTTTCATCGGACAAAGCTGTTTTTTCTTTCATTTTTAAGGTCAGAAATTCTCAAAAAACATTCTTAAGCTGTTGTTATTAAAAGGTTTCAAAAAAGTGACAGAGTTGTGTAACACTATTTTAGAAAATTAAAACAATTTTGTTTCCTTTGGCCGTTGACGTGTGAAAGTGTTGGCCGTCATAATATCTGAGGAGCTGAATTAGAGAACTCTTTTAATAAGGTTTTCTTCGAGGCTCCCCGGGTTAGCATGGAATGCAAAGCCCGACACGGCAATAATTTGTTTTAGAAAACCGGCTTATTTTGAGCTTTAATTGATTGGATTTTTTATGGAGGAAGACCAATGAGACTAACATCAAAAGGACGTTACGCAGTAAGGGCCATGCTTGATCTGACTATGCATTCAAACGGAAACCCTGTTCGCTTGCAAGAAATTTCAACTCGCCAAAACATCTCTCTACATTATCTAGAGCAACTCTTCAGAAAGCTTAGAAATGGCCAATCTGTTAAGTCTGTTCGTGGACCAGGTGGTGGTTATGTTTTAGCTCGTGCCATGGATCAGATCTCTATTAAAGATGTTCTTGATTGCGTTGGTGAAAACATCAACCCAGCAAAAGACATCATTGGAACAGAGGCTGAAACTTCTAACACTGTTGAATTTCACCTTTCAAAGGGATATTTCCAAAACCTTGGAATTATCATGAGAGAATACTTAACAACAACATCTTTGGGTGACCTTGCTCGTAAGGCAAAAGAAGTTGAATTAGAGATTGCTGCTAATGAAAACAATGTTGCTAATACTGCGAATGTTACTGAAACTGTAACAAACAATGCTATCAGTGGTGTTACTACAACTAGTACTGATGCTCCTTCTTCAGCGATTAGAAGCCCACTTGGCGAAATTAATCAATAAAAGATTTATAACATCTAAAAAGCCCCTCGATGAGGGGCTTTTTTTTTGCCTAAAGTCCTCTATTGTTTACCTGTCTTGATTTGCTTTCATGCTCCAAAACAATTAAGTTTGCGTCATGAATAGTCCAAAAAGAATCTATCTCGACTTTAATGCCACGGCACCTGTGGCCCCTCCAGTTATGGAGATCCTTAAGCAAGAGGGGTGGGCCTATGGTAATCCATCTAGTGTTCATGCTTTAGGAAAAAAGGCGAGAAGACTTGTTAATGAAGTGCGCGAATTTCTCTTTGATTGCTTTGGTTTAAGTGAGGAGAAATTTAATCTCTTTTTCCATTCTGGGGCGACAGAGGGAATAAATACCATAATAAAAGGCCTCGCCCTACAGTGTTTGAAAGAGCAAAAAAGCTTTAGCTTCTATTGTTTGGAGAGTGACCATAGTTGCGTTAACAACCAACAAGAGTTTATTGAGCTTCTTGGCTTTTCTTTTAAGGCCCTTCCAGTCTCTAGGAATGGAGAGTTGGATGTTGAAGCATTTGAAAAGATTATAAGCACAGACTCAAGTGACCAAAAGGTGCTTAATTGGACATGGGTTAATAATGAGACCGGTGTTGTCAATTCACTTAAACAGGTATGTGAAATTAAAAAACGTTTTGATTTATTTGTCCATGTAGATGGTGTCCAAGCGCCAGGTAAAATCGAAGAGTGGCGGGTCTTGGCGCCTGAACTTGATAGTTATACTTTTAGCGGACACAAGTTTGGCGCTCTTAAAGGGAGTGGTTTTAGCTTTATAAAGGAGAATATATTACTCCTACCGCTACTCAATGGTGGTGGCCAACAACTTGGAATACGCTCTGGTACTGAAAACACTTGGGGCATATTTTCTATAAAAGAGGCCTTGAATTATCTTATTCTAAACTACAATTTCTCTGAACAAAGTAAGGCAAAATCAATTTTAGAAAATAAAATTATAGAGCTCATTGGAAATCGGGGGGAAATTATAGGAATCGCTAATCCTTCCCGAAACGGCAACACTATAGATCTTCTTCTTTATGGAATTAAAGCGCACACAAGCGCCATGGTCTTTGATATGGATGGAATCGATCTCTCAAACGGTAGTGCTTGCTCCTCAGGTGCAGTCATTGCAAGCAGGGTTTTATTGAGTATGGGTTACGATGAAGATCAGGCTAAATCTGCTCTAAGAATTTCACTAAGCCCCTATTTTAGCAACGTAGAGGAACAGGGGCTTTGGCCTAATCTTAAAAAAGTATTAGAAAGGTTATTATCCTAAAACAAGCTCTAAACTTGAGTCCGTTAAATAACTCTCTGTGACGCTCTTTTGATTAGTTCCCTGATAAACAGAAATTTCTAATTCACCGCTAGCAATGTTAAGTGACTCTTCGAAGTTGCTTACTGATAAGGGATGATAGTTATCACGGGTGACTTGAATGGCCATGGTGTCCGTCCCGGCCTTAATATCGCTAGCAAAATATTTTTTAGCATCTAAGACAAACTCAACCATTTGATTGGATAATTTGCCTTCATTCTTTAGTCCTTGAACCAACTCACGCATTTCTTGAACTTTCACCCTTTCACCTTTCCTTTTTATAGCGGTAAACCTGTCTTTTTTTAAACTACTCTAAAGTAGCGAATTCCAAGTGTTTTGAAAATATTTCTAAAATTGTTTGTTTGATAATGCTGTGCGTAGTGCTGTCTGACCCTACTTTATTACATGGCGGGAGCACGACGCCACCGACAGGACACATTATGGGACTAGGTGAAAGAGCTAAGTGCCTAAAAGGTTAATAGATTTCTTCGTAGATGAACTGGCACGACCCTTGCTTTGTAAGAAGGTAACTGGTTGGCAAAGGATCATGGCCTTGACTTAAAACACTTTGTTTGTCCCAACATCCCACCAGAGCCAACCCCACTAAGAGCTGCCGGAATCGGCACTCTCACCAAAAATATCTCAACGTATCTAAAAACAAGTGAAATTGGAGTCAAGGCCCTTCTTTCTTTTTTGAAAGGAGATCTCCTACTTAACCTCTAAGCAAAAGCCTTTTTGGCGAATAGAGACGAAGTTAACTGATTTTGAGCTAAGCTTTTTTCTGAGGTTGGTAAGATGAGTTGATAGAGTACGAGGATAAACTTTTTCATGGTCTAGAGGCCACACAAATTCAATGATATTCTGGCGATCTAAGACCTTTCCTGGAGTATCTATGCTTTCTCTCAGGAGTAATATCAAAAGCCTGTATTCAGTTTGCGTAAGCTCTAAGAGGGCATTATCACAGTATACTAGGAGATTTTCTTGATCGACTTTAATATCTCCAAGAACCAGCGTTACGCTTGTTGTCATCTTTTTGATTCTGTTATGGACTCTAGCAATGACCTCATTTGGATCCATATCTCGACTAATGAAATCTTCAGAACCTAGGCCAAAGGCCTTTAATCTATTGCCGGTATTATTTTCGGAAGAGATAAAGAATATTGGTGTTCTTTTGGTCAGAGGGTATTTTCTAATCTCTTCATAGAGCTGAAAACCAGTTATACCGGGAAGGTAAATATCTAGCATGATGGCATCAAACTGGCCTTCCTTAGCAACTCTCAGGCCTTCCTGAGGGTCTATAAATGTCTCTACTTGAAAATAAGGACTTAATAAGCCCTGATAGAGCTCTAATGAGTCTATGTCGTCATCAATATAGAGAAGTTTTAACATGATATTAATTTAACAATTTTATTAAGAAGTAAGAACAATAAATTAACTTTTGTTGGTGACAAAATTGACGTAAAAATAAAAAGGGGAGTTCCAAAGAACTCCCCCTCAAGCGAATGGAGACTCAATTCATTCGCTTACCGCTACCAGTATTGCCGCACTGGTAATCTTTATTGGTACTCTCTAAAAATCATCAAGCAGGAAAATATGATGATTAGTTTAGATTCTAGTCAATTCACTTCACTGGCCCGGGCAGGGCGGCGACCCATTTCTGGGTCGCCAAGGCAGGGAAATAGCGCAAATTCCCTATGGGGTATTTATTGATCAAAAGGACTCTCTAGACTTTTGAACCACCCATATTTGGTTTGTTGCGTTAGACACTTTATGCCAACAAATAGAAAATTCCTCAATCCGACAAAGGACTTTTCGTTTTCCAGTATGAACAGTTGAAATTTTTTCAAGGATTTACTGGTCTCCTAAGCGACCAATAATTAAAGACAAGTTGGTAATTGATAGTTTTTTTCCGTGATCATTTTATTATAGCTTCTCGTTTCCTCAGCTTGATTTTGGAAAACTTGAACATCAAACGAAAGACTCTGATTTTCTATGTCTTGAAAATGTGTCCTATTGTTACGGCTTCCGGTATTAGGGTCGTTAAAGCGAGCAAAGACACCAGAGTAATTTAGGTTAATTTCTTGAGGCCGGTACTCTTCTAGCAAACATCTTCTATGAGTCACTACTTGCGAGTAGGGAAGAGTTAGACTATCTAAAAATGCTTGGGTATCCAAGTTGTATTCCGTGCAATTCTCTAAACCGGTACCTGCCTCAAGCCAGCAAAACTCTTTGGTTAGAGTTGTTTTAAGACATACCTTAACGTCTTCTATGGTGCGAATTATACGCTCTTCAGGAAGTATACAAAGGTTATTAACCTTTACGTACTCACCAAGCATGTAAACTTCTGGCCAATTAATACTAATGTCTTCTCTACTTTCGAGTTCACGCCATGCGAGTTGTTGAATATATTCTTTAAGTGCCTCTCGAGAGGATCCACCACTGAGCCCTCCACTTTGGGCCAAAGACTCTTGCAAAGTTCCTGAAAAAGCCGCTAATCCAATAAGAGTAAAGATGACAAATGACTTTAGTTTTCCAAGAAGGATCTCAAAAGCATAACGATCGCCTCCTGATCTTCTCTTTTTCTTATGCTCGAACATTATTTTTTCGGCCTGCTTCATTGTTGTTTCTAAAAGGTCAGTTAGCTTGTTGTAACCTTCAGTATCAACGTCATTAATATGAAATTTGAATGTTCCTTGATTGTCACCGGCCTGATAACGAAGCTGTTGATCATCGACAACTGTCTTAACCAGGTCATAGCTGGAGTTTTTAGTCATTATAGGATCGACTTTACCTGATCTAAAATTTTTACCGAGATCAGTGATCTCGATTTCTACAACATTTTGATCAACAAGTTTTTGGAGCTTGCTTTCAATTGAACGGCCGTATTCTATCCTTAAATCTACGAGAGCAATTCCTCGCTCTTCCTCACCAACGATATCAACGTAGGCATTCATTAGGTCTAGGTCACGTGCAAGAAGAAAGGAAACCTTTTCATTAAGCTTTCTTGAGTTTTCTTTTTCCCAATCGTCATGAACCTCTAAGTACTCTTCTGAAATTGAAGTGTTATAGAAATGGGCCCAGGCCTTTCTTTGGTCTAATTCGAGTCCACAAATTTTCAGAATTCTTAGGCCTGTATTGAGTGCTGGCTGTGCTTTACCATTTTTAATTTCAGATAGGTGACCTTTGGATACGCCCAAACTTTTAGCAACCTGAGAAAGGGATAAACGCGATCCTCCCAAGTACCGGTTGAGTTCTTTATTTAAAGTATTTGGTCCAATTTCTGAAAAAATCATAATTCCCTAACTTGAAAAAGTGATAAGGCATTATAGCGTTTTGTTGCATTGCGTTCACTAATGGTGAACGGTTTAAGGAAAAATTACAAAGGTGTCAACTAGCTGAAATTATTGCTAGATTGACTGGGCTACTCAACTTTTCGGCAAATTGGTCGATAAGACTCTATGGTTTCTTCAATTAGCAGGCTAAATGCCATCTATAACCGAAATGTTTTAATTCACGATGAATTGAGTGAATTAAAGGATTCGATTAAAAAGGGATTATTAGAGGTGGTAGAGTCGAATAGAACGCTAGACCCAGCTTATGTTGAACCCAGTAAAAATGTTGGAGCTTGGCGAAAGGTTGCTGACAGTAGTGAAAGTGATCAGCGCCCTTTGGCCAAATCAGAAACTGATCGGCTACTTAAAAAACTCGATATTCTTTAATCATCCTCATCCATATCATCAAGATTTAACTCTTTAGATAGTGTGAGCCCAGCAACTCTTTCTCTTTCTTTGTGAATAAAAGGGAATTGAACGGGCTTTAAAGGTAATCCGCCTTCATTTTCCCATTCATAGGCAATGGTGAGGGTTTTAGGGATAAATTCTGTAAGTGAGTTTAGAAAGTAATCTTTTGGTAAATTGGCCATGGGATCAAATTCTTCTTCGCCATCTTCACCAAACTCAATCTCTGTCATTGGCCTATTTGATGTGTTCTTTACCACGATGGCCGCTTGAATTTTTTCCCTTGGGATATCTGCAGTTAATGACCAGGATCCAATATGAAAAAAGTCCAAATAGAAGGTAGAGCGTTGATATTTTAATTTTCTAGGAAGAAGTAAGGACTGCATAAAGCGTCTAGTACTAGAGTCCTTAGATTTCTTTGCCAACTTATCTGCAAGTGCACTGTCCTCAATACGGATAATGTAGGCACCTGGAGTTTTTGTGCTTAGAAATAATAAATACTGAAAGGCCACGCTGAATAAGGTAAAGAGCTTTTGTTGATCAAGATGGATATGCTTATCCTCGGTCTCAACTAGTGTTTTGACCGATTCATAGAGATCCTCTTTTGAAATGTCCCGTCCTCTAAATCCCACTGATTATAGCTTCCGTGAAAGGTCAAACTACCTAACAATACATAGGGTTTTCAACTTTTAAGTAAGAGTCATTTTTTAAGTGAACCGAGGGTTTATGTCTATGATTTTTTTCCCTGTTGGCCTGGGATTATTATTTTTACCTGTACCTGTAACGCTTCGTTGACGTAGCCGATCTAAACCACTAATATCCCACGGGTAAACATAGTACTAATGCCTTTTTTAAAGGTTTTACCGACTTCAAAATCGAATTGGAGATGCGCATGAAATTAATGGCGAAAACCAGAAACATTGGGATCTCAGCCCACATTGACTCAGGGAAAACGACTCTGACGGAAAGAATCCTTTTTTACTGTGGAGAAATTCACAAAATCGAAGACGTTCGTGGTGGTGGCGATGGCGCCAAAATGGACCACATGGAACTTGAAAAAGAAAAAGGGATCACGATTACTTCTGCGGCGACCACTGTTTGGTGGAAAGGTCTAGAAGGAAAGGGAACAACTTTTGCTAAAGGTGTTGATAAAGAGACGAGAGTCAATATTATCGATACTCCAGGTCACGTTGACTTTACTGTTGAAGTTGAGCGTTCTTTACGTGTTCTTGATGGTGCAATTCTCGTTCTTTGTTCTGTTGCTGGTGTTCAGTCTCAGTCAATTACTGTTGACCGTCAGATGAAGCGTTACCGCGTTCCACGTTTGGCCTTCATGAATAAAATGGACCGTATGGGTGCTGATCCTTTTAAAGGACGTGATGCTCTTAGAGAAAAACTAAATCACAATGCAGTTCTGATGCAAATTCCAATTGGAGCAGAAGAAAACTTTTGTGGTGTTGTTGATCTAATAACTAAAAAAGCTTTTTACTTTGACGGCGATAACGGTGAAACAGTAAGAATTGAAGATTGTCCTGCCGACCTCGTTGATAAAATGGAAGAAGTTCGTTCTGAAATGATCGATGCAGTGGCCGAATTTGACGATGAAATCATGGAAGCTTATCTCGAAGGAAATGAGCCTTCTGAAGAAGATCTCCATAAATGTGTAAAGGCCGGGGTAAACTCTCTTGCTCTTACTCCTGTTTATATGGGTTCTGCCTTTAAGAACAAAGGTGTTCAAACTCTTCTTGAAGCTGTAGCTCGCTACCTTCCTTCTCCTCTAGAGTGTGAGAAACCTTTGGCGAAGAAAGACACGAAAGAGGGCGACGTCAGTGTAAGTCTTAATCCGGATCCGGCGGCTAACCTTGTTATGATGGCGTTTAAAATAACTGATGAACAATTTGGTCAGTTGACTTACACCCGTATTTATCAAGGTACTCTTAATAAAGGTGATACGGTTTATAATACTCGTACTAAAAAGAAGACTCGTATTGGGCGAATCGTGCGAATGATGTCAAATGACCGCGCGAATATTGATGAATGTCACGCTGGCGATATCGTGGCCCTTGTTGGTATCGATTGTGCCTCCGGTGATACTTTCGTTGGAAATGATGATGACCTAGATATTTCATGTGAAGGTATTCACGTGCCGATTGCTGTTATCGAGCTTTCTATTACTACTAAAGATAAAGCTGAGCAGGCGAAACTTTCTAAAGGTCTACAACGCTTTATGAAAGAAGATCCAACATTCCATGTTTTTACAGATGAAGAATCTGGTGAAACACGTATTGCTGGTATGGGTGAGCTTCACTTAGAAATTTATGTTGAAAGACTTAAGCGTGAGTATGGTTGTACTCCAACTGTTGGCGCGCCTCAGGTTAACTATCGTGAAACCATTACGATGGAAACAAAGTTTGATTATCTTCATAAGAAGCAAACTGGTGGTTCTGGTCAATTTGGTCAGGTTATCGGGACTCTTCGTCCTTTAGCAGAAGATAATAAAGAGAAAGAAGATCAGGTCTTTAGATTTCATAACGAAATTAAAGGTGGATCTATCCCTAGTGAATTTATTGGTGCTTGTGAAAAAGGTTTCCAAGATATTATGGATCAAGGTCCTCTTGCGGCCTTCCCTGTTATTAACTGTGAAGTATTTCTTCAAGACGGTAAGTATCACGATGTTGACTCCTCTGATATGGCCTTTAGAATTGCAGCTCGTCAGGCGATGAGACAAGCAATTAGAAATGCAAAACCTGCGCTTCTTGAGCCTTTTATGAAAGTTGAAGTAACAACTCCTGATGAGTATCAAGGCACTGTTATTGGTGATCTTTCTTCAAGACGTGGTCTAATTCAGGGTTCTGAAACTGATCCTAATGCGGAAGTTATCATTAACGCTGAAGTGCCTCTTTCTGAAATGTTTGGTTATTCAAATGACCTGCGTTCTGCAACTGCAGGTAAGGCATCATACACGATGGAATTTGCTCGTTATTCAGAAGCGCCTTCAAGTATTGCTGATGAAGTAATGAAGAAGAGAGCTGAGAAGCTTGCGAATGACGATTAATTTTAATTCTTAAATAAACTAATGAAAAAAAACCTCCATTTTGGAGGTTTTTTTTTGCTCTAAATACTGTCAAAACGTTATCTACGGATTTAGTTCACGAATAATATCTTGTAGCTTTAAAAGGTTGGCCTTTATGGGCTCTACATCATTGTCTACAATTTCAAATTGATCATCAAGGTTACTTCTTTGATCCAGAACTTTGAGAAGCTCATTTTCGATGAAGATTATATTGGTTTGAATTTTGTCTTCCCTAGAGGAAAATGGTTCGGTCATCTTTTGTAATTCCCGATTAAACATTTCCTGAGTTGTATCAATTTCCATATCTAATGTATTTAAATAGTAGGCATTAATTTTACCATTCTGATTAATTTGAAAAACATCATCTGCCAATGTTGTTTCATGGGGAGCCCTTGCGGATGCACTTGCTACTAATCCAATTAGCGTAATTAAAATAATTAGGGCCTTTATCGTTCTCATAATCTGATTCCTCGTAAGCATTAGGGCCTAAGGCCACTTGGGTTAGTTGGGGTGAAAGCATTATGTCCTAATGTTTTTTATGATGGGAGGATGGAAGAAAAATATTCATAAGGTGTCGAAACCTTTTACAGTTTTTCTTTTTGAAACAATGGGGAGGCAATGATAGGCGCTAAGGTGTTGTTTTTATGATGTCCGAGTTGGCACAGATTTTGGATATATATAGGCATAAATCTTTAGGAGAAAAGTTATGATTAGGTTAAAGCCCTGTGCTCTATTTGTATTTTCATTATTCTTGTGTGCTTCAGTAGTAGCTAAAGCGCCTCTTCCTGATGGTATGGATGATTCTAAGAAGAAACGTCAACCAGCGGCCGCCGAACACCTGGAGTCGCTACCTCAGTTTGAAAACTACTTAGATATGGATTGCCATTCTTTGGTTGATAAAGATTCAAAAGATGAGTTCATTGTTTATTTTAGAAAGAAATCGTTAGAAATTCACTCAAATATTTGTTCTATAGTGGGAGACACTAGCTCTTATGAAGATGATGATATTTCCCAAGCAGAAAAGAAAACAATCGGTAGAGGCTCATTTTCTAATCTCTTAGAAGCCCACTTTAATGAGTTTCTTCACGATAAAAAACTTTCAATTTATCAAAACCTAGATTGTAAAACGATGATGAATCGAAATTCTAGTGATGGCTTTATTCGATTTTTTGCCGCTCAGATGACAGAGATTAATGTCCATCTTTGTGATGACCTTAATGTCGACCAGCCAATGGACTCTGATGTGAGTCAAGCAAGAAGTCCAATTGGAAGAGGAACTTACTCGAAACTTATTGAAGTCTCTTATGATGATTTTAACTACGGACAATGATTTTTTAAACTAAAATTTATTCCAGAGTTTGTGGCCATGTTCTTAAGTGTATAGTTCATGGCCTTAAAATTTTGGGATTGAGTCTTTACTCCACTGAAGCGGCATAATTCTGAGCCCAGTTCTTTAATTTCATTCTCTTCCACTTTTATAGATTCTGCTTTTTCTAGCACTTCGGTTACTGTGAATCCATCCTTCTCTTTTGCAATGGCATTGAGAGCGTCGAGAAAACTTCTCTTATTTTCTTTTGTTACATAAGGGAGTAAACCCTCAATCGCGCTTGAGGCCTCATATCCTGAGAGCTCCTCACTTGCCCTAAGAACTTCATTAAAAATGGCCGGTTCCTTATTGTAGAGACTCATAAGGTTCTTGAGGGCCAGACTACGAACTTTAGAGTTAGGAGCATCAAGAAGACCAAGGAGGTCGTCTTTAGCAAGCCAATCCTTCGTTTCCAAAAATTCAGGGTCAAGAAGCGCTATTTCTAAGACTCTTTTCATGCTTATCATGGCAACAGTATTAGAGGCATCGTAAAAACCATCCTTATCTGGCTCCTGGCCGCAACCTTCTTTAAAGCAATCCTTAAGAGTGGTGAAGGTGCTATTAAGAAACTCTCTTCCTTCTTCAGCTCCAAGTTTGGCGTCTCTTAGGTAAAAAGGAGTTTTTAATGAAGGATTAATAAAGGCCTTGTAGGCCTTTGTTTTTTGCAAATCTTTTTTGATAACTTTGGATAAGACTTGGTGAGCATGATCATTGACTAATTCTGGCAGCTCATTTGGTAAGAGGGAAGCCTCTCTACCGTTCTGGGATTCACCAATGGTAGGGTCTGGTAATTCTTGAGGGCCAAAAACGAAAAAAGCCCCCAAGCTGATTCCAATAAGAATGATCAAGAGGGCCATTTTTTTCATTTTGAAATTACTCTCCTAAAATACTTTTTAGATAAGTTCTGTTGTTTGTTTTGTTTTCAAAGTTAGAGATTGCCTCATCTACTGCACTTTTGACAGTTCCTGTAAGCTTAATCTCGCCTTCTTTATTGAAACCAAAAATTCCACCATTATTTAGAGCAAGTGTTTTCGTGAGGTTTTCATTAAAGCCCTTGTCTTTGCCTTTATGAGCACTCTCTGGATCACTAAAGCGGCACAATTGGCTTGGGCCACCGTTATAGGCTGACCAGGATCCACGTACGATTTTTTTGTAATCAATTTCACCTGTGCTTTTAGAAAAACAACCTAATGCTTCATAATCTCTAAAAGCTTTACGATAACGTCTCATTATATAGGTTAGTCCATAACGAACCGTTGAGCGAACAGAAGCGTACTTAACTTCTTTTAAAAATTCTTCATAATGCCAAAGGGCGCTTAGTTGCATGATACCAACATCGCTTCCATCTGAACCACCAACGATTAGCTGACGATACACTCTCTCTCCCGTTAGTTTTGAACAGGGAACTAGAAAGCCATTGTTTGGGTCTCTAGCGAGGCCGCGGTCATTGAGGGCCATTTTAAAGTGTTTCTTTGCCTTATTTGAAGAAATGCCATCTCCTAAAGAGCGCTTATCACGACAATAGTTATCTTTGGCCTTTACCTCTCTAAAGTGAATTAGGAGACCCTCTTGATTAGGAACCGTTAGTGCCAAGGCGATAAAGGCATAGTAGGCTTGTGTGTTGCCTTCATTAAGAAATCTCTTACCCTGACGGTGGGCCTCTTCTAAGAGAATTGTTGTGAGTTCATTTCCATAGCCATCTTTATCCTTAGTCTTTTGACGATAAATGGGACCATTAATTCCTGCATTTGGATTGATGGTGGCCATAACGTTTTCAAGAAGGTTCGAGAATACGCCTGCTTGGGATTGCATACTTAAAAGTAGCGTTACTGAGCAAATTGATTTCTTAATTAGTGATGTCTTCATATTTTCTCCAAAATATAGTCAACGGGTCTTTAGGTTTTCCTACATTTAACACCCCTTAAAATCCTGTGCAACGCAGCATGAAAAAAGGACAGTCTGTAAAAAATAAAGCACAAGGCAGGAGTTCTTGCTATGAATGTTGCTGCGCGCTATAACGCCCCCATTCGAGTTTTAGTTAAAGATAAAAGTACGACCTAAGGGATTGAAATGACACACTTCTTTCATCGATTTACTGCCATTCGTCTGGTTCTCGCTATGGGCCTATTGTGGGTGCCCACGCTGAAGGCCGAGCATCTCGTGCCGAAATTTGTTCAGTTAAACAAAGACTTTAATATTGAAGCGAAAAATCAAAGTTTTTGTTACCTCGACAGTACTGGTGAGGTTCAAGGACACAATAAATATAAGAGGGTCACGACCGCTTCTGTTTCCAAGCTTATTACTAGCCTTTGGGCGATCGAAGAGCTTGGCACTGGCCATCGTTATGAAACCAAATTCTTTCTTAAAGGAAAGAAGCTTCATATCAGTGGATCCCTTGATCCTGTATTTTCTAAAAGGAAACTCTTCTTTTTATTGGCCCAATTAAACCTTCATGGGGTGAGTGAGCTTGAAGAAATAACTTTTAATAATCAACTGCGCGTTTATAGCAAGGCCGAAAACTATATCGGAGAAGTTTTAAATATTACGGAGTCCAGAACAGCTGCAAACCTAAAAGATTTTTGGAATACAACCAAGTGGGAAAAACTAAAGCCAGCTTATCAACAATTTGTAGCGCAAACACCTCTCTCTTTAAGAGAGCATCTTTCCATTCCTGATTCATGGGAGCAGTTAAATTTAAAAGTAGGGAAGGTCTACTCAGTAGAGAAGAACCCTTTGGGTAATGAAGGCCTCGTTCATCTTTCTCCCATTTTGGAGCGCTACCTCAAGTTTATGAACATTGTTAGTAACAATTATATTGCAGATCAAGTCTTTGATAAACTTGGTGGTGAGCTAGGTTTTGATAAGTACTTTCAAAAGATTAAATCGGACTTAGGAAGTGAGATCATCGGCAATGAAGCTGGCAATGAACCAATTGTTAAAATGTTCACTGGTTCAGGCCTAAACACTACAAAGGAAGGAGCAAGAGTTGATAACTATGCTACTTGTGCTGTCGCTGTTGGACTTATTGAACGTCTTGATAATCTTTTAGATAATGCAGGAGTTGCTATTCAAAAGCTTGTGGCAGTGCCTGGAACTGATGGGGGTACCTTTCGTAAACGACTAAAGTCACCCCGTCTTAATAGAACCTTCGTGGCAAAAACGGGGACTCTTTATCACACGTCTGCTCTGGCAGGAATTCTCTATGGTGCGAATAGTAGGGTAACATTTGGAATTTTTCATCAACTAACAGGATGGAAAGGTAATGCAAAAGTCGTCCAAAATAAAACGCTGGAATCCTTATGGGAAGCCTATGCGCCTAAAGAGAAATTTGAATACCTCCCAGAGAAATTCTTCCCTGCGGATACACCCCTGGCACCTCTTTAATAGGCGGATATGAGTAAAATGGTAAAAAATCTATTTCTCGTTCTTTTTCTTCTTGGGGTTGTCTTGTATTTAAAAGATGACTCTGAGGTTCAAAATGGCCTAGTGAAGAATCTTACTCCAAGTATTCTTTCCGGTGTCGTAAAAGATTCTATTTCATCTCAGGATGCAGCCGTTAAAAAAGTTACGAATCAAAAAATTAGTGAAAGTGAGGAAGAAGATTCTGATGAAATTGATACGGAGATCCATGATGAATCGGCCTTAAAAAAGCATGGAGTAAACCGTATGATGTTAATGGCCTTTCACGATAAGGGTGAGCATTTTAAAGAGGCCATGGAGCAGTTGAGTCGTGATTCAAAAATTACACTGCCTAAACTGAGAGATGATGAAGGAGCAGGGCTTATCCATTGGGCGGTAATGGGGAATTGTTTAAGCTGTTTAAGTATTCTTTTAAAAGAAGGTCATAATGTTAATTTAGCAAACGTAAGAGGCGAGACTCCGCTCGTTTTTGCCGTAGGGGCGGGAGACTTTGAGGCCACAGAGCTGTTGCTTAAAAGTGGTGCTAACCCCAATCATTCATTCAATAAAGCTGGTTATACCTTATTAATGGACTCTTCTTTTGAAGGTAATATAGAGGTTTCTAAAGCTCTTCTATCGGCCAAGGCTTCAGTCAACCTACAAGATAAGGATGGCAAAAGTGCACTTCATTACGCTGCCAAAGAGGGCCATAGAGAGCTAATTAGTCTACTTTTGGAAAAGGGAGCTAATCCCAAGTTAAAGGACCTTCGTGGTAAAAGGCCTCTAGATTATGCACTTGATTATCATGATCGAAGCATTGAAAAATCCTTTCAGTAATAACTTTCAAAGAACCCATTAAAAGTAGGTTTCATCCCTTTTTCTTGACCAAAAAACTGGCTTAAAGGGGTGATTTTTTTTCCTTAGGTTGCGATGCGTTAACCCCTCTTTTATCATAGTTGTTAAATGGCAAAGAATTAGGACCCAGGAGGGGTTATGAAAACCGCTTTCTCGACCAGGCTGGTCGCTTGTATATTTTTAATCGTCTTCTTTATTTCATGTGAACAACAGGAAGTTTCAAGTGTTTCCTTGATTGGTGATTCGGAAAACTCAATCGCTTATATAGGTGAAGAAACTAACTTCAGTGGAACAGTGGCGGGACAAATTGAGTCTATCGAAGTTTATCTAGACGATTCGATCTTAGAAACAATCAGTGTAGAAAGTGGGAAATTCTCTTTTTCAGAAAGTTTTTTAGAATTGGGCCCACATAAAATGGTTCTGAAAGGAATGAATGCTGGTGGTGAGTCCCTGGCAGAAGCGAACTATAGAGTCTTGGTTGTAGAGAGATCAGATGTTGACCATGGAATGTTTGATTTTGGTTTTCCGGAACATATTGGAGAGGCAGCTCGAGATTTATGGGCGACCTATTATTACCTCCCTGAGGTATCTTCTTTAAACTCCGGATATCCCCTAAGGAATATGTCTGGAAGCTCTCTAGGCCCAGTTCTAAGCCTTAAGAACTGGTGTTTTGCAGCGATGGAAGGATCTGTCAGAGTGATTGACTCAAATGGGACAGGCGTTACTTATAACTATGCTGGAACAGCTGATGGTTATGAAGTTGATTGCAAGAAGTTCTTTTCATGGAATGTCTCTCGTACCAAGTTTAGAATCGCGAGAGGGCAGTATGGGGATGGAGTCAGAAGGTATAAATTAATTCCTTATCGAACTATTGCGGTTGATCGCACAAGAATTCCTTACGGTTCAATCGTCTACATTCCTGAGGCCCGAGGTAACGAGATCACACTTCCCGATGGAACCAAAGAAATACATGATGGTTACTTCTTTGCTGGAGATACTGGAGGGGCGATAAAAGGCACGCATATTGATGTTTACATCGGAGTGGCCAAGAAAAATCCCTTCTCTTGGGTCAAATCGACGGCCAGCCGAACCTTTAAGGCCTATGTTGTTGAAGATGAGGTCATTAAAGAAAAGTTAACAAATATCCATTTAAAGTAAAAAAAGAAAGCCGCGTAAAGCGGCTTTTTTTTTAATGAACCCACCACTTATAGACGCGGTCTTTTATGCCACGAGTTCGTTGGCCATCTTTCATACACTTTTCAAACTCTTTCTCTAGCTTTCTTTTTTCTCTTCTAGTCTCAGCTTCTTCGTAAGGATTTTCCTCGTAACAAGCAAGGCGTTTTTGGTTGGCCCTTTCTCTCTTTCGCCAATCCATATCGTAGTTAAACAACTCATGATGAGTATCACCTGAGCGATCTAACAGAAGGCTTACAGGAGCAGAGCTTTCCCAGTCCTTTGTTGTTTGAACTAAATCATCTCTATCAAGAATCCAACGTGGATTACTAGAAGACCCTGCATTGAGTACCTTTTTGTAAGGCTTATTCTTTTTAGGAAAAGGGTGATCTGTAATATCCTCAGTAGAGAATTTAACATTTATACTGAGGTGACGATGAGGACCAGCTTTTAAAAGGTCATGCATCATCATAAGGTCAGGAAGTTGCATTCTCATACAACCATGGCTATCAAAGGCACGAATAAAGGTATCGAGGTTTGGTTGAGCATGAAAACCAATCGCTGTATGACCTTTTGTTGTATTCTTGTCTGTTGTTATTCTTAAAAATGGTTTGCCAGCGAAATATCTAGGCTTCTTTCTTTCAGAGATCGCTGTCCATTGGTCAAGAAAAGCATTTTCAAAACGAGGAGTAAGAAGGGTAACTTCATCGTTTAAGACTTTCTCATCAAAAGAACCAACACCAAGAGGGAAGACCATAATTAAGGCACTTAGGTTATCTCTAACAATGAGTTTTCTCTCTATAAGGCTTACATTTAGGTCAAAAAGAGTCTCATTAAGATTAATGACATTTTCCACCTGAACGCTAAAGTTTTTTCCATCAAAAAAGGCATTGGCCTGTATAAAGACGTGGCCATTACCACTCTCTTTTTTACCAAAAGCCGTTATTGGCAGTACGTAACCACCAGGCCCCTTTTTAGGGTAATCGTGAAGAAAGAGGTTTAGAGTTTCTTCAAGTTGGTGCTCTTCGCCTACGAAACGATCCCATTTATCTTGAAGCTCTTCCACATCTTTCTCTGAAAGCCCTGGAATGGCACTGGTATATTTGGCAAAGTCCAATAAGCGCACGCCTATGGTTTTATTCATAAGGTCTTCGCTTAAGTTAATATTTCGGTAAAGTTGGGCATTTGCTCCAAAACTAAAAATCATGGCCAAGATGACCAATGCCCACGGACGAGTTTTCGGTGTCCCCATGAGTTCCCCCTCATTCAGATGTGTTATATAACTGTGTGTTGGTCGGAAACTAGAATACTTTTAGATGCTTGAACACCCTGCATTATAAAAATTACCGAGATGTGTCGAACAATAAATTTAATTCAACCCTAATAAACTCACCTTGATTATTAGTCTGCCCTAATTTATATCTATTTCATTTACCTTGATAAATATAAAAATAAATAGAGGGTCAAATGATTGAAACGAGCCAATTGCAAACTTTGGTGGCCGTTACCAAGGCAAAATCTTTTTCAAGGGCCGCTGAGGATCTCCATGTTACTCAATCAGCGATAAGCCAATCGATTAAAAATCTTGAACGTAAAATTGACGTTAAGCTTTTTAAGAGGTCTGGTAAAAAAGTCGTTTTAACCCAAGAGGGTGAAAAGCTTTATGCTTTGGCACAAAATTTTTTATCTCAAATGGAAGAAACCCTAGACGAGATTACAGATGATAAGACATCAATGTCCGGTGTTGTCCGAATTGGAACACTTACGGGGATTGGTAAAAGTTGGCTTGCCCCTGAGATGCTCCAATATGCGGATGAGCACAAGGAACTTACAGTTTCCATCAATCTTGGCTTTCAAGAAAATTTAGTAAGAGAATTCGAAAATTATAGGTTAGACTTTCTCGTTTTACCTGAAGAGAGTTTACCTACGGTAGGAGAAAAGAGCCTTATAGGGGAAGAGAGGTCTGTCCTTGTTTTTCCAGATACAGCAGACTTTCAAATTACTTCAGCTATTTCATTAGATGAACTCGCCAGTTACCCCACCATTCTTTTTCAAGAAGAGGGCGATGGTCTTTATTTGAAATGGTGTCGTGAAAAGTATGGGCAGATCCCAAAGAAAATAAATCGTAAATATATCATTAACTCTCATGGTAATATGCTTCAAGCTGTTCAGAAAGGACTTGGCGTTGCTGTTGTGCCTCTTCACGTTCTCAAACGTTCCTACTATAAAGATAAGGTGGGGAGTCTGTCGGACTTTAAGGTCTCAAACGGCAAGTTCTATGTGGTTTATCACAAAGATGCAGTTGAATTGACAAGGATCCGCAAGACATTAGATAGACTTACAAATTCTGATAACCCTCTCAATACAGCGGAATAGTTATGACCTCTTTAAAGATGGAACTTGAAAAGAATCAAATCATTAATGATGACGTTTTTCGCCCTCTATTACCCAAGAATATTTATGAACTTTGCATAGAGGTTTCTCGCGAAGGTTTCTCTTTGACCTTAGTCGGTGGCGCTGTTCGAGACTGGCTCCTCACAGGTGTATTACCCCATGATTTAGACTTTGAATTACGGCACACTTTTGAATATGACGAAAAAGATTGGTCCTTTCGTGTGAACCGATTGGGAGAGCGCTTAAGAGAGTTATACGGCCATCAGGTTGAATTTCTCTCCTTCTCCATTCTAAGAGTGAGTTGGCCAAATTCAAGTTATGAAGTAGAGTTGGGGCCCGCGCGAATAGAGAAATACACTGGCCAAGACTCTTATGGGCATAGTGACTTTCAAGAAATACTAGTTAGTAATCATCCTTACGAAGAGACTTTCAAGAGGCGCGACTTTACTTTAAATGCGATAGGTATTGAGTTTGGCTCACCCAGTACACTTGATGAATTTACCTTGAGAGATCCCTTTGATGGGATGGAAGACTTAAGAAACTCAATTCTAAGACCATGCGGACAAGATTTTTCTAAGGATCCTGTTCGTCTATGCCGTGCTATAAGGTTTTCTCTTAAATACAAATTAGCTTTCTCACCTGAAGTAGAAGACCATCTTAAAGAATTTAATTTACAAAAGTTAACGTGTTTTTATTTCTTTAGGGAAGCATTCAAAACTGATTTCTTTAAGTTTGTAAAATTATTTTATAAAATTGCTGCTGACAATAATCTTACTATGACTTCAGAAATTAAAGGTTTAATCTTTTTAGAAAAACTAAACGGTGAGAACCTACAACTAAAAAATGAAGAAGATGTTTTGCTTTTTCTTGTTTACCATGAGGATTTTTCAGGAAGACAAGAATTGATTGATCATTACTGTGAGTATGCCAAATGCAAGACTTCAATTTTTAGTTCTCACTTGAGTTTTAAGGAAGTACTCATTGAGCTTGAACACTTTAATGGGGAGAGTTTTAGAAAGTCCTGTGAAGGACTACCTTGGCAAGATTTTATTCAGAGAAAAGAGATTCAGGCCTTAAAATCATTTCATCAGTTTGTTGGGCGAGTGGGCCGTGATAACCTGTCTATTATGGGAAGATTAAACTCTCACTTATATGCAACGTTTCTAAAAGTTTATGAAGTTTTACCAACGACCTTAAAAGGCAAAAATCTTTTTGAGGAGCTTTTGGCCAATAATGAAATTGAAGGTAAATTAAGAGGCGATATTTGTTACTACGCTCACTTTACAGAGCTTTGGTCAGCTTCAAAGAGTTAATGATAATGATACGACCTCTTTGTGAAATTGACGGCCAACTTGAAACAGTTAAACAGATCAAAGATATTTTCTTTCAAGCCTCTAGTGTCACTTCCTTTTCAAGTGAAGAGAGTAAAAATAAATTCTTTAACCGTTGGTTAGGTCAGTACCTAGACCAATTTCCAGAAAATACTTTTGTTGCTCTAGAAGAAAACATTGTACTTGGTTATATTACAGGGTGTTTACAGACTCTAGAGATGTGGCATTCGCTAGATCAATCCAACCTTGAGCTCTGGAGAGATCATTATCAAGAGTATCCGGCTCATCTTCATATTAATTGCCATGCTGATGCTCGTGGGAAAGGTGTTGGTGCCAATCTTTTGTCGGCCTTTGAAGATCATTGTTTAAAGTTGGGTGTATCCGGGCTTCACCTTATAACTCTATCATCTGCACGTAACGTCAACTTCTATCTAAGAAATGGATATATTGAAGTAGATCGCCAAGGAGAGTCCCCAGACTTCCTCGTATTTTTAGGAAAAAAGTTCTATAACGCTTAGCGTATCAGTCACTATCCCTATTGATTTAAAATAAAAGAAAACAATCACTTGGGAGTAGGGATGCGACCTTTTTTAAAAAGATGGAATTTTTCTAGAATATGCCTCATGAGTTGTCTGATGGTTTCAATTAACGCTGAAATAGCGGTAAGAGATCTAATCATACCAGCTGTAGAGTTAGCGCCGACAAAGCTTGGTCGCCTGATGGACGATGGTGGCTTTGATACCATGATGACGGCGCTTCGCCGCCAGGAAGCTGCTTTTAATAGACGTAATCTTAATGATCAACTGATTATTGCGGGTCAGTCTTATCCGATGAGTGTCTTGAAGGACACGTTAACTTCCTTCAGACAACTATGGCTTGATAGAAAAAGTTGTATAGATCAAGGCCTGGGTCACTGTCAGACAGATTTTGAAAAAAGAATGAAAGAAGATTATCGTTGGTATCGTCCACTTGTTAAAGGACGTTCTGATGCTCACTTTACGGGCTATTATTCACCGACATTCTATGCCAAGCAAAAGTCTCGTGGAGATTTTCGTTATGGTCTTTACAGAAAACCAAAGAATCAAGGAGACCTCGCTTATTCTCGAAATGACATCCTCTTTAATGGTTCCTTGGAAGGAAAAGGACTTGAACTTTTCTATATGAATGATCCCTATGAACTCTTTCTTCTTCACGTAGAAGGGGGAGGAGTTGTAGAGACCATGGAAAATGGTAAGAAGAAAAGTTACTTTCTCTCTTATGAAGGCACGAACGGTCAAAGTTTTAGCTTCATTGGACCTTATATGCGAGATCAAGGGTATATTCCAAATGTCTCAGTTAAGGAGCAAAGAAAATATCTTAAAAATAATCCTGATAAGTGGGAAGAAATATACGGCCAAACTCCGAGCTATGTTTTTATGAAAATAACTAAAACAGAACCTCTTGGCATGGAAAATATTCCTTTAACGAGCGGTCGAAGTATGGCCCAAGACCGAAAAATTTATTGGCGAAAAGGAATAATGGGTTTTATTAATACTAAAATTCCAGACTTTTCACGCAGAAGTACAGTCGGTGCTAAAACTCCTATGAGTCGCTTCTTCATTGATCAAGATACTGGTGGTGCGATTAAAGGTGAGGCAAGGGCCGACCTATATTGGGGTTATGGTACTAAGGCAAAATTCTTGGCCGAAAATCTTGATGATTATGGTGATTTAGTTTTCTTCATTAAGAAGAATTAGTAACCTTTTGGAAAGGCCAGGTGAAACTCTGTTTTCTCTTGGCCTATTACTTCTGCTCTTAAATGCCCACCTAACTGTTGAATAAGAATTGAGCTTAATGAAAGATTTAAGGTTAAGCCTTGTATTTGAAAGTTATTTCCAGAGTATTCAAGTCTGCCAAAAGTATTTAATATTAAAGAAACAGCTTTAGTTAGATGAGGGCCATTATCGGTGATGAAGATATGAAAAAACTCTTCGTCTTCTTTTAGAGATAGAATGATCTCTTTTCTTTCTCTACGACGAGTTAAACAGTCCTTAATTAAATAAGAAAGTATTGATTGAAAAACATCATTTGAGATAGAAAGTTCGATGTCATCTGCTATCTCAGACTTAACAAAAGCATTTTGAAAGTTAATTTTATCTTCAAGTCCTTTAATCAGTGCATTAACACTTTGGGACAGGTTGATTTTCCCACCTTTATGCGAGGACTCACTTTTCCCAGCCTTGATAAATGCACTCAGATCATTAACAGTTTCTTCAAGACCTTTTGCAGAGCGAGATATCAGATCGACCATTTCAAATTGCTCTTGATCTAACTCAGTGTCAGTTAAGATTTCAGAAAACCCCATGATGCCATTGAGAGGGGACCTCATTTCGTGCGCCAAATTTCTTAAAAAGAGGCGATTTATATTTGTTTGAAAATCTTTTTCAAGCTGTTTACTAAGAAAGAAGGCCATTGATTTGAAAACCTGCAGTTCAAGTATCGAGATTTCTTCTTTTACCAAGTCGGAGGTGAAATTTAATGTCCCATAGATTTTGGAGCCAAGTCTTAGTGGGCTACCCATATAGGACTCGAGTTTTGAGTTTTGATAAGCAGGGTGATTTTTCAACTCTTTATCATTACCAATATTGATATGAGTAACAGTTGCTCTCTTTTCAAATACTTCTTTGCAGAAAGTGTTACCGAGCTCAAAGATATCTCTCTCTTTTATACCAAATGTATTTTGGTTAACCTTGAAGACTGAATAGCTTTGTTCTTCAACTTCACTAACTATACCAATCTTCATATTAAAGAGCTCTAATCCTATATTGAGCAATCCTGTTGCGAGCTCAGCAAAGTTTGTCTTTGGATTTAAGGCAAGGACATGGATGCGTTGAATGGCATCGAGGGTTTTTCCCTCTCTTGTTATTTGAGTTGGCATAATAGATTTTGATATTCAAATTCTTCGACGTCCTTTAATAAAACGAACTCGATATTTTGAGTGCTGGCCTCACTTAAAAATCTTTTAGTGGCGAGAACTGTTCTTTCATGGATGTCATGCATAAGAACAACTCCTCCCTCTGTTGGACTGTTGATTGTATAAGGTTCCTTGATATATTGGATGCGGCCATTTCGACGAATAGTTTTAAAGCGCCATGCTTTTCCACCAAAAATGTTTGCCCAAAGGGTTTCAACAATATCTTTTGGCTCCATGCCTTGTACCCAGTCAGAAGTATCAATATCCCAAAAAGCAAAGTTGATACAATTCTCTCCAAAGAGGTCAAAAGATGTTTCTCGCATTGCATTTAAGTGATGATAACCTGTGCCATTAGCATAGGCTCCATAAGGAAAACGATAGTATGTGTGTGGACCAGGGTAGTGTTTTCGAACAACTTCGATTGAACTTTTTAATCCTTTTTTAAATACTTGTAAGCTTTCTGAATTGGAGTTGTCATGACGCCAATCATGACTCGCTAGGATGTGTCCTTCATCAACTATTCTTAGAACAATTTTAGGGTACTTTTCAACGAGTTCTCCCATAACAAAAAAAGTAGCTTTGACGTTATAGCTTTTTAAAATATCTAAAAGCTTCGGTGTTCGCGTAGGGTGGGGACCATCATCGTAGGTAAGGGCAAGCTTTCTTTGGCCTCTTAGGGTGGTCGTGCGCCAAGGGTTCATCCCTCTATGGTTAGGGTTGTTCCTATCATATTGAGTTTGAGTATCTGGAAATTGTTTGTCTTCGAATTTGTCACTGTTAAAAAGGCTGTGATGGATAAGGGGAAAACTTTGATCCAGCATTTTATTAACATGATCCCCACAAGCTGTTGCTGAGTAGAGATTAAAGAAAAATAAATAGGCAACGGTAATAGTCGGTTTCATCTTACCTCATGTGCTAATTTGTTTAAATGTCTCTAATTGTTGGTTAACCGTCAAAATTAATATTAAGAATTTCTTTTAATAAACAGTTTTGCGAGGCATAAAATTCCCGAACTAGGTTCAAGATGGTGTCAAGAGGCAATTTATGGCATAATTAACAAAGATCACTTTCTATAAGGAGGGCGGTGATGGTCGACATTCATGAGATTATAGCCGGTCATAAATCCCGTAAGGTTGCTCGTCCTGCTGAATTGGATTCTCGAAAGGATTCTAAATTACCCACGACCTCTGAAATTCCTGATTTATTTTTTGATGAGATTCTAGTCGATTATAAATTGAATCGCTTGGAAGTTTTGGTCTTGATGTACCTCTATCGCAGAGTTTGGTGTCGGCCAAATCTTTATAAAGAGTTTGGCATTAGTCAGCTTATGGCCCACACAGAAATGGCCAAGCAACTTAAGCTTTCTATCGAGGAAATCTACCAGGCCCTAAGGAAGCTAGAGGAGTTAGGCTTCATTGGTACTATTCGCTCTGGTCAGTATTTTGTAAGGAAATACTTTTCGAAAGAAAATGACGAAAAATTTGGCCAAACTTACGATGACTTTGAAATTTAATAGTCCTTAACAATGAAATAACAATTACTTACTTATAAGCCTATCTTTAAATCCAGTAATCTATTAAACTTAAATTATCTATTAATTATGATTAGATAGATTATTCTAGGGATAGAATTATGGTTAAACCCAAGAAAAAGGCAAGCAATGTTTGTTATGTCGGGTCCGATACCGGGTTCTTTCTTAATATTTCTCAGAGGTTTCGCTCAGGTTACCCCACCATAAATTTTGAATTTCCTAACCACGATATAAGTAAAAGTTTTCTTCCCGAGAGTCAGTTTCTTCGCCTGATGAGTTATGAACCGAAAATCGTTTATTTTGATTTTTGTAAAGAGAAAGAGAAAATGTTGCGCCTTGCTGAGCTTGCGAGTCGTGATCCTTTTTTCCATGACGTGGCCTTAGTTGGATTAGTTGATGACAAGGTTGATACCCTAAGTTGTTTAGGAACAGGAGTGGATTTTATCTACGTAAAGGGTGGGGAGTTCCATGACTTGGTTTACGCCCCTATGTCCGCGGCCTTTCCCAAACAAGTAATCAAACCCAAATTTGCAGAAGCTAAGTTAAATAAAGAGGTGGACCTTATCGATGACTTTAGGGTTGGTTACATTTCACCAACTTATATTCATGTGGAAGGGAACCTATTTTTAGAGGAAGGTAAAATTGTATATTTTGATAACTCAATTCCCATTAAAAATATTCCATCAAAAAACTTTGAAGTAAAAAACCGTTCCGAACAAAATCTTTATTATGATTATAACTATTGCTATGACCTCGATTTCAAGTTTGTTGATGCTCCAGAAGTGACAGACGAGGAGGAAGAGCAGGCTGCAACTATTGAGGATGAAAAAGAAAGAATTAAGGCACTCAAGGCAGCAAAACAACACAAAAGAGAACAGCTAAATGAATTTGAAGAAAGCTTTAAGCGTTCTCAGAAAAAGCATAAGGACTGGACTCTTGATCAAATGAGCGGTCAAACAGAAAAGAAAACGAAGCTTCTCATTGTTGATGAGAGTATGCGTGCTTTTTCTCAGATAAATGAAAATACTCTTGATAAAATTCCTTTTTCCGTTCGTTTTCAAACTCAGCTGGATCAGAGTTTCCTTGATCTCGACAAGTTAAGACCGGCCATTGTCGCCTATCAAGTAATGGGTGAGTATGGGCCAGAGCTTGAAGAGGAATTTCAGATCGCCTTGAAAAGGATTAAAGACCCTGAAGGAGAAGGTAGTAAACAGGATGAAGATGCTAGTAGGGAAGAGATTATCGCTGCGATGGTTGAAGCGATTCCAGAGAGAGAAAAAGAAGAGATTGGTTACATTGGTATACTCATTCAATTAGTTAAGGAGATGGATAACTACTCGCCAATCATTGTGATTTTTCGCAGCTACTTTCAATCATCAAAAGCTTTTCAAGGCTCTTATCAATACCCGATGTTAGTTACTCA
>JAFMBV010000118.1 GCA_017858255.1 Bacteriovoracaceae bacterium
ATTACTAGAAGAGACAATCAAGCAACTAAATCAAAAAGCACGCAATGGTGAAATTAATCAAAAAAATATTAAAAAATATATCGCCAACCTAACGATTGGCTCAGCGGCAACAGCAATACTCGTTGGAAGTCGTGAACACAATGAAGCTCTAGCAGATATTTCTCATGCTGTTGTCCTTACGGATAGTTCTGCTAATGTACTTTGTCAGGGAGATGGTTCACCTGACTCTTTGATGATGGAAACCGATAGCGAGGCGCTCATGGCCAAAGGTGTCGCACTTGCAGAGAAAACATGGAATCACTTTAAGGAAGAAAGTAACTGGAAAGAGCAGGATTTAGATTGGGTTCTTACCCATCAAGTGGGAAAGGCCCATGAGGAATTAACTCTAAAGGCCTTAAACTGCCAAGAAGTACCAACATTTAGAACTTACCCATATTTAGGCAACACCGGCTCAAGCGCTCTGCCTGTAACCCTAGAGCAATTAATTGGCGATGGAACACAAGGCCCAAAAGAAGGTAATAAAGTTGCCCTTATGGGAATCGGCTCTGGACTCACAAGCATCATTATAGGTCTAAACTGGAAAGGAAATTAATCATGATGACAATCCCACAAGAGCTAAAGACAGAATATCCTTTCAATTCTCATTATCTAAAAATAGATAAACAAATGGAACTTCACTATATTGACGAAGGCCCTAAAGATACACCGCCAATCATTATGGTTCATGGTAACCCAACATGGTCTTTTTTCTACCGAAACCTTATAAGAACTTTTTCACCAAACAGAAGAGTTATTGCCATTGACCACATAGGTTGTGGGTTAAGTAGCAAACCACAAGATTACGACTACACCTTAGAAAATCATATTCAAAACCTAAGTCAGCTTTTTAACGAAGTGATTTTACCAGACTTAGGAGATAAAAAGTTTGACCTTATTGTCCATGATTGGGGTGGAGCGATTGGTCTTGGCTTTGCCTCACGATTTAAACAATATTTAAATAAATCCGTTATTATGAATACGGCAGCCTACACAGATGAAAATATCCCGAAGAGCATAAATATTTGTAAGATTCCAATTTTTGGAGAAAAGCTCGTCAGACACTTAAATGCATTTGCCTGGCCTGCAACATTCATGGCCGTAAAAACCCCACTGTCTCCACTCATTAAAAGAGGCTACCTCCTGCCTTATGACAATTATAAAAATCGTATAGCTACGGCCCGTTTTGTTATGGATATCCCAATGAAACCATCGCATCCAAGCTGGAGTACTTTAAAAAAGATAGAAGAAGCATTACCTGAACTTCCAGGAGAGAAGTTATTACTATGGGGAGAGCAAGACTTTTGCTTTAGCCCTCACTTCTTTGAGCGCTGGAAAGCCTTCTACCCAGATGCTCAAACTTGTTTACTACCAAAGGCCGGTCATTACCTTTTAGAAGATGAACCAGAGCTTACCACTTCTAAAATTTCAGGATTTTTACAGTGAATGCCAATATCGCTGCACGCCTGCCCCTACTAGCAAAAAAGTATCCCACAAGAATAGCAGTAAGCGCTCCAATCAAAGGAAAACCCGTAAACAAAGAGAAAGGCTTTGTTTATGAAGAGCTGACCTTTTCAGAGCTTGAAGAGCGCTCAAACCTCTACGCATCACAATTGCACGACCTTGGTCTTAAGAGAGGCAAAAAAGTTTTAATGTTTATTAGACCAGGTCTAGATTTTTCTGCGATGACCTTTGCCATCTTTAGAGCGGGACTTATTCCTATCTTTATCGACCCAGGTATGGGGAGAAAAAACTTATTAAATGCGGTTACCCAAATCAAACCGGATGGTCTTATTGCTGAGCCTGAAGTGCATGTCATGCGCCTATTTTTTCCGAAGGCCTTCAACTCAGTAAAGTATTTTGTTACGACCAAGGGGCCTACTTGGGGCAAGATGGCCTCATTGAGAAAATGGAAGCACTTTTCGGGGACACAAACGACTCTAATGGAGCACATGGAGCCTCTTGATACGGCCGCCATATTATTCACTTCGGGAGGCACAGGCTCTCCAAAAGGTGTTCGCTACACCCATAAGATTTTTAATGCTCAAGTAGATCGCCTAAAAGAGATGTTCAATTTAAATGAGGAAGAAGTTGATCTTCCAGGCTTTCCTCTTTTTAGCCTTTTTACTATTACTATGGGAATGAAATCAGCTATTCCTGCTATGAATCCTTCAAAACCATCCCTTTGTAATCCAGAGTGGCTTGTTAGAAATATATTAGATCACAACGCCACTTTTGTAGCGGGCTCACCGGCCATATGGAAGAGAGTGGCCGACTATTGTGAAGCTAATGCCATAACACTTCCAAGTGTTAAATACCTTGTCATGTTTGGAGCCCCTGTCAGCTTAGAGCTTCATCAAAAATTTAAAAGCATCCTAAAAAATGGAGATACTTTTACTCCTTATGGCGCCACAGAATGCCTACCGGTTACCAATATAAGTGGCTCCAAAGTATTAAATGACTGTGCAAGTGAAATGGAAAAAGGAAGAGGGACCTGTGTTGGTGCTCCTGCCCCAGAAACCATCATAAAGATTGCCCCGATAACGGACACTCCCCTAAGTGAGGAGAATTTTGAATGGCTAAAACCAGGAGTATTAGGAGAAATATGCGTCCTTTCGGATACAGTCACGCCTGAATATGTAGGAATGCCAAAGAAAACTCACGAGGCAAAAATCTCTTCATCAGAGGGTCGCTTGTGGCACAGGATGGGAGACCTAGGGTATATCGATAACGATGGATTACTTTGGTTTTGTGGAAGAAAGGGCCATCGAGTGACCTTAAATAATATAGTTTATCCAAGTGTTCCTCAAGAGAATCCCTTTCTAAATATTCCATTAGTTCAGAAGTGTGCTTATGTAGGTCCACTCATTAACGGAGTCCCAATACCTTGCCTAATAATCGAGCCAAAAAGAAAACTAACCTCTCATGAAAAGAATGATCTTGAAATAAAGCTAAGAGAGTTGGCCCACACCAAACTACCAGAGACTCCTATTAATAGGGTGCTTTTTCATTCCGAATTTCCTGTTGATGTTCGCCACAACATTAAAATTGATCGTTTAAAACTTAAAGATATGGTGGAAAAGGGTCACATCAGATGAAGGTTTTTATAACAGGCGGTGGAGGATTCTTAGGTCAGCATATAGTTAAGCAATTAATCGAAGAAGGTCATTCTGTGACCAGCTATAGTCGAAGCCATTATCCTCTTCTAAATGAGATCGGAGCAAAAACTATTCAAGGATCTCTTGATGACAAGCAGGCCCTCAAGCTAGCTTCACTTGGTCATGATGCGTTTTTTCATGTCGCTTCAAAAGTAGCGATGTGGGGAAGAGTATCTGACTTTACAAGAACTAATATCGAAGGCACTAGAAATGCCCTCGAAGCAGCAAAAGAAAATGGTATCAAAAACTTTATTTACACCAGTACTCCAAGTGTTGTTTTTGGAAAGGACTCTTTAAAAGGAGTCAATGAAGATATACCATACCCTGAGTCAAGCTATAGTAGATACGCTGCTTCAAAGGCAATCGCAGAGAGAATGGTTCTTGAAAGTAATTGTGAAACTTTTAAAACCGTTGCCCTAAGACCTCATCTAATTTTTGGACCAGGTGATCAAAATCTCATTCCAAGACTAATTGAATCGGCAAAGAAAAATAAGCTAAAGATTGTCGGTGATGGAGAAAACCAAGTTGATGTATTATATGTAGAAAATGCGGCAGAGGCCCACTTAAAAGCTTGGACTGCTCTACAAGAGCGGCCAACAGTAGTCGGTGGTCAGGCATACTTCATAGGCCAAGGCCCAGTAAAACTATGGTCATTCATTAATAAAGTTTTGGCCTGTTATGATTTAAAACCTATTACAAAAAAGGTTTCCTTTAGGATGGCCTTTACTATTGGGAATATTATTGAAAAGATAGCAAGCTTAATGGGTAAATTCGAATGGCATCCACCAATGACTCGTTTTGTCGCCTTACAACTAAGTAAAGATCACTACTTTAGTCATGAAAGAGCATTTCAACATTTAGGATGGCGACCCAATATAGATATTGATGAGGCCTTAAGACGCTTGAAGTAGACTATTTTGTTCTTTTATAAATACTTCTAGCTCTTTAATAACTAACTCGTTTAGAGATAAGAAGATACCAAGACTTTCCTCTATATCATTTAGCTTATTCTCTTTCCCACCCTCTTCTATACTAAAAGCGGCATCCCTTAATTTATCACAGTAGAAGTTGCCTACAATTCCTTTAAGCGTGTGCCCTGCAATTTTAACGTCATCAGCATTATTAGTTTTAATGCCATTTTTAATGGTATCGACAAAATCTGAGACTTGTTCTTTATACTCATCAACTAGTTCTTCAAAAATATCAAAATCATCACTAAACTCGTAAAGTATCTTTTCTGAATTTATATAGTTAAAAGTAAACTTATTCATACCAACTCCTTCTAAAGGATTTTCAATTTCTTCGTCTTGGACAATACCAAAGTAAATTTTTAGTTGCTCTTCTAATGCACTCTTCGTAATTGGTTTTGGAATAAAGGCATCCATCCCGGCCTCAAAGCACTTCTTACGATCTTCTTCAAACACATTCGCCGTCATAGCAATTATTTTAGGAGATTTATCCTGCCAATTGCTTCTTATATTTCGAGTAGCGTTTAACCCATCCATTACAGGCATTTGCATATCCATAAAGACTAAGTCAAAAGGATCCTCTTCTTGAATGGACTTAATAACCAACGATACGGCCTCTTCTCCATTATTAGCGATAAAAACTCTATCTGGAGTGAAGCCTAACCTTTTTAAAAATGATACCGCTAACTTCTGATTAGTCTTATGATCTTCTGCTAATAAAATTTTCAAATCCTTACGATAACCACGATGGTCCGCTGGAATAACTTCACCTTCAGACTCAACTCGCGTACCAATACCGGCCATTATTTCAAAGTAAAAAATTGAACCAATTCCGATATCAGACTCAACCGCTATTTGTCCGCCCATTTTATTAACCAGTGACTTACAAATAGCGAGGCCTAAACCTGTGCCTCCAAACTGCCTTGTCGTTGTTTCATCCACTTGACGAAAACTTTCAAATAAAACATTTTGTTTATCTAGTGGTATCCCCATTCCAGTATCAATGACTTTAAATATAAAGGTTCCTTGATCTTTACCACTACGCTTTTTGTCGTGTAAGACCTCAATCGTAATACTACCTTCTTCAGTAAACTTAAGAGCATTAGATACCAAGTTTGTTAATACCTGTTTTAAGCGCGTTTCATCACCTATTAAAAATAATGGTATAGATGAGTCCATCTTAACTTTTACTTCTATTCCTTTTCTACTGGCCTCAGCATCAAAGATCGCTTGAGTTCCTTTCATTACTTTTTTTAGATCAAAGGAGCGATACTCAAGATCCGTTTTACCAGCTTCTATTTTGGAAAAATCTAAAATATCATTCACAATACTTAAGAGTTGATCACCACATGTCCGTATAGTTTCAACTAAATCATTTTGTTCATCATCTAATTTTGTGCCCGTTAGAAGCTCAAGCATCCCCATCATCCCATTCATAGGAGTCCGTATTTCATGAGACATCGATGCAAGGAATGAAGATTTTGCCTGAGTGGCATCTAAAGCCTTCTCACGTGCTTTAATAAGCATTTCTTTACTCTCAATTTCTTCTGTTATATCCCAATTTAAACCAATAATTTCTAGCGGCTCGCCCAAGTGATCATATTCAATAATCGCGCGGCCTTTGATAGTGCGTACACCATTTTCAGGATGGACAATTCTAAACTGACTGTCATAAAGTTCTTTTTTTTCATTGAGACATGTTAGAAAACTCTCCGTTGCGAACTCTCGATCAGCAGGTTGCAAACAATTCATCCAGTCTTCAATTTTAGAATTAAAGTTCTCTTTTTTAACTCCAAATATATCAAAGCTGGCATCATCCCAAATTAAATGGTCTTTACTTGGAATATAAACCCAATTGCCAATACCTGCAGACTCAACCGCCATACTTAGTTGAGTTTGAGATTTATTTAACTCTAATAACACTTTCTTTTTCTTATCAATATCTTGAAAGGTTCCATAAACTCGATAAGGTTTACCTTGGATTATGTCGACAATCCCCACTGCTCTTGTCCAGATACTTTCTCCACTTTTATGAAGAACCTTAATTTCAAGATCGTATCCCTCTCCTGTCTCCAAAGCTTTGTTTAGGCTATCTTTTAATATTTCTCTAGACTCTGGAGCAAAATTTTCAATCGAAGACTCTACTGTTGGAGAATATTCTGTTGGACTTAATCCATGGATTTCAAAAATATGAGAGGACCAGAAGAGAGTGTTCTTATCAATATTCCACTCCCAATAACCAACGTTAGCTATTTGTTGAACACTGTTGAGAATGGTTTCAAATTTTTTCCGATGAGTAATTTCTAAGCGAATTGAGATAAATTGGTATTCTTTTAAATCTTCTATCCAAATTGGATTAATAACCGTATCGACCCAATAAATCTCACCTAATTTTGATTTATTACAAATTTCACCATTCCATGACTCTCCACTTAAAAGTGTCTTCCACATTGTCTCGAAAAACTCTGCTGGATGGTATCCAGAGTTTACGACATTATGAGAATTTCCAATTAATTCCTCTTTTGAATAACCTGAGATTTCACAAAAACGATCATTTGCTTCAACGATTCGACCCTTTTGATTGGTAATGGAAATAATAGAGTTTTTGTAGGTAACTTTATCGTAGGTATCAGTTAAATTATTCGAATTGCTTATGTACTTTTTTAATTTTTTCACTTACCTTAGATTCCTCATTTGAGTTTGATCATTTTTGTATCTTGCACGTAAACATCTTCTTCAACTTCACCCTCTTTTGTTACTCTTTCAATTTTCTTAACGATATCAGCAATTCTGACAAGTGCCTCAATAGCTATTTCCACTCTTCTTTCATCTATCTTGGAAAAATCACGTCTGAGACTTCCCAAAGCTATCGTTAATGGATTATTTATTTCATGGTTAAAGGTCGCAACCATTGAGTTAATCGTTTCTAGCTGCTTCTTTTTCATGTGGCCTTGATAAAAGCCAATGAGTTCCTCTTGGGTCTTAATTCTTGCCACAGCAATATCAATATTTGCGGGTTTGGTGAGATAATCACTGGCACCCTCGGCTAAGCAATCAACAATTTTCTCCGTATGATCTTCACCAGATAACATAATAACGGGAACCTCCATTGGAGAACTTTTTTCCCGAATTCGTTTAAGAACTTCTATCCCATCAAGGCCCGGCATAACAATATCCAATATAACGATCAGATCCGTTGGTAAATCTTCTCGTTGAAGATACTGTAAGCAATCTCCACCATTGAAGACAACCTCCACCTTATGACCACGTTTTGTTAAACGCTTTGAAAAGATGTTTGAATTTATTTGATCGTCGTCGACCAGTAATAAATGCGCCATAAGTAAATTGCCTCCGTTCTTATATTTTTCGGTATTAGAACGGCTAAAGTTTAGAGGGAATTTACATTAGCAGGTGCCCTAAGGCCTAGTGATTTCATTGAGTTAGAAACAGTACCGAGACCTTTGAATAAACCTTCGCGAAAGTGATGATTTACAGATAATTCTTGACTGTTTTTCCAAGTGAATTCTCCGTGGACAAATACATTTTTGAAGCCAAATAATTGATAGAAGTGAACCTTTGAAGGAACTCGCTTATGAATATTTCTCATTAAAAAACTTAATTGCCATAGAGGTATTTCTTCCACTAATTTTTGAACACTTTTTTGCGCCTTCTTTTGTAAACAACTCTCTAGAAACATTCTTTTTCTACGAGCAGATGTCCTTCTCCTTTTACTTTTATAACTCAATAAGTCCCTTTCACAACTAATATAAAGAGCACTAGTATAATTCGAGTAGAGGCGCTCTTTTTGATAGAGGTCATAAGATTTCTTTAAGGATCTTTCACAAGTTTTGAGAAAACGCCCAAAGAAAGACTTCAGCCCGCTACGACTTGCTTCACATGATTCTTCAAAAACTTTATAGACCTTACTTTTTGATAAGTTATGAAAATTTACTAAGGCCTCTCCTCCCATGCTAAACATAGTATTGAAAGATACTGAACTATTAACGAAGCCTTTTTCTATTTGATCAGCAAGCCTAGGGTCGGCACCTGAGAAATGATCAAGAAGATCTAAAACTCTCTTTTTTTCTTTTTTTCTTAGCTTATAAGCGTAAAAGTCGCGCATAAAGTTAAGGGAGAGATTACTCTTCTCTTGATTAAAGACTAAGTCCCCTTTTGTTTCAATCAGATTATGAGAGCTCTCATACTCTACTCTTACATTATCCGTTTCAAAACGATCTCTATTTATGAAGCTAGAGAGCTTAGTGCCGGCCTTCATAAGAACATGAAATAATCGGCTAAAAACATTCTCTTTATAGCGAGATCTTTCATAGTTATGACGAAAGAATGTATAAATATTTCCACCTTTACTAATATCAATATGCTCAGTTCTAATATTTTTAAAACCGCCATAAATAAGCACACTATATTTTAACTTACTTGTTTCTAAGCGCCTTTGCTCTTCACTCACAAGGTAAGGAAGAAGCACTTCCTTCCGGCCCAATTGATGTTTTAAAGTTTTTGTTAAGGCACTAAATACATCTGGGTTTTCTTTTAGAAAAAGGAGGTCGTTTTGAGAGAATGAAAGATAGAGTTTATAAGAGTCTTTTAACCCATAAGAAAAATCAAATTTTAGGAGGGAAATTTGAAGTAGGCCAAGAAAATCGGCAACAAGACCAGCTGTTACCCCCGCGCTTACTTCTTTACTCTTTTCACTCGATATCCGTAGCCTCTCTCCTTGATAGCTCGCATCTTCCTCTGAAACTCCTAAAACAGTAGTGATACCAAGCTTTTGGTAGGTTAATAAAGCACCCACGTGTGCAACAAGTCCACTCGTAATGGGAATACTTCCAAGCCCTCCTGCTTGTAGGCTAAAGGAGTCTTCCTTTTTTATAAATTCTGAAGGAGCTAGGTTTAAGATATTGGCATTTTGATAGTTTTTAAAACTAAAGAAGAGTTTATCCAAATTAAACCCTAAGGCCTTTTCGTAAGTATCAGCAAAATGAACATGGGTGTAGCTTCTCTTAAAAGTGATTCCTGCAAAGAGCGCCAAGTTTTTTTCAGAGATATCAATAACCTCTTGGTCCTTTAGATTACTGAGAACATGAGAAGCATCGATATAAATATCAAAGGTATCCGTAACCAACCATCTTTCATCATCAAAGAGATCAGGGGCGACTTGCCTTTTTAGCTCGATACTAAAATCACCGAATCCTTTACTAAAAGAGAGCCCCACATGATTAAGGCCACCCCAGGCCTTTAGACCATTATCAATTTCACGTAATTGTCTCTGGGCAATTTGCTGATGATTCGCATTGAGGTATCCTAAGATCTCTCGATAGAGAGGGCTTTCTTCTGTCAGATCAAGGTCCCTAAAAATGAGAGAAGGGTCTTCCTTAACCTTAAAGCTCTCAAAGGCATATGCCTGAACAAAGCTAAACAAAAATAGGAATAAGATGACATTTTTCATTTTCCGACCAATTACATAGAAAGCGTTAAACTCAAGCTTTCACTATAGTTAATCGGTCAGGAATATATTTACTTTACTAAAACAGTTGGTTCAGTGTTTCGTTAAAACGGTAACTTAGGTCTATAAAATGAAAAAGACGGCCTGATACCGTCTTCTCTCTATACTGATAATTTATTTTGGCACAATTAAAGAGCTAGAAGCCTTTCTAGCTGGGACTCTACTTCCTTTGAAAAGCGCCAGCGACCATCCTCTCCTCGAAAGCTGGGATCGCTCTTATAGAGCTCTCTCATCTGACAAAAAGGAACACGGGCCTTAACAAGTAGTTGTTTTTGGTCACCAACAGGCTCAATCTTTACCTTCAAGGCCTTTTTAAGCGCACCTAATTCAGAGCTAAAGAAGATAAGCTTCGCCTTCTCGCCTTTTACATCCATTTCAATATAACCTGTATTGATTCCCAGATCCTTCATTTCACCATTAAGCGCCCTAGTTCGGTATTCTTCGATAAGATCTACTAATGAAGCGGGAGTGTAATCTGTTTGCAGCTCTATCTTTGCTGGGTTCAAAACGAAGAGAATATTACCAATGGTTTTGTCTTCCTTATTTTTAGCATCCGCAAATGATACCGAGGTAATTAAAGAAAAAAGAATAAAGACAATAAGGTTTTTCATAAGACTCTCCCATTCCATGTATATATTTATAAGTTATCTGTTACCGTTTTAACAACTTCTTGATCAAAAGAATTGGCCCGCATGCCTGCATCCACTCTTAACCCAATGCCATTAATACCACTAGAGCGCGGGCTTAGTAAAAAGGCAACTGTGTTAGCCACCTCTCCTGTTTTTAGGGCGGCTTTTCGCATAGTTAGCTTTTCAGCGAAGATATAATTGTCAATGTAGCCAGGAATCCCAGCAGAAGCTGAGGTTTTCAGGGGTCCAGCGCAAACAGCATTAAAGCGCACATTAGAAAACTCACTGAAGCTCTTTGCCAAATAGGCAACACTCGCATCGAGGGAAGCTTTTATAGGACCGAGAAAGCCATAGCTCGTAGCTTTGGTGTCACTGATAGATATGGTGACAACTGATGCATCTTCAAGAAAAATATTTTTAAAGGCTCCACTTATGGACAAAAGAGAGTAGCAACTTATACGGTCGGCCTGGGCCCAATCTGCCCACTTCGTTTCATGAAAGGGCTTAGGCTCCGCAAGATTTGCAAAAGCAATGGAATGAAGAAGGCCTGCGAGTTTTACTCCCCTTCCCTCTAGAGTAGAAACAACTTGGTGAATAGTTTCTTCCTTTTCAACATCAAGAAGAAAAATTTCACTCTCAGGAAAAAGTTTTTCAACTTTCGCCATTTGTTCTTCTCTTTGAACAGAGAAAATAAGATGCGCTCCTGCTTCTTCTAAAACTTTTGCAGAGAAGTAGGCAACGGACTTTTTATTGGCCACACCTGTAATAAAAAAACTTTTCTCTTTAAGACCTAAAAAATCCATC
>JAFMBV010000119.1 GCA_017858255.1 Bacteriovoracaceae bacterium
CTCCCATAGAAAGTCCTGTTCGAGACTCCTTAATTGCGGGAAATTTAGGAAGCAGGTCTTTTGGACTCAATCCTTTAAGGGCCTTAAGGCGACCACCAAAATCTCTAGCATAATTCATTTGAGACAATCGATCCGAGAAGGACTTTTTAAACTCAACAGGAATATCTGAATTAGTATCGGTCCCGGCTGCAATACCACTATCAATAGCGCCACTTGCTATTTTTGCTCCTAAAATAAGCGCCGCTTCAAGAGAAGTACCACAGGCCTTTTGAAGGTCTGTTGCTGGTGTCCTAAAACCTAAACCAGCGTCAATCGTACACTCTCTCGCCATAGAAAAGTCACCTGCATGCTTGCTAACAGCACCAAGAATAACTTCACCTATTTCTTTTTCATCAAGCCCAAATGCATTTTTTAATCCTGTTAAGGCCTCACTCATGAGTTCCTTATTCCCTTTTGTCATATACTTCCCGCCTGAACGGACAAAGGGAATTCTCTTACTACCAATTATGCATACTTTTCTAACTTCCATAATGACTCCTGTTATTTATTGAATAGCTACTTTTTCTAATGCGATAAAAGGAATTCCGTAACGATACTGATCAAACCAAGCATCACTTATACAAGCGTGACCACCCCGTCCCCAACCTTCTCCCCAACTATTTGCGATCAAGGTACAGTATCGTCCTTGAGACCTATGAAGAGATTTAGGAAGTTCCATCACACCGACAAGCAATATAGCGTGTCCTTGTGCATGCTCACGGTTTCCAACTTTTGTTTTTCCTTCTTTAAAAACATAACCAGTATTAAGAAAGAAATCATCATTTAGTTTAAACCCACCAACTACGGGCTGACCTGACCTAATACGCTCTTGTATTTCATGGCGATTTTTAACCATAGAAAACCTGCCAACCTTTGCTACACCCCGCTGGCAACTTCTTTTCAAAGGTATCTGCGTTTCGTTATTGGACTTCTTTGTTTCATTATAAGGACAATCTTTCTCTAGAGGGATATCAAAACCACCACCATTTTGTGAATCAACGAAGGCCTGGCGTGGCCAACTTCCAGGTTTTTGACAGGGGCTCTGCTGACATTGAGGCTTACTGGCATAGTAGAAATATTGCTCTGATAAGTCCTTCTCTTGACCCATGGCCTTGGCCAGTATTTCTACAGCACGAACAGCTGCAAATGCTGCACAGGTAGGTCGACGACCTTGAGAGCGAATAGGAATGCGAAAAGCTTCCTCGATAAAAGATAATTCAAGCGGTGAACTCTGTGTTTGCGCCACATGCACAGGGCTCGAAACTGAAGGTCGATACTTTCTCTTAGGCCTCTTTGTTGATATGGGCGCCTCACTAGATCCAAAAGGGATATCAGTTAAATCATTCTTTATGTCTGGTAGCATTTTCTTAAAAGCTTTTCTTGCCTTTTGCCAGCGCTTTATCGTTGCTAAGCGATCTGCCTGCCACTTATTTTGCTGTTTCTTTTTTTTCTCGCCCCAAGCATTTACCGAGGCACTTTTTTGTGACATCCAGTCACCACCTGTTGGAGAGCTGTCCTTACTAGTTTTTTTAGAGTTAGACTTCTTTTGATAAACATCACTTTTACGTTTATTAAGAAAGTCCTCTCTTCTCTTTCTTAAAATCTCTCTATTTTTTGCTAATTGTTTTTCTATTTTAATTTGGCCGGGAGTTTTTTTCTTTTTGAAAATAGGTTTTTGCTTAACAATATTTTTCTTTTTCACAAAAGTATCTTGTAAAGGCTTTTTGATAACCTTTTTTTTCACAATCTTTTCTTTTTCTTCAGGTGGCCTAGGCATAGGGTTCTGTTCAGGAAAAACAACACCAAATTTCTTCTCAACTGATTTTTGAATTTCAGAAATCACCAAAGGCATGTCCCCTGATGCCCAAGATTGAGGAAAAATTAAAAGAGAAAGAGTAAACAACACAAAAAGACGAGATAACACCTAGCAACATCCTTGTCATAATTAAGCGTTATCATCATAGTACGGGGGTGAATAGAGAACAATACCTTAAACAGAAGGAATCCCAACTAAACGACTTTGATAGTGTCAAAAGGCGCACCAATTGTTTTACTTGCCGCAGAAAAATTCAACACTGCTTATGCCATGCTATTAAGCCTTTTGATTCGAATACGCTCATATCACTACTCATGCACCCAAAAGAGGCAAAGAAGCAGCGTATCGGTACAGGATACCTGACAAAAGCCACTGTCAAAAATAGCCTAATATTTAGTGACGTAAATCTTGATGAGAATAATGAATTTATCACCTTTTTAGATGACCCTAACTATCATCATGTCCTTCTTTATCCAGCAAAAAATCCCGACTACATTGATGGTGGAGAAATTCCATCTTCATGGGAGACACCCCTTAAGGATTTAAAGAAAATTCTCGTTCTTCACATTATTGATGCCACATGGCCTTGTGCTAAGAAAATGATGAGACTCTCTAAAAAGCTACAAGCAATGCCAAAGGTAAGTTTTAAAAACTCGTATCGCAGCCAGTTCGTAATAAAGCACCAACCACACTCTGCTTGTCTATCAACTATTGAGACCGTTCATCAGTGCTTTAATGGGTTAGAAGAAATGGGCCATGAGTTCATAGAAGGCAATCAGGTTAATCTTATAGATGCCCTAAATGCACTTGTTAGCTTTCAGATAAAGTGCGAACAAGACCCCGACCTACCAAGCACACGAGGCACGAAACCAAGCGGTACAAAAACCTATGAATATTCTCGAATTCGGGAAAAGAAAAATAGACTATTTTACTGGGACACGGAAATAAGTCCTATCGGAATAAAAGAACCTGATGCCAATCTAAAAAAAGAGGAATAAATGAAAAAGATAATTTTCATGGCCCTATTAACACTACCTTTCTTATTTTCAATGACCACAAGTCATGCCGAGGAAGCGCTAGGAGAAAATATAATGACGAGAAAAGAGCGCATAAAAGAAGCTTTCAATAATTTAAGAGCAGACAATCTCCATATTTTAGACAACTTCTACCACCCAAAGTTAAAATTTAAAGACCCTCTTGGTGAAATATCTGGTCTGAAAGAGATGAAAGCTTATTACGCAAAAATGTATGAAAATGTCACCGATATCCGTTTTGATTTTTCTTCCCTTTCAGAAGAGGGCGAAGATATATTTGCTACATGGAATATGGTTCTCAAAGCAAAGAGTTTAAATGGCGGCGACGAGGTCCAGGTTACGGGCGTTAGCCATTTGAAGTTTGATACAGAATCAAACCTAGTTATTTATCACCGTGATTATTTTGATATGGGTGCCTTTATATATGAATATGTACCCGTACTTGGTAGCATTATTCGCATGATCAAAAGAAAACTAGGCCACTAAACTAACCACTTAACTTATAAGATAGGCATTCTATGGAAAACTACGAGTATGATTTATTTGTTATTGGAGGAGGCTCCGGTGGAGTAAGAGCTGCACGCTGGGCCGCTTCCCTAGGCGCTAAGGTAGCTATCTGTGAGGAAGATCGCTACGGTGGAACCTGTGTCCTTAGAGGATGCATCCCTAAGAAGATGATGGTCTATGGCTCACACTTTGCTGATGATATAAAAACCGCAAAAGACTTTGGCTGGGATATTTCAATTAATGGCCACGATTGGGAACTCTTTAGAAAAAATAGAGAAAAAGAATTAGGCCGTCTAAGTGGCCTTTACAGCAATATGCTCGAAAAAAATAATGTAAAAGTTATCAATGGAAGAGGTAAAATTACAGGCCCTCACGAAGTTGAAGTAAAAAATAAAGTCTACAAGGCCAAATCAATTATTGTCGCCGTTGGTGGTCGGCCCTGGACACCAATACTTAAAGGAATTGAACACACTATTGACTCTAATGGATTTTTTGACCTCACAAAAAGACCAAAGAAAGTTGTTATAAATGGTGGCGGCTTTATTGGAGTCGAATTTGCCTGCCTTTTAAATCACTTTGGCAGTGAAGTCCATGTGGTCATAAGAAGAGAAACTATACTGAGGGGCTTTGATAATGAATCAGCTGCCTTTTTACAGAAACAAATGGTCGATGCAGGTATCGTGTTTCATTGCAATCAACATATTAAAGAAGTGAGTCAAGAAAAAGACGGTTCCCTCAAGGTTCTTTTAGATAAAGATGCTTCTCTTGATGTTGACCAAGTGATTATGGCAACAGGAAGAAAACCTTATGTAGAAGGTCTTGGTCTAGACAATGCAGAAATTGAAACTGATGAAAACAGCGCCATTGTTGTCAATGAATTTTCTCAAACGAGCTGCCCCTCTATCTATGCCGTGGGAGATGTAACAAACAGGATGAATTTAACACCAGTGGCCCTCCAAGAAGGAATGCTTGTGGCAGAAAATCTCTATAACAAGAAAAATTGGAAAATGACTTACGAACATATTCCATCAGCTATTTTCTCCCAACCACCATTATCAACAGTCGGGCTAACAGAAGAAGAAGTTAAAGAAAAAGGTATCAGTTACGACGTCTATACATCTGAATTTCGGCCATTAAAATACACTCTCGGTGACCGTCAAATTCGCACCTTTATGAAAATGTTAGTTGAAAAATCGAGCGGGAAGGTCATCGGCCTGCACATGGTTGGTGATGATGCCCCAGAAATCATACAAGGGTTCGCAGTGGCCTTAAAAGCTGGTGCAACAAAAGATATATTTGACCAAACGATTGGTCTCCATCCGAGTAGCGCTGAAGAATTTGTTACAATGAGGACACCAAAAAAGAAGTAATCCCTTTAAAGATTGGCCTTTACTTTTAAGAAGGGACCGACAATAGACTTAAAAATATCTACTTTATAGGGCATTCCTCGCAAGATATTACAGGTAAGCATAAAAGGGCTATAGAGATTCTTTTCACCGGCTTTCTTGCCTTTAACAAAATCAACAAAAGAGTAACTAAAGGTCGTGAAGTAAGTGTTATTCTCCTGCTTTTGAAAAGTCAGGGGCGAAAATTCCTCGCCTTTGTTAACGGTTGTATCCTCACTTCTTTTTAACTGTACTCTCAAAGAGCACCAAGGCAGTCGACTCTCCATTCGTTGAGAATTTATATAGGTTTTGCCCCCTTGAAAATAAAGGGTACGCATCATTTGGCTCTCTTCTGGTTGATTAAATTTAAAAGTAAGATCTTCGGTCACCTCGAAGAGGACCCTTTCTTGAAAAACCTCTATGGGTTTTTTTGTAGAAATTTGAGTTGCTTTTTGTGCCTCTGTTTGACCATCAAATTTGCAGGAGAAATCTAATGATTGACCATATTTAAAGCGTAGATTCTTTTGTTTTAGTGAGAATTGAATCGTTAATGGTTTTTTAAATTCCCCACCAATCAATTTCATATTTAGATGAGGTGCTTTCTTCCAAATGATTAGTTTATAGGGGCTAAGTTCAATATTCTTGCCCACTTCTTTATCAATATTATAGGAGAAGCTTTTAACATTTTTTGAGACTTCCGAAATAGGGAGAGTCTTTTTGTCAGCGGCCTTATTTAGAGTGCAATTGAGTACATTGCTAGCGAACCCTGGTCGTAACCAAGTAAATAATAAACTTATAGCAAAGAAGATTTTAATTCCACGGTGAGTCATCACTAAATAATAGGTGAGAAAGCATTGGCCCGCAATAAAAACTTTATTGGCACAAAAGTGGCCCATTGTTTAACATAATACTTATTTTATTAAACGAAAGGAATTTATGAACGGAGCAATTCTGGGACTTATAGGCATTGGCCTATTTCTTCTGGCCTACCGTTTTTACGGTCACTTCATCGCCAACAAACTTTTTCAACTTGAGGCCGAAGACCGCCACAATAACCCGACCCCTGCAGTGGCCTATAAAGACGGAGTAGATTACGTCCCTACTTCAAAGAATATCCTTATTGGTCATCATTTTTCTTCAATTGCTGGAGCTGCTCCTATAGTGGGTCCGGCCGTTGCGGCGATTTGGGGCTGGCTCCCTGCTCTCTTATGGATCACAATCGGGGTCATTTTTGTCGGTGCCTGCCACGATTTTGGCGCCTTGATTCTCTCCATGCAATACCGCGGTAATTCTATGGCGTATGTTGCTGGTGAACTCTTAGGCAAGAGAGTGAGAAACCTTTTCTTGATCGTTATCTTTTTTCTTATATGGATGGTGATAGCCGTTTTCGCTCTCGTTATAGCCAACCTTTTTATGTCCTTCCCAAGTGCTGTTATCCCAGTAAACTTTGAAATCATTGTGGCCGTGTTAATGGGACTTCTTATAAACAAAGGCGGAAAGAGCTTAAAGATCCCCTCTCTCTTGGCCCAGTTAACTCTCTTTGTGATGATCTACCTCGGAACCAAATATCCCATAAGTCTTACACCAATTTTTGGCGACAATGCCCTTATGGCCTGGATGCTATTTCTTCTGATTTATAGTTTTATTGCTAGCGTCCTTCCAGTGTGGATACTTTTACAGCCTAGGGATTATATTAATGGCCATCAATTGGTTGTTGGTCTCTTCCTTATGATAACAGGTCTCTTTATTGTTCAACCTGAAGTCGTTGCCCCAATGTTTAATCCTAACCCCGAGGGTGCTCCACCTATCTTTCCTTTTCTATTCATCACTATTGCATGTGGAGCAGTAAGTGGTTTCCATGGTCTTGTTAGTGGGGGCACAACTTCAAAACAAGTTAAGAATTGGCAAGAAGCAAAGCCCGTCGCATATGGCTCTATGTTAGGAGAAGGTCTCTTGGCATTACTGGCGACCCTAGCAGTTACAGCGGGCTTTAAAACGAAACTTGCTTGGCATACTCACTATGCAAGTTGGAATGCCGCAAATGGCCTATCAGCAAAAATAAGTGCCTTTGTTACTGGCTCGAGTCGCTTTATTGCAGGCTGGGGAATTCCAGAAGAAGTAGGACAAACATTGATGGCGGTTCTTATCATCTCTTTTGCGGCAACAAGCTTAGATACCGCTTGTAGAATTCAGCGCTATATTATTGGCGAAGTTGGAGATGCTGTTGGTGTACCCGCACTTAAAAACCGTTTCTTGGCCAGTTTTATCGCAGTAGCTTCGGCCTTTGCTCTAATGATCTCAAGTGACGGTGGAAAAGGTGGACTTAAAATTTGGCCATTATTTGGAGCGACCAATCAAATGCTCGCAGCGCTTACCTTGATACTTATTTCTCTTTATCTTATTAAGAAGAAAAGAAATGCCTGGCCTTTCATCATTCCTACTATTTTTATTAGTATCATCACCACTGGTGGACTTGTTCTTAATATTACGCGCTTCCTATCAGCTCAAAATATTTTCTTGGCCACTTTAGCTATATTCCTTTTTCTTACCCAGTGTTGGATTCTAGTAGAATCCTTCCTTATCTTAAAAAACAAAGGAAGGACTGTTTGAATTACATACTGTCATTTTTCTTAATCTTTCCCATTATGGCCCAGAGCACTTTTAAAACTGAACTCGGACCAGAAGTAAAAAAAATATTAACAAAAAGTGGTTTTAAAGAAGAGAACTTATCCTTTGCTTTTAAAAACCTAGATGGCCCCAATGATTTCTTTGGTCATAATTCACAAGAGCCATTTATTCCGGCAAGCCTGACAAAAATATTTACGGCCTTATATGCCTTAAAAAACCTAGGCGCTGACTATCAGTACGTCACATCGCTTTATTACAAGGGAAAAATAAAAGATGGTGTTTTAATTGGGGATCTCTACCTAAAAGGAACAGGTGACCCTTCTCTCACCATGGCCCGCCTTATGGATCTCGCAATGGACTTAAGAGCAAAAGGTATAAAGAAAATAAATGGAAATTTTTTCTATGATGAAAGTGTGCTGCCCTCAATCTCCGCTTTAAGTAATTTCGGAAATGGTGATCAAACTTATAATCCTGGTATTTCCGCCTTAAATTTAGAGTTTAACCGAATAACACTTTATCGAGACGGCGCTAAAAGAACCAAGAATGCAAACTTTGTCCCCATGCCTCCAATGGTTCATATGCAAATTCAAAAATCCAAAAAGTCCTTTCCTTTGGGTACACGTTATCGCTACAGAGAGGATGCAGGTGGCGAAATATGGGAGGTATCAGAGAAAGAGCGCTATAATCTCTTCGAAGATATACCAGTTAGACGGCCCTCAAAAAGGACGGCCGAAACTTTTAGAACATTAACTGAACTATGGGGGATCCCATTGCCTCCTGCAAGACCAGGAACTCTCCCCTCAAATCCTGAACTCATTGGACTTGATAAATCTCAACCTCTCCTTAGACTCCTCGCTTTGACCCTTGAATATTCTAATAACCTCTATGCCGAGCAAATTCTGCTCACAGCAACCAAGAAGAAATCTATTCTTGAAGCGGCCACTGTTTTATCAAATTGGCTTAAAAAGAGTATACCAAGTTGCGAGCTTCCCCTTCTCAATGGATCTGGATTAACGAGTGAACACCAAGTAAGGCCAACTTGTTTTGTCGACTTTCTTGATAAATTTGCCTTATCTCCCGTGGCAAAAAGAGGATTTATGAGTCTGTTATCTATTAACGGTCAAAGTGGATGGCTTAAGAGTAGATTGCGCCACCCAGACACCAATTTTAGAATATGGGCAAAAACTGGTAGCCTCGATTATATCTCAAATATAGCGGGCGTTCTTTTTACCTTATCTGGAAAACGTTATGCTTTTTCCTTGTCTCTAACAAACCTCGAGAAGAGAAATATTATTGATGAGGCCATTAAGAAAGAACAAGACCCAGGCACTAACTCTTTGGCCAAAAGGTCTAACCGGCTAAAGAAGAACGCCTCTAGATGGAGCCGCCAAGCAAAAGTCCTTGCCGATAATCTTCTTAAACATTTTATTCAAACTCTTTAAAAAAGAAGTTATCATAGGCTCCATAAGGTAAATTAAGAGAAGGGATACTAACACGATGAGTCATCAAGATAATAGCGAGAATGAATCGGCAGTAGAGAGAATAAGCGAAAAGTTTGAAATGATACTTTCCCGTCTTAACAACCCCAAGCGCGCTGTAGTGACTGCTGGTATGCCTTATGCCAACGGTCCCATTCACCTAGGCCACTTGGCAGGCGCTCATGTGCCCGCCGATGTGTATGCACGTTTCATGCGTATGCTTATAGGAAAAGAAAATGTGCTCTTTGTCTGTGGAACGGACGATCACGGCTCAACCTCTGAAGTTGCCGCAAAAAAGCAAGGCTTAACAACTAAAGACTTTATTAATGGAATCCATGAAACTCAAAAGAAGACCATGGACTCCTATCACATAAGCTTGGATGTCTATTCAGGAACATCTCGCGAAGAAAATTATGAAGATCATAAAAATATTTGCCAGGATTTTTTAAGAGACCTCCACAACAACGGTCGACTAGACAAAAGGACTAGTGAGCAATGGTACGATCCAGGGCTCAATATGTTTTTGCCCGATCGATATGTGACGGGAACTTGTCCAAACGAAAATTGCGATAACGATAAGGCCTATAGTGAAGAGTGTGATGTTTGTGGCAAAAATTATGAGGCCAATCAATTAAAAAACCCAATAAGCTCAGTTAGTCAATCGACTCCAGTTCTTAAGGAAACGGATCATTTTTATTTGGATATGTGGAGCGCAAGTGATGAATTAAAAACTTGGCTTGACGAAAAAAAGAAATCGTGGAGAAAGAGCATTATCTCCGAGGTATCAACCACTGTTATGCCAACTCTGATCTTTACCAATAAGAGTGAGCCGCAGTTTAAAGAGATAAAAGAATCATTACCCCCTCATAAAAGTAGATACGCTCCAGGCAGAAAGGTGGCCGTGGCCTTTAACACTTTAGAAGAATTAAATGAGGGAAAAAAGCAGCTTGAAGCGAAAGGCATTGAGTGCGAGCTCGATGATGGCTGGGCCCATCGATCAATCACACGAGATGTTAATTGGGGAGTTCCGGTCCCAGAGGATCTAGATCCTAGCATGAAGGGAAAAACACTTTATGTGTGGCCAGAGTCTCTCATAGCCCCTATTTCATTTTCCCGAGTGGCCCTAAAGAAGCAAGGTCGCGACCCGGAAGATTATAAGAAATTCTGGTGTGAACCAGATTCACAGGTTTATCAATTCCTTGGTCAAGACAATGTGTTTTTCTATGTACTCATGCAAGGAGCAATGTGGTTTGGAACTCAAAAGGACCCGAAACGACAGCCCATAGCAGGTGAACTACAACTCACTGATATTTTTTCAAGCTATCATTTACAAATTAATGGCGACAAAATGTCTAAATCAAAAGGTAACTTCTTCACTGGAGACCAACTGATTGAGATGGGCCATCATCCCGATCAAATTCGCTATTTCCTAAGTATCTTAAGCCTCGCAGAGAAGAACTCTAACTTTGATGAAGAGACCCTCAAGCAAAGAAATGCCTTTTTGGCAGGACCATTGAATGCAGCATTTGAGAAACCAATATCTGCCTGTCATTCGAAATTTGGTGGAATAGTTCCTGATGGAAAACTAATTGGTAAGACTGAAAAAGAAACAATGAAGCTTCTTCCTAGTTACATGAAAATGATGCAAAAGGCAGATTACGCCAAAATTTTATTTACCATCGAAAACTATGCTCGTGTCATAAATGGTCTTTTTAGCCAATTTAAGCCCCATGATGACCGTCATGATCAAACAGAGAGAAACGATGCCCTATACTCTTCTTTCTATATTTTAAAAAACCTAGTCATAATGCTTCACCCCTTTGCTCCAGAAACTATTGATAAATTGAGACAAACTCTTAATTTACCTGAAGATGTTTATAAGATTTCAGAGTTAGGAAGACCTTTAGAAGCAGGTCACGTCATTGGAGAGCAGCAAAGCTACTTTCCGGCCGTTGAGGAGTGTTAAATTTACTTGGCAAGACATCTTTTTTCATTATTCTAGAAGGCAATCCGTCCCTTAGTTAAACCGGATATAACAGAGCTTTCCTAAAGCTCAGTCGTAGGTTCGAGTCCTGCAGGGACGGCCATTTAGAGTTTAAGTAAATTGGCCAATTCTTTATAAACTGCAATATTCCCCAAACGATTAGGATGCTCATCAAATTTAATT
>JAFMBV010000120.1 GCA_017858255.1 Bacteriovoracaceae bacterium
AAGAAATTTATGCTTACTATACATGCCGGTGGCGAGTTTAATGCGACCTCTACTGGAGCAACATTTGGTTACTTCTTTGATCCAAATAAGCTTCTAATGGCAACAGTGTCTAAAATAGACGATGCTGATGATTTCTATGATGATCACAAGGGAACGGTTGTTAAGGTTTCTGGACGAATCTTTGCTGGTAATTCATTTTATCTAGATTCCGGTGTGTACTACTTAGATTCCAAATATACATCAGGTATAAATTCAACAACCTTTAGCAGTACTACCAAAGAAACATCTATCTTTAAAAAGGGTGGAGCAACTCTAAAGATTGGTAACCAGTGGCAGTGGGAGAATTTTACTCTCGGTGTGGATTGGATTGGAGCCGCTGTTGAGCTCGTCGATCTAGGTTCAAAAGGACGGGATCTTTCAGAAATTGAAAATCTTGAGTTTATCGCTCTTAATCTTCAGCTTGGAATGTCTTTTTAAGGAATTTTTCTTGAATTATCCCCCTGGTTCTTCGAAACTTAGGGGGTATGACAAAAGTAGAAAAACTCAGCTATCAGCTTACATTTCTCGGTCTTTGCGTTCTCGCTCTTGGGGTCTTTACTTCAGTTAGCTTCTCGGCCATCTCTCATATCCTTCTTGTAGTACCAGGTGTTTATTTTTGCCTTCGAAATTTTAAGGAAAGAGAATTTAGTCCGAGACCAAGTTTTTATGCCCTGATGGGTATGACTGTCATTTGTTGGTTTTCTGTTATTTCTAACTGGTCTGAAATTGAAAGGCCCATGAGTCATATCTTTAAGACGAAGTATTTTATTATTGCTCTTATGAGTAGTGTTTCTTTTTATTATCTTAAGAAGAATTGGCTTAATGAAAAGAGAACGAAAATCATTCTGAATCTTTTTTTAGTGGCCACCACCCTCGCAACACTCTCTGGCCTCATTGGACTATGGGGTGGATTTAATCCTTTAAAATTTAAAGGACCCTGTCACCCGACAAGGGCCTGTGGCCTTTATGGCATGTATATGACTTATGGCTATGGCATTAGTTTATTCATGGTTCTGATTACTGGACTGGTGGTTTTTAGAAAACGTTTTGAAAAATTTATTACACCCTGGCTCCTCTATAGTGCTTTTATTGTTAACTTAGTTGGATTAGTTTTTAGTTTTGCCCGTGGCGGTTGGCTTGGCTTTCTCTTGGGTGTTCCTTTTCTCTTTGTAAAAGGCCATACGAAGAATTTCTTAATTGGGATTGTCGCCGTTCTCTTTATAGCTGGAGGCGCCTTTGTCGGCTCTGAAAAAGTAAGGGACATCTTTACGAAACGCCAAGGTTCTAATGAGCAGAGAATTGCATTTTTTGAGACGGCCTATGCTGCCTTTAAAGAAAAGCCTTTATTAGGCTTCGGTTATAGGAATTTTGAAGCGAACTCACGCGCGATAAAAGTTCGCCATGATATCGGTCATCAATACTTTGCAGGTCACGCTCATAATAATGCTCTTGAGCACCTAGCAAGTACTGGCGCCTTAGGATTCCTAGCGTTTATTATCTTCTGTCTACTATGGCTAAAAGAAGCTTATAGAGAGCCAATTGTTTTTTCTTTTGTGATGAGTTTTTTGATTTCAGGACTTTTTCAATACACATTTGGTGATGGTGAAAACTTATTTCTAATCATGGGGATTTTTAGTCTATTTTCTTAATTACCACTGAATACCAAAGCCCGCATTTAATGAATCACGATCAAAGTCTAGGTCTCTTTGATAATCAAACTGAAACTGACTTCCTACTCGATTACCTGGTCTTCTCCAGATTTTTTGTACGCCAATACCAACTGTTTCACTACTTAAGGGATTAAAGGCCGGCATATCATCAGAGAGAGGTGTTTGATAGCTGATCGTGCCAGCGATATCTCTTCTTGAATCTTCCAAAGTCCCTTTAAAAACTGCTGCATTTCCAATGTTACGAAGAACGATTGCCGATTCCCCAGTGAACATCATGTCGCTTGTAATGTCTCTTTCAACTGTACTAGTCCACGTAACGCTGTCGGTAGCAAGCATGACACCGCCACCAAAGCCTTCCTGCACACTTTTAAAATCGGGATAGACTTCAATACTTAGATCACTTCCTATTCTGGCTCTTCCATCATCACTCGTGTGTTGAACATCGACCCCTGCTGTGGCCGAAACAGACGATTCTATATTATAGCCACTTTTTTCCCTACCATCGGTACGAACGGACTTGTTATCCATAAGGATGACTTCAGTGTCACTTCCTGCATGGACTCCCATGTTAAAGTTACCGATTTCTTTTCTTGGGCTGTTATAGGTCATTTTCATAAACGTATAAAGTGCCGTTTGATCCACTGTCACTGAGGCGCGATCACCTTCTCTTCTTACAAGGCTTATCCCCTGTTCTCTGACTACATTTCTTGCAGACTCAGTAACTGTTTTTGTCACCGCAATACCAACGATATTGTCTCCACTCATGGTTGTTCCGGTGAATATACTTCCGACACCTATTGGCGTATCAACATAAACTCTCTGAAGGTTGTGATTTCTTGTTATGCCTTCACTTAGGTTTCTCTCCCGTGTCGCATCTCTTAGGACTTGACCAAACTCTGTAGGAACCCTCGCGATAGGTTTTCCGTCAGCATCATAGATTCTAAACTTTGTTCCAAAATCGGCGAGAGTAGAGTTTTGTGTAAGGACAGCGCCACCGGTGCGGTCACTGGTTTCATCTGTGTAAGCATAATTAATTTTCACAATGCGATCAGGATTTTCAGGGTCTTTTACGGCGAGAACTGCATGGCCAGTGGTTGCTGTAGAGTATGCCACTTGGTAGATATCACTAGAGTTAACGCCTAGTTCTTGAAGCATAAGACTCTGCGCCTGAGAAACGTCTCGACAAACCCCTCCGGCGACACCATCGCGAACGCTTTCAAGCATTTCTTCCATAGATACGATTCCGTCAGCTCTTGGACCAGTCCCATTTGCTCTATCGCTATTATAATTGTCACTAAAGCGTCCTCCAAAATGAGAGGCCACTAATAATTTCTCATCAAAGCTTAAATGATCTTTAATATTATTGAGTTCAGATTTCCAGTTTGAAGGATCGTTAGTCATGCCACGAATAGCGTATTCACTTAATATCAATCCTAGACTCGGTTCTGCCCCAGAGTAAGTTGTAGCAAAAGCTTGTAGCCTTTTTGCTCTATCTACAGAAGAGAGAGAGGCCCAGTCACTAGGCTTTTCTGTGTTCTTATAAAGTGTCTCTAAAGAGCCAACGGTTCTAATATTGTAGGCATCGGGATGACCGCTTTGACTCTCGCTCACCATAAAGTTTCTAAAATTTTCTCGCCCAGAAAATCCTGGATTTAGACCCATGTCTGCGCCTTCACTAAATGTACCACTCATATAAATCTGAAATTTTCGCCCTTGAATTCGATCAGCTAATTCTGGGTTTATTGAGTATTGATCGTGACAAGGGTCTGCTGCTTCATCGCCACTTCCTTGAACAAAGCCAAGAAGAGATTGGGGAACAATCGCAGCAATCTGTTTATCCATATTTTGGAGACTGAAAATAAAATCTGATGACTCTTGATCAAGAACAAATTCTTCTTGAGGGTCTTCAAGTTCCACAACCGCATCTCGGGTATCTTCGGCCAGAGTAACAATTTTCTCTAGGTCCTCATTGGCCCATAGGGAATTGATCAGTAGAAATAATAAAAAGACTCTTCTCATGAGAGTCTTTTCGGCCGTTTAAGAATGAATCTTTCGAATTATTTTAAAAAATTGGAGGTAGTGCTATCAATCCAGAGCGGTACTTTTCGCTCTTGGTCCAGCGAGGTCCTCCACCGGTAGCGAAGGGGTTGAAATCACTGAACTCTAGGTTATCAATTGCAGTAAAATGGCGAGTGCTATGGGCCTCAACGACCTTTTCGTAAGTACCAGGAAACACATGATAGCCAGTATTGGCCGTCCCAACCCAGTAGGGGTAGCTGTAGAGAAGCTGGGGAATCTGATCCACAAAGCCGACCATGTCAGTAGCATTATCAACAGAGTTGAACCAATAAGTTCCGCGACTCATCACTCGCTGGTAGCGATAAAGATGCCAGCCCTTTGATTGCCAGTTTTTTTCTTCGGCATCCCAAGCTGCCGCATTTTCTTCAAGAACGTTAGGAGCTGATGGGTTCCAGTAATAAATACTCCAGCCAATTTTTTGAAGAGCATCTTGAAGAGCAGTTCCGCCAACACCATTTTGACGAACAAAGTTCATAATACTTGTCCATTGATCTGACTGGCCTGTCGCTTGGAAACCTTCTTTAAGACACTGAAGAGCGAGACCTACACAACTCGTGGCCTCCATATAATTGACGAGTTCTGGATTAAAACCTTCTTTTTCAAGTTCCTTTGGGAGGAACTCTAGTTTCTTTCCATCACTTCTTCTTTGGCCTTTCACTTTGGAGTAACGTCTCTCTCCATAAAACTTTGAGAGACATTTATTATTTCCCCGCCAACTTTTGATACATGTTTTTTTAAAAAAATCTAAATGTTCCTCTTTATGGCGCAATAAGCACTTTCTAGAGGTATCCACTAACTTTTTAGCCGATTTTCTATGGTGGGCCACTTCTTCAGAGGTAAAACTTAATTCGCCTTTGTATTGAGCAATAGTGGGGCTACTGAACAGGTATGAACTAATAAGAAGTGTCGATAAAAGCAATGATTTCAAACTTATCTCCTACAATAAGGGCGGGCATGATGACTATTGATACAATAGGGAATACAGAGTTGGTGCAAACGTGAAAAACTTACGCTGGCACCAAGCGTCTTATATCTGCTTTTCTGACTGCTTTTCAAAAAAATCGATAACTGTCTTTATCGCCAAATCACGATATTCATCAGTTTCTTTGTAGATTTCATGAAAGCTCTCTTCAAGAGGAACGAAAGTACAAAGCTTCTTGTTAAAGCTATTCTTCGCATTGATTTTGTCGCAGAATTTTGAATGGCGAGAGAGATCTGTTGTTCCATCTTTATAAGGCTTATAGGCCCTAAGATCTCTTGTTCCAGTCATAACGAGAATAGGCATGTCAGGAAGTTTCTTAATGAAGTTTGCTCTTCTCATTTTCTTTAGAAACTTAGTCGTATGAAGAGTCCAGCTGAAGGTCGCGCCACCAAGCTGAGGACCAGACCAATTTTCACCGGCGTACTCATCAGCGATGATTGATGACCAATCAAACTCATCCCAAATATAAGTCTTAAGATCATAACGAGCACTTGAATGGGTCATATACTTCTCCATTCTCTTCACGGAATCAAACTGAACAAAGTTTCTAGTTCCCGGTTTATAGTCACCAAAAACTCCAGCGCGTGCATACTCTTCACACTTTTCTTTTTTAATACAACTAAGTTTTGCCTGAGAGATGACGCCAGTTTCAGAATAAATCATGTTGTTAAGTACGGTGGGCGCTTTATCAATGAAGCTTAGGTAGTTAACTTGAATCATCGCGCCTAGGATTGCTGCGGCCGTGAAGGGATTCTTTTTTCCTTTTTGGGCAAAGTAGCCAAGACCAATTCCGCCACCCATTGAATTTGACGTATACATCAAATGATCAACTCCTGGCCTAAAGCCTTGAGTCTTAAGATCACCTACGATGGCCTCAACAGCATAATCAAGGTCAGAGACGTAATTCATAAAATTAGCGACATGACCTTTATAAGTATTTTTAAGAACGCGAGGAGAAAGGCCTTGTCCTCTGTGATCAATAACGTAAACAGGAGAAAAACCAGCTTTAATATAATCAACGGCCGTTTCATAATATTCTGGAGAGGCCTCAGAACGACCAGGTGCTATAACCATTGCGCCTTTTTTTCCTAGACCACAACCAAACTTAGAGTAGCGCAGTTTATAAGATATTGGACTTTGATAAGCATTTAGGGGAGTGAGGACAGTTTGGCGTTTCCAAAATTTTTCTTGCGACTCACCTTGTGGACCTTTTGGGCAAAGCTCTTCTTTTTCAAAACGATCAACAATATTGTTAAAGACAGTTGCTTCATCTAAAGCAAATGTCGGTAAGCAGATCAGTGCTGCTAAAAGCAATTCTTTCATAATTAATCCTCTCTCTAGGTTTTTGCGATTTTAGAGGAAAAGAGGACTTGAAGGGGCTTAGTGGGTGATTTTTTTAAGGTGAAAAGAAGGGGTTTTCGCGGCCGTGAATACTTAATAATTTCAGTATATTAGGTAGAGATTCCTTTAGACCACAGAAGAAATTCCATGCGCTGTTTCTCGCTCCAAGGCCTGGCAATAGGACTTTTCATTCCAGTGGGGATACGAGGGCCAAAACCTAGTCTTTCCTTAAAGTTGGGGTCGAGGCTTAGAGAGTCGCTTTCTTTTTCAGGGATCAGCTCTAGTTTCTTCGTTTTTATTCTCGCTTTGAGCTCTTCATCAATGATGCCTCTTGGGTCGTAAACCTTTACAACGTCCTTTTCAGGCATCTCAAATACGTCACCAAATCTCTCGATGCGCTCTTTCATCCATTTTGGATGGGGCCCATAGTAAGGAAGAGTTTCCGTTTTCTTAAAGGCCTTCTCTTCACGTGCCTTATATTTTTTAAACTTCTCGCCTGGGCGGATCATTTTAATTAAGAGTTCTTGCTTGGCCTCACGCTTTTCTTCGTCTCTGACGTGGCCGTAGTGGAAAATATGAACATCACTGTCATAGACCTTGCTTTGGCCTATGAAACCCTGTGCATCTCCATGGGAGACAATATCAGAATCCAGTTTAATGGCCCTGATTTCTTGAGGGTACCATCTTTTAGAAATGGCAATTTGGTTATGATTTAACCAAAAATGATAGTAGCGAAAACGGATAGCATCACAGCCTTCAGCAGCAGCTGTTTCAATGTCTTTTTTGATTTGTTCAAAATCTTTTTCGTGAATGAGCTCATCTGTTTGAAGGTAGATCGCCCAGCCTTTATGATGTTTTTTTCTGAGGGCCTCTAGCGCCACATTGGTTTGTTGGGAGAGTATTTTCCCCCCATCCCCCATGAGCGACATATCCCAAACAGTCTCAACTGAAGTTAGTCCTTGAAACTTTTTAACTTCAGCTTCTGTGCCATCCTCAGAGTCACCAAGGGCGATAAATGACTCTTCACAAAGCTCAGTTAAAGCGTGAAGACACTCTCTAAAAGGATAGTCATATTTGAGGCCATTTCTAAGAAGAGTAAAGCCGTACAAAGAAAAATTGTCAGAAAATTGCATAGGTAAAAGCTAACAAAAACAAGAGCTTTTGACCAAGTGAAAGTTCTCTCACCCAAGGATCTAACCAAGATCGCATTGGAAATTGATCCTGGTCAGTTTCCTTTTAATGGCCTTCAGTTAAAGTAATTTCAGAAGTTAAGAAACAGACACTAAGGAGGTCTTAATGCCAAAGAACGAAGGAGCTCTAGATCGAGTATTTAGAGTTTTGGTGGGGCTTGGCGTCTTATCTCTAGCCTTTATAGGTCCAAAAAGTCCCTTAGGTTACATCGGAATAATTCCCCTTGTTACTGGTGCTATTGGATACTGTCCCTTCTATGCCCTCATGGGCATCAGCTCTTGTTCGCTCAAAAAAGAATGACTTACTGGGGGGCGCCTACCTCCCAATACCTGCACGGCCATTGTCCCACCAGCAAAGCCCCCGGAAATCGGGGGTTTTTCTTTCCTAAATTTCCTTCTAAACTAAAGGCGTTCTAGGAGAAATTTAATTTGTTAAGCGTCGTGATTTCCTCATTCAATGAGTTCGAAAATCTCTTTTTTTGGCAAAGCCTTAAAATGTTAAGCTATTCAAATTTTCAACTAGAGTTGTTAGTTGTTGATGGTGGTTCAACCGATGGGACATGGGAGAAGCTACAAAGTTATTCTCTCACAAAAATTCTTTTAGAAAATTCCAATAGATCAAAACGTTTAAAGGTAGGGGTGAGTAAGGCACAAGGTGAAATGATTCTTCTTCATCATTCACGTACTTTGTTAACAGAAGATGCCCTTTCGGGTCTTTATGAAAAATGCCACCAAAGAATATGGGGAGGCTTTAGGCATAGCTTTGATAAGAAAAAGATGGGCCTTTTATTCACGTCTTTTTACTCAAATAATATTCGCTTCAAACTAAGGGGCGTTGTGTATCTCGATCATGGCCTATTCTTTCATCGTGAACTAATCAGCCTAAAAGAATTTCCAGAAGTGCCCATTTTTGAAGACACGCTAATTTCTTATAAGCTCAGGAAGGGGGCGAAGCCAATTCTCCTAGAAGAGACAATAAAAACTTCCGCCATCCGCTTTGAAAGAAATGGCTTTTTAAAACAGGCCCTTCGAAACCAAATGGCCAAACTCAAATTCTACCTTCAATCAGACTTTGAGAGCATAGACCGTCACTACGAGAAGAATTTAAATTTGAATCGCTAAAGCACTGTTTTTAAACGTTTTCTCATATATCTTTTCGTTAAATTATTGATTTAGTACACCTCTCAAAATACCGAAAAGATCTAGGTGAGAACACTCTTTGTTATTCTATTAAACCTTCTGATTGTTTCAATCCAAGCGCAAAGCTTGCGAGCACCAGTAACTCGTCTGTTAGAGTTTAATGATAGCGACGCAGGCGTTGGCGTTAATGGTTGTCAGGAAGAGTGGGCGCCATCAGCGAGTTTACAACAATGCCTTGTGGATATTTGTGGTGAGGCAGATGTTAACAAGTCTGTCTGGCTAACGGATGAAAATTTTAACGAAAAAACAAGTGCAAGTATTCTGGAGAGCTATCCGACCTTGGCCTCCGATATTGAGTCAATCGCGAATTATTTTAAACAAGTAAATGATATTGTCTTCGAGGAACTTGATGATCGCTTAAATGATCCCGAGGGGAGTATGAAGAGTATGGGAGACGATAGTGAAGAGAATATGCTCTACGCCCAGCTCACCTTTGAGCCGTTTCTTAGAACGATTATTGATCTTGAAAAACCTGCAAATGAGCGTATGGAAATTGTTACTACGGAGCACGGTCTAGGAGTCGATTTTGAAAAGGCCCTTCAGGATTTTCGCACAAAAGAATATAAGGCCATTCTCGAAGGCCCCTGGTATTTACACGCGCTAAGTGGCCTTTTAACTCCAGAAGAGTCCTTTACGGAAGTTTCGAATAGGTTGTCAGATTTAAGAGATAAGTATGAAAGTGAATACGGCGCAGATTTCTTGCCTTATGAGGTTCACGACACCTTTGAAACTATTGAATCATTCTTAATGGATAGGTCTGATGATCTCTATCCTGAGGATGCTTTTCAGTTGGTGCAGGCCTTTGTGAATCTTGACTTTAATTTGAAGTCATTAAGAGGTGAGGAGACGAAGATAAGAGAATATAGTTGTACTTCTGGTCCCTGTCTTAACTTTGCAAGTAAGAGTTTAAAAGACTTTGATTTAAAAACGGTTATGGCAGGCCTTCGTATCGAGAATGAAAGTTTTGACTTTAGTGAGGTCGTTAGGAATTGCCAAGATATGCTCAGGGCAAAGAGTTATGGAAGTGATCAAAAAGTTGAGAATTTTCAAAAAGAACTTCCTAGAATCATTAAAAATTATGATGAACGCGTCTTAAGACGCTTTAGCACTAAGACTCGCGCTCTTTTAAATCTAAAAATAAAAGATAATTTAGATTTTATCTTTCCAGAGACTAAAAATAAGGCGCAGGGCTTTGAGAGTGAACTAGTCGATCGCATGCAGATGGCAGAGAGAGGGCTGCCGCCTCTTGATCATCTAGAATATTTGCCTAATGTTGTTTTGATTAAGTGGCTAGAAATGAATAAGGACTTTGATGGGGCCTATGATCCGCTCTTAGCGGTTAAAAACTTATGTATGCCAGGACCTTTTATTACTGCTAATGATAATTTTGCTCCTGCGGAAATCTTTGAACAAGCAATGGGGGGCTTTAATGATAATAATGGTAAGGACGTCATCACTGTCTCACCTTTTTCTTGTGAGCATGAGAGTCATGGAAAAAATATTATCTCTCATGAACTAGGCCACTTTATAAGTTACCTATTTGATAAAGAGGAAGTGTCTGAGGACAGTAAAAGTGAATTCATTAGACTTCGCTCTTGTTCAAAAAAGACCTTTGAAGACTCAACCCTATTTTCTTCAGCCCCTTTCATGTTCTTTGAACATGAGGGAGATTTACAGACAACAGAGGAAGACACTGCAGACCTCTTAACCTTTATGGCCTACCCTGCCACCCCCGGTGAAACACCATTTACCTGCTCACTCCTTTTACCTGGAGATGACGGCGGCTACAGTATTGAAATGAATAGCGATGGTGTGCACTCACCCGATTTCATCCGCCCTCTTAATGAAGCGATCAATAAAGGAATCCCGCTCTCGGCAGCGTGCGACGCCGCCCTTAATGATCTTGCCCCAGAATTTAAGAGGATGAAATGTATAGAGTAATTATTTTCTTCGCTATATTCACAATCGACTCTACTTTTGCACTAGAGCTTAAGTACAAGTACGGACTGCGCCAATATCATTATCAAGGGACAACTGAAAAACTCTCACTTCGCGCTCCTGGCGTACGTTTAACTATCGAAGTTAAGAAGTGTAATAAAGATGCAGTCGCTACTTTTGAAAATCGCTATCAATTTCTTTTAAATAAGACTCCACAAGTTGTGGGAAAAAGGGACATCAAAAAAATCCAGTACTCTTTTAATTCTTCTGATAAATCATATTTGGCGCCACCCGCCTCTCGCCTTGGTCAAGAACTTCTAAGACTCCCTGAATACTTTACGGCACTCAAACTTCAGAGCAAAAACTCCTGCTCCCATTAGGCACATTAGGTGCCACACATTAGGTGCCAGGTTGTTTTTGGTTTACTTAAAAGGAGCTTCCAACTTTTCAAGATTAGAGTCCCAATATTGTGTGAAATACTTTTTCCAATATTTAGTCGAAAAATCAAAAGAATCCATTATTTTTCTCATTACATTTGAAGGGACAATATAGCTGTCATCTTCTTCAATCTTTATTAACTCTGTAAGG
>JAFMBV010000021.1 GCA_017858255.1 Bacteriovoracaceae bacterium
CGGAAAATTCGCCTCTGGCCAAGGAGTTAACGACATGGCGATCGGGGCCATTTCCCTGGCCCAACACGTTCACCTTGTGGCAGAAAAATACAATGTATTCATTGCCCTCCATACGGATCATTGCCACCCAGAGCATGTAGATAACTTTCTTATGCCTTTATTAAAGGCCTCGGAAGAACGAGTAGCTAAGGGGCTCCCTCCTCTCTTTAACTCTCATATGTTTGATGGTTCAGTTCTCCCTTTAGTAGAGAACCTTAAAATGAGTAAGGATCTTCATGAGCGTTGCCAAAAGCTGGGAATGATTCTTGAAATCGAAACAGGCATCGTTGGTGGTGAGGAAGACGGTGTTAACAATGAGGATGCTCCTGCAGATAAGCTCTATACCAGTCCAGAGGAAATGGTAGAGGTTGCCAAGGTATTGCGTCCGATCGGCCCCTTTATGTATGCCGCCACATTCGGCAATGTTCACGGAGTCTATAAGCCTGGAAATGTTAAGCTCAAACCTGAGATTCTTAAAAATGGTCAGGATGCCGTTGTTAAAGAGTTAGGACAAGAGAATCTCCATTGGCTCGTTTTTCACGGTGGTAGTGGCTCTGAGCTTTCTGAAATTCATGAAACTCTTGGCTATGGTGTCGTTAAAATGAATATTGATACCGATACTCAATATGCTTATACCCGACCCATTGTGGATCATATGTTCACCAATTACGAAAAAGTATTAAAAATAGAAGGTGAAGTCGGTTCAAAAAGTCATTACGATCCTCGTGCTTATATGAAGGCGGGGGAAAAAGGCATGACCGCTCGAATTGCACAGGCCACAAAAGACTTAAAGTCAGAAGGTAGGTCGCTTCTCGCCTAAAGTAGGAAGCTTTTACCGTTTCTCTTTTAAAAATCCAACTCGTCTTTATAGTAAAGCTCCTCCTGTCGATATGTTCGATAGGAGGACCTTATGGTCAGAGACTTTTTCCAAGATCTTATTACCTTTCCTACTCTTTTTACCAAGAGTAGTTTTTGGCGCAAACTCAATCTGCGTTGGCAAGGTCCTCGCCCAAGTCTTGCCCTTCGTCTCAAGTTCTTAAGAGACACTCCCCTTGATATTTCAAATCAGGCAACAATACGTCTGCTCACCTTTGAGGCCATCAAGTATATTGGAGAAAAAACGAATTACTTCAATCGACAGGTTATTAAAGAAAACGAAAAAGAAGACCACAATCTTTTAGAGGCCAGTTGGCTGAAGTTTTATCCCCATGAAGTCACCATTATTAAGATACAAAATATACAAAATGAAAATTTCATCTCAAAGCACCACCATGGTGGACCATATAGAGGGGCTTCACTTAAAGGTCTTAGGTCTCAAATTACAAAGTTATGTTTTGAGGCCCGTAAAAAGGGGCTCTCTGTGACTGAAGTTCAGATTATCCACACTCACCCTTCAGTAGAGGCCATCATTGAAGATGGTAAAGAATCTTCTTTTATTTTTAATGGATTAAGCACAAGTGATATTCAATTAGGAAAAACACTGGCCCCCTTCGTTCCTTACCCCTTACGGGTTAAGGCAGTCACTCCGGCGGCCAATTACTCTATGCTTTTTTAATCTTTTACAATCTTAGAGACAATCTCATAAACATTCTTTGAGAGACCATCTAGTTCAAGGATCTGCTCAAGTTCTTTGCCCATGAGTGCTTTAAGAGGTTTTGTTAGTCTTTTATAATCTTTAAAAGAAGAGGCCAGACGAGAGGCCACTTGTGGATTAATCCCATCAACTTCTATAATCTTTTGGGCCATAAACTTATAGCCTCGTCCTGATTCATGGTGAAATTGAACATGGTTGCGACTAAATCCACCAAGTAATGAGCGCACAAGGTTTGGAACATTCTTGTCATAAACAGGATCATTCTCTAGCTCCAACACTCTATTAAATGTTTCATCATTAGACGAAGAGCTGCAAACAACTAACCACTTTTGAATAACAAGAGTGTCTTTTTGCCATTTTGCATAAAAATCTTTCGAGGCCTTTTGAAAAGAGTCCCCTCCAATATGACTTAAAACGCTTAGACCTGAGAGTTCCTCAGTCATATTGGCCGCTTTCTCAAAATGAGTTTGAGCTATTTTCGTGACAGCATCGACTTCGTCATCATCATCGAGGTGAGCGAGCATACCCAAAACTCGTGAACGCAAGTTTCTTTTCCCAACAGAAATAGGATCAAGATGGTAAGGTCCAGGCGTAGAATTTGATTCATATACTTTTATGAGATCATCTCTAAACATCGACGCTAATTTTTTACCCACAAATTTTCTAACTTCATAGATCGCCTTGTAATCAACGGGATTATGTTCTTGTGCCAATAAAGTAACACTTGGAATACTGAGGAGCATAGACTTTACAGCAGGATCTAAAGAGTCATCTTTTACAAGCAGACCAAATGATTCGATAAAGCCCGTATCTAATACCAGCTCTTTCCCCTCTAACTTGTCTCTTAAAAGATGAGAAATAATCTCACTACTTGCCCTTTGAACGGCTTCATAACGATTAAAAAGATCATTATCATTGGCCATCATAAAGAAGAACTCATTTAGTTTATAGGGTGCCTTCACTCTAATCGGTGCACTAAAACCACGATTCAAACTTACGATTGGTTTCTCTTTAACTCCGGTAAAAGTAAAAACATGTTCCTTTTCTTTTATATGAAGGAGACCTTTATCAATTTGTGTTTGTCCTGCTTCTTTGAGGTTTAAAGGAAGATCATTTCCTTGATGATCAAGAAGACCAATGGCCAATGGAAAGTGATAAGCTTCTTTATGGGCCTGCCCTGGTGTGGGCGGACAACTTTGGTCAACACTCAAAGTGAGAGTTTCTTTTGATTCATCATGCACCCACTTCACATCTATTTGAGGCGTCCCTGCTTGGTTGTACCAATTCTTAAACTGCTTAAAGTCAAAGTCTCCATTGGCAACACTCATGGCATGAAGAAAGTCCTCAGTCGTCACTGCTTGCCCATCAAAGAGCTCAAAGTACTTGTCCATACCCTTTCTAAAGCCATCTACGCCGAGCATAGTCCGAACCATGCGAATAATCTCAGCTCCTTTTTCATAAATTGTCGCTGTATAGAAGTTATTAATTTCAATATAAGAATTTGGTTTAATGGGATGAGAAGTAGGGCCAGCATCCTCAACAAACTGAGAAGTTCTAAGCCTTTGAACATCTTGAATTCTTTGAACAGTTCTAGAATTAAGATCACTTGAAAATTCCTGATCTCTATAAACAGTTAGTCCTTCTTTTAGAGTCAATTGAAACCAGTCTCGACACGTGATGCGGTTGCCTGTCCAATTGTGGAAATACTCATGACCGACAACTGATTCAATCCCAAGGAAATTGTCATCAGTGGCACTCTCTGGATTTGCCAGTACATAAACCGAGTTAAAAATATTAAGACCCTTATTCTCCATCGCTCCCATATTGAAAGAGTCAACGGCGACGATCATGTAAATATCTAAATCGTATTCTAGGCCAAAAGTATCTTCATCCCATTTCATAGATTTCTTAAGAGACTCCATTGCATGGTCACAACGACTTTCATTTCCTTTGTCACAGTAAATTCTGAGATCAATCTTACGGCCGCTATGGGTTGTGTAACTGTCTCTCACTAACCCCAAATTTCCAGCGACCAGAGCATAAAGGTAACTTGGTTTTGGAAAGGGATCTTCCCATTCCGCCCAATGAAGGCCTCCATCGAGTTGGCCCTCACCGATTGGATTGCCATTGCTTAAAAGAATGGGAAAATCCTCAAGAGGAGCAATAATTTTGGTGGTGAATCTGGCCATGACATCTGGACGGTCTAGATAATAAGTAATTCTTCTAAAACCTTCTGGTTCATTTTGAGTGCAAAAAATATCCCCAGATTTATAAAGACCATCTAAGGCCTTATTACTTTCAGGATTGATGGTATTTTCAATTTCAAGAGTAAATTCGTCTGGAACATTGTTGAGAACTAGCCCCTCAGAAGAAATTTGATATTCGCCTTCTTTAACAAGCTCTCCATTTATCTTTGCCGTTACAAAAGTAAGTTCCTCGCCATCTAGAATAAGGTTATTCTCTTTTTTAGCAGAGGCCGGGTTTCTCTTAACAGTTAGGCGAGACTCCACTTTAGTCGCTGTTGAGTGCAAGTGAAATGTAAGGTGTACCGTATCAATGGAGAATGGATGGGCCTGGTAATCAGCTAAATGAATCGTCCGTGGTGTCTCAGTTTTAAGCATAAGTTATCCCTCGTGTTTGGAGTCTCTCTAATGACAAGATAATGTGCCAAAGAAGGTAGATTCTGTCAGTTATATGCCACTAAATAGGGTTTATAATAAATTTAACTTTGGTCTTTGCGTCATGAGCAGTTTTTGATTAAAATACAAAGGATAATTATATTAAGGACTTATGGTAAATCTAAAAAATGACCCAAATAAAAAGCATTATTTCGCTGAGGTTAATCCTCAGGAGTTTGCAGAAATAATGAATAAGGTCCTAGAAGATAAAGTTGAGATCCTCGCCTGGGAACAAGGCAAGAGTGATAAGGACGTCGAAAAATACACGGCCAAATCTTATGATAAGGACAGCTTTACAGTCAGCCTGGAGTCTACCGGAGGTCTACTATCAAAGCTCAGCACATCAAAACTAATAGACAAAGATATTTTTATAAAAATTGGTAGTGGCAAATTTCAATTTTTTTCCACGACAGTATTTAAACAAAATAGCGAAAGCAAAAGCTATGAGTTTGTTCTCAACAGAAGCGTTTTCAAAACCCTTCAAAGAGAGAACTATCGTCTTCAAACAGGTCCCCATATAAAAATCCAATTTCGAATAGACGACGACACTCTTCATAACGCTCTTGATATTAGCGCCGGAGGAACTGCTTTTATTGTTCCTGAAGAAGAGGCCCCTAGGTATGAAAAAGGCACAATCTTTAAAGACTGCAAATTAGGTCTCAATAAAGACAAGTTTAATATTCCAACAGCAAAAGTCGCTGGTAGCTGGCCCGTGAAAGATACCGAAAACAATCCCACAGGTGAACTCAAAGTTGGATTGGCCTTTGAGGATATTACTGATGAAACGGAAGAGGCGATGTTTAAATCCATTAATGGTGAGGCCCGCGCTGAAGAGATGCGTAAGAAATTGCTCGAAAAGAAAGTAAACAATAAATAGCATTTATCACCCTCAACCTGCATAATTTCAAACTCTTAGACATTCATTATTTTCCTTCTAATAATAAGGGAATGTTTTTCAAACCTGACTGTAAGGGTTTGACGAATGTTCAGACCAGGGGGTATGTTACATCGCACAAATTTCTAAATCATAAAAGGTCAAAACATAGTAAATCGTCAGGAATATCATAGACTTCTGAAGCGAATTAATGACCTAGAGAAAAGAGAGACGCTATGAATATTGAGACGATGCGTGGCTATAAAATGGTTCAAAAAGCCAATATATTAAGGGCCAATAATCTCTATCCCTTTTTCCGCTCTATTGGTGACTCTGAAGGAACTGTTGTTAAAGTTGATGGTCTCGATCAGATCATGATTGGCTCAAACAACTACTTAGGGCTCACACACCATCCTCATGTAATAGAATCAGCAATCAAGGCCATTGAGAAGTACGGTACTGGTTGTACAGGCTCTCGCTTTCTCAATGGAAACCTAACCATCCATGAAGAACTAGAAGACCGTCTTGCTAAGTACGTGGGTCATGAAGCATCCCTTGTCTTCTCAACAGGTATGCAAACGAATTTAGGAGTAATCTCTGCCCTTTGCGGCCCTAAAGATTGCTTATTATTTGATAGCGAAAACCATGCCTCACTCATTGATGCCTCTCGCTTGGCACTAGGTCCTACCTTTAAATACAAACACAATAACATGGAATCCCTAGAGCAAGTGCTTGCAGAGAATGTTAATCGCTTTAATCATGTGTGGATTGTTACAGATGGTGTTTTCTCAATGACAGGAGAGCTTGCCAAACTTCCAGAGATCGTAGAGCTCGCAGAAAAATACGGTGCTCATGTTTACAATGATGATGCTCATGGTATCGGTGTAATGGGAAGTCAAGGCCGTGGAACACTTACTCATTTTGATCTTGTGGATAGAGTTGCCCTTAACATGGGAACCTTCTCAAAATCATTTGCCTCTATTGGCGGCGTGATTACAGGTTCTGTAGAAATGATTGATTACATTAAACATAATGCTAGAAGCTTCATGTTTTCAGCTTCTATGCCACCATCAGCAGTCGCAACGGTAACTGCATGTTTGGACGTTATCGAACAAGACACAAGCCTTCATGATAGACTTTGGGCCAATGTAGATATGATGCGCCAAGGTTTTAAAGATATTGGCTTTTATACTTACAACTCTCAAACGCCAATCATTCCTATTTTCATCGGCGATGAAATGAAGGCCTTAACCGTAACAAACTACCTTAAAGATAACGGTGTTTTTGCCACTCCAGTTCTGCCTCCAGCAGTTCCTAAAGGAGAGGCCCTCATCCGTACGAGCTATATGGCCTCTCACTCAAATGAAGAGCTGACAAAAGTTCTAGAAGTCCTTAAGAAGGCAAAACAGGAATTCGATATTCCTGCAACAATCCATTAAGAGCTGAGTATGAGTAAAGTTGTCATTAGTCCTGTGCAGACCTCTAGAGATCAAAAGGTCTTTATCAATCTCCCTTGGACAATTTATAAGAATGACCCTAATTGGGTTCCTCCCTTAAAGATGGCGATCAAAGATCAGCTCAATCCTAAACATCCTTTTTACGAAACTGGAGAGGTCCAATCCTTTTTGGCCACAAAAGATAAAGAGCCGATTGGCCGTATTATGGCCATAAATCCAATCGCCTATAATAAATTCCACGAGTCTTCGGTTGGTTTTTTTGGCTTCTATGAATGTACTGCTTCAATGGAGGCATCAAAGGCACTTTTTGAAGCCGTTGAAAATTGGTGCAAAGATAAAGGCCTTACCCAAATGATGGGCCCCTTTAATCTTTCTTCAAATTATGAATGTGGTCTACTTGTTGAGGGATTTAATGATCCTCCGCAAGTCATGATGACCTACAATCCCAAGTATTACATGAAACACTTGGACGAGAATCAATACACAAAGGCAAAAGACCTCTTGGCCTATGATGTTGATTACCCGGTTACGATGCCCGAAATTATCGTAAAGATCGCTGCACGTGCAGAAAAGAAAAATAAAATCACCTACCGTTATCTAGATAAAAAAGACTTTGAAGGTGAAGTTGATCGCATGCTTGATATATACAACGACGCATGGGAAAAAAACTGGGCCTTTGTTCCCATGACAGAAAAAGAGTTCCGTCATACAGCAAAGGATCTTAAAACTGTTGTAGATGAACGCTTGGTTGTTTTTGCAGAAGTTGACGGTGAAGCAGCTGGCTTTATTGTAGGCCTTGCTGATCTTAATCAAGTTTTTAAACAAATCCCTAATGGTTCTCTATTCCCTACAGGACTCTATAAACTGTTAACATTTAAGAAAAGAGTTAACCGTATGCGTGTTCCTACGATGGGAGTTAAGAAGAAATTCCGCAAACTGGGTCTTGAAACACTTCTTTATAGAAAGTGTCAGCTCAATGCTGAAGAGGCCGGTATCTACAGAAAGTGTGAGGCCAGCTGGATTCTTGAAGACAACCCAGACATGAATAAGCCACTTATTCGTATGGGGTTTGACCCATACAAGACTTATAGAATTTACGAAAAAAATCTCACATGAAAATTCTGATTACTGGGGCCACAGGCTTTTTAGGAAGTCATCTCTACGAAGGTGCTCTTTCTGATGGCATTGATTCAATAGGACTTGCCCGCAGTTCAAAGAAATGGCAAGAATTTCAACTTCCAGGAGAACCTCTTATTGGTGACCTCTCCGAAGAGTCCATCAGTGAATGGATTGAAAAACTTCCCGATGACCTGACTCACGTGATTCACACGGCAGGAATTGTTCATTCCTTTGATAAACTTATTTTTCAAAAGATCAATACCCTTGCAACAATTGACCTTTTTAAGAAGCTCACAAAGAAGTACCCAAAACTGCATTTCGTTTTTATCTCGAGTTTGGCCGCCGTTGGACCTTCACTTCCTAATATTCCCCATGACGAGATGACTTCTTTAAACCCTACTTCTCTTTATGGAAAATCTAAAAGAGAAGCAGAGGACTTTCTCAAACAAAACCTTCCTCCAAAATGGAGCCTAACAATCATTAGACCTCCCATGGTGATAGGACCAAGAGATCCAGCCGTTCTAGATATCTTTAAGATGGTAAAAGGTAGACTCGTACTTCAAACAGGGTTTAGAGGCACAAAAAAGCTATATAGTTTTGTGTGCGTTCATGATGTCGTTGGAATTATAAAAGAGAGTCTAAAAAAAGATCACCAAAACCTTGCCGTTTATTTCCCCTCCTATCCCACCGATCATTCATTTGGTGAGATTATTGAAGTCATTAGTCAGCAGATGGGAAAAAAACCATTTTTTCTTCCTATCCCCTTTCCAGCAATATCAGCACTTGCCCATTCCATGGCATTTTTAAGGAAGTTTTTTCCGATTGAACTTCGATTAACTCCCGATAAACTCCATGAACTAAAACCACAGGCGTGGACATGCTCGGGTGAAAAAGCAAATAGTGAGTTAGGGCATCAATATCTTTGGTCTTTAGAAAAAACGGTTGCTGCGACTTTGGAAGATTACCAAAAACGAAAGTGGCTTTAAGTATCTTCCTCCTCTTTAGAAGTATCCTTTGCGACAGAAGAGTCATCTGAACTCTTTTTTGATTTTTCTTCTACTTTCTTTTCTAGATTCTCTTCAAATTTTATTTCTTTATGAATAAGCTGATTGATGGCCACACGCATATTAGAGCGCTCTCTTTCTCCAAGGCCATGCACAACACCACGATATTGAAAACATCCCGGATTGGCCCAGTCCTTCTCATCAAGGGCCTCAATAACGGTCAAATTAAAAGGAACAGGTTTTTCTACGCTCAGGATAGACCACAAGGCCACTTCTTGTTCAGATTGAAATTTTACCCAAGTTTCACAGATCGCTTTAAATTGAATGGGAAATGGATACTCCATGAAACTCTCTGGTGAATCCTTTTGAATATAAAAACGCTTCTCCTTACTGTGAAAGGAGTGACTCATATCGTGACTTTTTTCTCTTCCGTATTTATTTTCATAGGTTTCACAAAAAGTTAGAAGTTGATCAAAGCTAAACTTTTCATCCCAAGCAATAATACGCGAATAATTATAATGTTTTTGAAGGTGCTCTGAAGTCCACGCCGATTGAAAGATCACAATAAAAGGATTAAAGTTGGAGATGTCCTCTGTTTGTTGCATGATCTCCCCAAGCTCACCTTCTGATTTCTCAGGACATTGGTAGCATAGGATGCCTGGCCTCACTCTATTGATCAAGTTGTCTCTATTTTTAAGAGTACGATAAAAGCGAATTGAGTAAGGGTAACTATCAATAGGTTTTATCGCCTGATCAAGAATATTCATCTCTTGGTCAATAACCATTAAACGAGTCCTCTTTGCCCCTCCTCCATTTTCATGCTTTTCGATATAAGCTTTTATTTTCTTCTTTTTACTGTCCATGGATTCTCTCTGCCCATGCTCCTGCCAAAATGCTTTCTTCTTTTGATCATTTGTATTTTTCTTAAGTTGTTCTGCTTTTTCTTTCGCGTCTAAAAAGACGAAGCTTAAATCACTCACATAAGCGGCTTCATAGTAGTAATTAAAGTCTAACCGCCGTTCTAAACGAAAGTAATCTATGGGAAAGCTATCCTCGAAGTGATGATCAAGAAGTAGTTCTTCCTTGTTGGGTGGCATAAAGTCATGCTCAACATGGACGTAAGTCTCAGTTAAGTAACCTATGCGAAATAAACTCTTGGCCGTCACTTGCAATGGCACTTTCATTACTTCGGCCTTAGCAAACTCTCCTTCGGGAAAAATGCCGCCTTTTAATAAAAATAACGACTGAGCAATAATGTCGCTATATTCAGGAGATTTAAAATGAGTGAAAGGAATGCCAAGAGTTTGACTCTCTTTAAGATGGCCTAGGTCTGCTTGATAATCCCAAAGACCAATAAGACTTGGCCCTCGATCAAAAAGTCTTGGTAAACTCCTGGCCACTGTCATCATCTTAAGTGGATTAGAGCTGTAATCTAAAAAGGCGATATTGGGCAACTCTCTAACGATTTCGGAAGATAAACGCTGAAAATTATCCGAGTCCTCGTGCCAAAGAGTTTTAAATTCAAACTCTTCATCTGAGCCTTCACGAAAACGCTTTTTCATATCCTCAAAGTACGTAATGTCTTTGCCAACGTAGATAACTTTAATCATGAATTCATTTTAAATGACTTAGGCGTGAGATTAAAGAAAACTCTTCATTAAGGGGAGAATTAAAAATTCCAGCTGACCTTAGGCCCATAGATACCATTGTGGCGTAAAAAGCCAATCTGCGCCTGATGCTCGAATACCCACTTGTAAAATGGATCATTCTTATCGTAGCCAGCGGCCTTCCTAACGCCCTCACTTGCCCATGCAGACAATAAGAAGGAGCCGGTAATGTCGGAAAACCAATGCTTTTCATCTTGAATTCTTTGCATAGAGGAGAGAATTGTAAGAGCAAGGGGAACACTTGACCATGCTGGTCCATAAAACTGGAGGGTTTTAAAAAACAGTGTCATATAAGGTATGACATGACCGCTAGGCCATGAAGAATCTCCTCGAAACTGACTCTCCCAGAAGGATAAGTCTCCTGTCTTTGGACGATTGTGGACATCGATATAACTTAAAAGACCTGACTCACTTAAGGCCAAGTACATGGACGCGAAGTATTCTTTGGCAAACTGAACATGGTGGTTATTGCCCGTTTTCTTACCATAATAATAAAAACCTGCATGTAGGAGTGGAAAGTTAAAGGCCACACCGAGATCTCCGACATTATTAACGATATTGGCGATCTTGGTGCCTCCATATCTTTCTTTGATACGGTCATCATTTTCAAAGGCATAAATATTAAGAGGGACACCCCAAGCAGCATGGTAGAGGTTATTGACTTCTGTAAACTGTAAATAACTTCCTCGAAAAAGCAGCGAAAATGCTTCTTTAGTGTCAGACCACACAACCTCTTTTGTCAGAGGACTCCCTTTTTGATTAGGCGATTCTTCTGCAAAATTCTGATAAAGGTAAGAACAACAAAGAACTAAGAATAAAAACTTCTTCACTTACTTTTGTTCCTTTTTAGGACCTGTCACGGTTCCGAGAACATAATCCCAAAGAGGGTTAGATACACCGTACTTCGATTCTTCTTTAGCATGATGATGGCGTAAGTGATATTTTCTCAAATAGCGACCAACTGTTGATGTCATAGGGAAATGGTGAGTTGCATAGTGAATATAGTCGTAGCAAAGATAACCAACAATGAAGAAGCCCATAAAAGACTCAAGGTATAGTGCTGGAACAAACAAACTAAATAGCCCATAAAAAAGTGCCATCAAAACAACTGCAGGAACTGGAGGCATCACTAAACGGGTAGCATCATCTGGTTGGTCATGATGAATGCCATGAAAAAGGTAGACCATTCTTTTAGAAAAATCACTCTTACCTGGAAAATGGAAGAGGTAACGGTGGACGGCATATTCAGTTATAGTCCAAATAATAAGACCAGCAACCGCAGTCATTAGAAACTCTGAAAAAGAGAGTCCTTTATTGTAGGCCTTTCCAAGTAACCAAATAGTAAATGGTCCCCACATAACGAGTGGAATAATGGGATGGACATGAGTCATAGACTCAAGAAGCGAGTTTTCAAACAAGCGAATAGATTGTGTTTGCTTGGACATTGGACCTCTTCCTTAAATTTCCTCGCTAGGAGGATGACTTTATTAATTCAGACACTTATACTGCAGGAGGCTATAAAAAAAAAGGTAAATTGTAAATGAAACCAGTACTTTCTCCACTCTTTCTAAGCTTTGTCCTATGCTTTTTACACTGTTTTAACGTTTGGCCCGAGAAGGTCCTTACGGCGACAGAGATTACCGTTCGAAGTGTTAAAATTAAAGACAAGGTTTGGCCTGAAGTACATGCAAAGGCCCTCATAAAGGCCGACCCTCTCACGAGCGTGGCAATATTTGCGGCCTACGATTATCAGAAGAACTACATTCCAAAACTTATAAAATCAGAGGTATCCTCAGAAAAGGTCACCAAAACGAGCAATGCCACTGAGGTCAGCTACAGCATGGATATGCCGTGGCCTTTAGACGATAGTGAATATATTCATGGCCATAAACTTGAAAAGGTCGAAAGTGGTTACAAAGTCCGCTGGTACATGGTTAAAAGCAACGTTGCCCAAGATGTTCGTGGCCATGCTCTTTTTGAGACCCACCCACAAAACCCAAATTACACCCTTTTGACCTACGTAAGTCTTATAAGCCCAAATTCATTTTTTGCGGGAATCTTTAAAAAAGTAATGGTTAGTGACCTTATCAAAAGTATTGAGGCCATTCGTGACACAACAGAGGAACTTTTAGAGAAGAACCCCCAACTAATTAAGAAATACCAAGACAAAATCAAAGTTGTCTTGGAAGGTAAGCCTGCTTATTTGAGATAAATAGAATTTCTTACATTTTCATTTTCATGCCAAAACTATTTAATATTAATGACTTAGAACTTACATAGTGATTCTTTATTTATTTGAGCGTGAGACATTGTAAGAAATGATGTCTATCAATCAGGCGGTCCCCACCCTAAAATAGATGAACAGAGACATTAACATCGCACTTAAGAATCGGCGGTGGAAAAAGGGAGTTTGATATCGCCGATTTTCTTAATTTAATTCCACCTAAATTTTATTAACTAAATCCACACCAAAATCTTTTACAGACTAGATAATAACTAAGGGACTTTTAGTTCTCGATAGATCGACTCTTTTAAATATTCAAACCCTGCTGTCTTTAAGCGATCGTAACGATAAATCAAGGCAAGTGGCACTTCCCCTACTCCCTTGCCAACAGGCTTTAAACCTCCAACTCTTTCGGCAACAGGCTCCGGCAAAAGAGTAAGACCCTTTGCTCTTTGGCCAATGTGCGCCAATACCTCATAGTTGGCCACTGGAACCTTTCTCCAGTTTTGATACTTTTTTAATACCTGACCCAGCGTCACCATATCCGGATGATAATAGATTATTTCCTCAGTATCCGTTTTGAGTTTACTTCCTTGGTAAAGAAATACTTTTTCCTTATGAAGAGGTTTTATAACAAGTTCTGGGTGCTGCTCAGGTTTAACTACCACGGCCAAATCTACTTCATGGGCCACGACTTTTTTTAGTGCCTCACGTGATGTGGAAAAGATCAGGTCTAACTTTAAATTAGGATGGGGCTCAAGAACCTTTGCAAAGCTTTTGGATATAGAAGAGATAGCAATTGTCGGATGAATGGCAAGTGAGTAAGCGCCAGCTAAACTTTCAATATGAGATAGCCCCTCTTTCATGCGAGACTGCCAAATGTCTTGAAGAGACCTCAACTCTTTTTCAATAAGTAGCCCGTACTCTGTTGGCTTAACTCCTCGACCAAGGCGCACAAAGAGCTTCTTATCAATACTTTCTTCTAACTTCTTAATCGACTTTGAAAGAGCTGCTTGCTGCAGCCCTAAAAGCTCAGCGGCCTTAGTCATGCTTCCTGCTTCACATAGAAGAAGAAAATACTCCCACTCTCTTTGAAGGATTTCCATAATTACCTCAGCATATTCTCAAAGTTAGTCATTCCATAGAGGAATACCTAATAAAACTCCTAACATCTACCACCTCTATAAAGAATTCTCTAATCTAGTATGAGAGGGCATGTAAATGATGAAACAGTTTGTCAGAATTTCAGTATTAATTACTCAGCTTACCTTTTTAAGCGGCTGTGGAGTGAAACAGGGACCTTTAAAGTTTCGCCAAAAGGTCATCAATATTTCCGATATTCAGGATGGCTCCTCTCAGCTTATTAAACTTCAAAAAGAATTACTCATTCCTCGATGTTCTAGTTGTCACAATTGGGTAAACTCCCAAGAGGGTATCAAGTCCCGTCTTAACCTTAGCAATCCCTTAAAGAGCTCCTTGTATTTAAGAATAGAAGATGGCTCCATGCCTTTATTTGGAGAATCCTTTAACGAAGAAGAATTAGCGAGAGTTGCAGAGGTTCTAGAGTCTTTACAAGAGATCTAATAAATATTTCTAAACAGAAAAGGTCGGTCAAGTAAGTGAAACTAAATCGAGGCCACCTCCAAGCTTTCCCTAAACCCCAAAGTTACCTTACAATTAACAAATGGAAACAGACTATCTGATTGTAGGGGCAGGCTTCTTTGGTGCTGTCATCGCCAATAAAATTGCCAGTGAATTAAAGAAGAAGGTTCTCATTGTTGAGAAACGGGATCACATTGGTGGTAATTGCTACTCAAAAATAGATGAAGAAACAGGCATTGAGCACCATGTATATGGGACCCATATTTTTCACACAAACTCTAAAAATGTATTTGAATACCTCTCACAATTTACTGAATTTAATTCATATTATCATCAGGTTTTAACAACCCATAATGATCGCGTTTATCAGATGCCCATAAACCTAGAAACAATAAATTCATTCTATGGCGTAAATCTAAAACCTTTCGAAGTCGATGATTTTCTAGCTGAGGAAAAGGCCAAAGAACAATACCCAAAACCAAAGAACTTAGAAGAGAAGGCGATCTCTTTGATTGGACGTCCACTCTATGAGGCGTTTATAAAGGGCTATACTCAGAAACAATGGCAAAAAGATCCATCAGAGCTTCCGGCAAGTATCATCAATCGCTTACCAGTAAGAAATAACTATGATGAATCTTATTTTAATAATGGTCGCTACCAGGGTATCCCTCTTGATGGATACACAGCTATCTTTGAACGAATGTTAGACCATGAACTCATCACAGTAAAAACTAGTACCGATTACTTTTCCATTAAAGATAAAATTACAGTTAATGAGAAGACAATCTATTCAGGTCCTATAGACCTCTATTTTAATTATACTCATGGCCACCTTGATTGGCGCTCTGTTCGATTTGAAAGGGTGGTCTCACCATATAAGGATTTTCAGGGAACATCGGTTATGAACTTTGCTGATGAGTCTCCGGCCTATACACGCATCCATGAACCACGTCATCTTCATCCGGAGAGGAACTATACTGAAAGTCAGTCGTTGCTCTTTTATGAATACTCGGAAACAAACCCCGAAGAACCTTACTACCCTGTAAATAATCAAGAGAACAAAGTAAAACTTGAACGCTATCAAGAGCTGGCCAAAAAAGAAGAGAAGGTTCTATTTGGCGGTAGATTAGGTACTTACTCTTATTACGATATGGATCAAGTCATAGGCCAAGCACTGAGTCTCTTTGAGACTCAGATTAAAAGCTAAACTGACTTGCCAAGAAGAAGTCCCATACTGGGTCACGATCAATTTTATTACTGAAGCGAACTCCATAGGTTAGAGGAAACCTCCTAAATAAATTCGTTTCAAGAAATAACTCAGCACCAAAAGACTGAAGGTCTCCACTAAATCCAAGAATTTCATAATTAGTGTGATCAAAGAAAGTGGCAAGGTACGCCCTTCTTAAATAATGAAAGTCCCATAAATTCCAATCGGCATACAAAAGAGGAAATACATAATCTATGCTGCTCTTTAAATAGCGATCCACATAGGCATAAGTAAAGCCTCGTGAAAAGACATAGTCAGTAGCAAGCTCGCCTACCGGAGAATGACGATAATTAGAAAGACCCACAGTTTGATCTTCAAAAGTACCACGCAAACGAATTCCATTATTTTCAAAAAATCCAGGAAGAAAAGCAGAGCCCTCAAGGAAAGTTAGGTCTGAATCAAAACGAGGTCGACGATCGCTCAAAACCTTGCGATAAAAACCTCTTAAACGTGTTCCATAGTTAGGATAAATATCTTGATAGGTAAGAGTTCTTTGCCACTGCCAAGATAACTCTGCTCCATAAAAGTTTAGAGTCTCATTATTTGGAACTTCAATATTGGCTCCAGTAACTTCTCCCACTTGAAGAATACCGCCATTAAATCCAGCATTAAAAGTAAATTGATCAAAATCACTTAACCATACCTGAGGGTACATAAAACGCAGCCCTACTTCTTTTTCATCCCACCTTATCTCTGGACCAGCAGTTATAACATTCGACTTTCTTTTTTCATAAAGGCCATAGATATTGGCGGTAATAGGATATTTATTGTAGCCAAAACCTATTGAGCCATAAGGCACTTGCTCTTCAGCATTTACTCCGACAGTAGCAGAATAAGAAAAAGTTCCAAGATAGTTATTCCCATCGAGTTTAACTTGAAAGCCTCTCCCTCCAATAAAACTCCATGAGTTAGGAGAAAGACCTTTAAAGAATTCTGCCGCAGGTCTAGGCTCATAACTCTTTTGCTTAGTTTTCATTTTTTTCGCTGACCCTGCCTGGTGAAAACCTAAGTCATCTTGTGGGTACTTGAAGAAACTCTCTTTCTTTAAGGAGCGACAATCCTTTAAGGAAGAAAACTTAAGCTTTTGACCATTGGATACTTCTGCGGCGTAAACGAGTTTTCCTCTAATGACATTAGGAGAAGACGCCATAATAGGTTCTTTAGAGCAAACTGATAGAGTTTGCTTGCGTAAAGACATTACTTGGACTCGCCCCTCATGATCTCCTTCAAAAAAAACGGAGTCTTTATAGGTCCGTAAATTAAAGAAGTTATTTCTGCTTAATGGAGTGATTCTCTTCGCTAACTTAGTCTTTAAATTAAACTCTCCAAGGGCACGCTCCCCCGTAATCGTTTGGTAAAGAACAACCAAATTACTTCCATTTTTAAAGGCCGCCTCTAGGGGGATTCCTAATGGAAATGCTAGATTCCACCATTTACCCAATTTATTTCTAAGTGATATTTTCCAATTACCATTTTTTCCCTTATTGAGCACGAGTAGGTGTTCTCCATTTGGGCTCCATTGTGGGTGATAAAGATATTTTCCTTCTGTAATTCTCTGTTTTTCGCCAGTCTTCAAATCATAAATAAAAAGGTCGGAGCTCCCCTTAAAACCGTATCGCTTATCGGGTAAAACTTGAGTGTAAGCAAACTTCCCCTCTCTTAGGTCAACCTTTGAAAAGCTTGGAATAACAGGCAATTCTACAATAGCACCCTGTTTTTCCTCTATAAGAGTCCAGAATCCGTTGAGTTCCTTTTTTAAATAATAAAGTTTACCTTCATCCTCTAGAGGAAAGCGATACTGAGTATAGTCAGCAGGATACTTATCCACTTTTGCGAGATGATCGCCTTCTTTTTCCCAGTGTTCCTTTAACTCTTGAAATGTATCAGCAAAAAACTTTTCGAACTCTACTCCACTCGCCTCTTCAAACTTGCTATAAATACGATAAGGGTTAATAGCGAAGTCCATTACGTCATCTAAAACTATATTCCAAAATTGATCTCCATATAATCGATAAGCGCGGGCCACAAGGAAGTAGCCAAAGACATAGTGATTCGGAAGAACGGTACGATAACTACGCCCAATGAATTCATCATAACTAGGTAATTGATCCGATAAGACAAGTGCCTTAAGGCGTGCCCAAAAACGTGGAGAACGTCCTCGACCAGCATTTGTATACTGTGTTTCGGCCCATACTGCATCACCTTCAAAGAACCATGAAGGGATACCAATGGCATTAAGTATGGAAATACCAAATTCACCAAAGAGATAATAGCCCATCATATTGGTGCTACGGTAGGTAAAATCAAATTGATTCACATGCCGATACTCATGTATCGCTAGTGCCTCAAAGAAATCCAATCCGCCAACAAAGGGATTAAATGATTGATGAAAGAACCATTCACTTCTTCTTGGCATCAAAGTAACAAAACCATTTGGAAGTGCCATTTCGGGTCTTAAGATAAGAGGAAATTTCTTAGGTTTCTTAAACCCAAGATTGTCACCGACTTGATCAGAGAAATGCTCGATTAAGTTTGCTGCACGAGCGGCCTCAGAATCCCAGCCTCTAGGATAGAGTACTTCCACAAACTCATTTTCGATTTGAAGCCAATCGTGATCAGCTGAACTCTGGGAGGTGTCCGTCCCTCGAAATGGTGAAACTTGGGCGAATCCAATAGAGGAAAGGAAGAGGCAGCAAAAGAAAAAAGGGTATAATTTCATAGGGTTATGTCTCCAAAAACCCCTTAATCATACCCCTTATTGACCTTAATAAGCAAAAATTTGAATTATTCTGCGTAGATCGTATGACTTATCTCGAAAAGCTTACGGGTATCTGTGTACAACAGAACAAAGTGAGCCGACTCACCATAACCACCCCAGTAGCTACCAGAAACATAGACCACATACAGTTCACACGAAGCCTTGTAGTAACAGCGGTAAAGCTCACCTACTTGATCATCATCAAGAGTAGTTTCATATCGGTTATCTTTTTTCACATGATCATCTAAGACTTTTTTTGTAACAAATTCCGTCCCACTAGAGACATCTTCGTGCCCACTTACCCAATAAACTTTTCTTATTTCCTTTGCGACATCGTCTATATAGGTCTTTTGCTCCTCATTACTCATGTGAGTCTCAGAGGGAAAATCTCCTGCAAAAATTAAATTAGAAATAAGTAAACTTGTTAAAAGAACCAATGTTTTCATTTCACAACCTTCTTTAAAGTTATTCAGGTCTCAAGCTCATAAAGAATTTAAAATCCTTAACCAATTGAGCATTGCCTGCGTTTGTACCTACAAAATTCTGGATACGTTTATTGTCTTCATTACGACCACTCTGTAATTCAAAAGAACATTCTTTTAGGCTACAACCAATTGTATTACCCCAAAAAACTCTCTTACCACTCGCGCCTTTTAAAATGGCCTTACAATTTTCAAAGATAGACGAATCGCCCATACGAGGACACATGTGATCAATAACTTTATCTTCCCACGATTTTGGAGAAATGGTTGCCGTTGCATTAATACCTGCTGCAATTCCAGCTTTACAATCACGAGCTACAGAACCACCATAATTACAAAATGCTTGATAGTAAGGAAGGCCTATATCGTAATTACCCCAGTAACCACGGTAAGGATGAACATTAGGCATCATGCGGTGACAGTACCCTTTCCAACAAGAAAGGGATTGATTAAACAGCTCACCACTTGTTGTAAGCTTCTTCATTCCAGCAGGAAACTGATCAAATTGAGAATTATTGTGGTACCACTGACCATTGTTAAAGATCTCTTGAAAGTCTGTAGATGTTAAAGAGCCAAATACCGGTTTCTTTAGTTTCTTTGAAATGCCAGGTGCTACAATAAAACCAGTATTACAACCATGAAGAAAGACATATGAGTCTTTAGTAAACTTTGATGTTAATTTTTCCCAAGGAAAGTTATTGTGACCTAGACGATCCGTAGTTTTCTGAATCGCACTACCTTGAAAAGCAGCATTATGGCTCACAATATGAAGGGAGCTAATCGAAGGCAACTGCATAAGATAATCTTCGACAACCTTATTTTTTAACTTACGTGAATTAATTTCGAGTATTGTAAGACCACGATCTCTAAGAACTTTTCGATCTTTTCTTTTATTATCTTCTTCTGCCCATAGAATAACTTGGGCGCGGCTATCAGGATAAAGGTCATCATGAACCTGAGCTCTGGTGATGGCACCATAAAGGAATTGAAGTCCCATTTCCTCGCCGTAGCCCGCTATAAAGACATCAACAGTTTTTACACGAGACCAGTTGACGGGTTTAAGAGTAGAAATACTGTAAGAAAAACACTTGAAATTAAATAGTAAAATCCCCAAAAAGACCAAAAATCTCATCACCACTCCCTTTAAATTTATTTCGCTAACACCTTAAAACAAAGGGAGAAAGGAATGTCTGTAAAGAACGATCATGGCAGGAATTATTACTCGGTATTTTCCAAATTTGTGAAAACAATTAGTATTGCTAGTGTATTGAAAATGTATTTCTTACCGAAGTTTGAATGCCTTCTATTAATTCCCAATATTTACAGGTAATTCAATAACCTATGCAAGTAAATGTTCGTTTTTTAGATAACCTAAGACTTGAAGCAAGCTTCGATGACTTTAGCATTATAACGGACCAACCAGTTCGCTATAAAGGCGATGGTACGGCCCCAAGTCCATTCGACTATTTCTTGGCCTCCTCTGCCTTATGTGCGGCCTACTTTGTTAAGCTCTACTGTAGTGCCAGAGATATCCCTACCGAAGACATTCAAGTCACACAGAATAACCTCGTTGATCCAGATAATCGCTATCATCAAGACTTCGTTATACAAATAGACCTTCCAGAGACTATCTCTGAAAAAGATCGCCAAGGTATTCTCTCTGCCATGGACCGCTGTACTGTTAAGAGAGTTATTCAAAACACTCCTAAATTTAATATTGAGGCAAAAGAGGCTTTAGGTGATGGCCCGTCTCTCGATTATCAAGAGTATGTTGAGAGTGACTTTAAAACCAAGATCCTTGGAAAAGATGCCACTCTCGAAGAAACGATCACTAATATGCGTGGGATCCTCTCTTCACTTGGTATTAATATAGAAGTTGCATCCTGGAGAAACCCTATTCCCCATGTTTGGTCTGTGCATATCAGAGATGCTGATTCACCAATGTGTTACACAAATGGCAAGGGAGCAACTAAAGATGCGGCCCTATGTTCGGCACTTGGCGAGTATTTAGAACGCATCAGTAATAATTATTTTTATAACGACTATTTTCTCGGAGAAGAGCTCTCAAAAAGTGAGTTCGTTCATTACCCCAATGAGTTGTGGTTTGAATTAGAGGCGGATAAAGACTTTCCCACCGGCCTAATGGATGATTACCTACTTGAAACCTACAACCCAGATGGCGAATTAAAGGCGGCCCATTTAGTAGACACCAATTCAGGTAATCACAAACGAGGTATATGCGCCCTCCCCTATGAGCGTCAATCGGACAAAGAAACAATTTATATTCCTGTAAACCTTATTGGAAACCTATTCGTAAGTAATGGCATGAGTGCAGGAAACACCATTTACGAGGCGCGTGTTCAATGCTTATCAGAAATATTTGAAAGGGCCGTTAAGAATCAGATTATTTTAGAAGAACTAACACTTCCTGACGTTCCAAGAAGTGTCTTAGAAAAGTACCCTAATATTCTAGAGGGTATTCAGTCCTTAGAAGAAAAGGGTTACCCAGTTTTAGTAAAGGACGCTTCTCTTGGCGGAAAATTCCCCGTGATGTGTGTCACACTAATGAATCCAAAGAACGGTGGTGTTTTCGCCTCCTTTGGTGCCCATCCTAATTTTGAAGTCGCCCTAGAGCGTAGTTTAACAGAACTTCTGCAAGGCAGAAGCTTTGAAGGACTTAGCGACACCGCTCCTCCGACCTTTAATTATTTTGCCATAAGTGAACACAACAATATAATCGATCACTTCATTGACTCAACGGGCGTAATTTCATGGAAGTTTTTTAGTGAAAAAACAGACTACGATTTTAATGAATGGAATTTTAGTGGTTCTACAAAAGAAGAATTTACTTATCTTATGAACATCCTAGAAGAGCTTGGTAAAGAAGTTTATATCGCAGATTATGAAGAACTAGGCGCCAAAGCTTGCCGTATTTTAGTCCCAGGTTATTCTGAAATATATCTAGCAGAAGACCTCATATGGGATAATCACAATAAGGCATTAGATTACCGAGAGGATATTCTAAATATCCATTGTTTGAGTGATAAGGCCCTAAATAAGCTAGTCGAGAGATTAGAAGAAAGTGAACTCGACGATAATATGCTCATTTCCGAGCTTATTGGCATCGCTTTTGATGAAAATGATAGTTGGGGCCGTCTCACAATGGGAGAATTAAAAGGCTTAATTTTTCTCACACTAAAACGTTTTGATGAAGCAAAGCAGATGATTGAGATGTTCTTGACCTTTAATGATAGTACGCCTGAGAGAAGGGTATTCTATCAGGTACTAAATATTCTTCTCGACATCACTCTCACAGGTGCTGAGGAAGACACAGAAACTCTCAACCTCAATGATTACTTACCCAACCTTTCTCGTATGTATGGAGTGGAGCTCTTAGAAACTGCAAAGGCCTGTATGGAAGGAACTTGTAGATTTCATGGACTATCACAGACAAATCTAAAGCTGGAAGGGCTGGTAAAACATCAGCGATTAATAGAGAGCTATCAAAAACTTCAAAAAGCAAGACGACACTATAAAGCTGAGTCAAAGTCATGATTGAAAGTATAATTGATCTGGCAAAAAACTTAGACTCTAAATCACAGTCTTTTCAAGAAGAGGCCGTCTCAAGACTACAATCCTTTTCATTAGACTTACCTATTGACGAGTTTAATGATCAGCTCGCAACCTGGATTTTAAAAACAAAACTTCCGACTCAACTAAATGTTTTTAATAATTTTGGTCAACCACCAGTCACGATATTTAATAATGAAGAGTTTGTTATTGACCTCTATTTCTGGATGTATTCAGACACCTCTATCCATACTCATGCCTTTAACGGCGCTTTCAAAGTTCTTTACGGTGAATCTAAACAAGATCTTTTTGAAATAAAGGGATTAAAAACTTATCAAGATGACGTTAAATTAAACGATATAACCGTAAGCGAAAGTAAAATCCTCCATCAAGGTGATTGTCAGCAAATCATCAGGGGGGATAGCTTTTGCCATAGGGTCATTCACCATGCTTCCCCAACGATAACCCTTTGCATTCGAACCATTCACGACAAAAACACTCCTCAATGGCACCAGTTTGAAAATGGTCTCAGTATATTAAAAGTAGAACTGGAAGAGGAAGTTTATAAAGCGATATTCTTCTTTGAATTTCTTCTCAGTCAAAATCATCAGTCTGCAAGTAAATTCTTAAATGAGATCATTAACAAATACCCTCCCTCAGTTATCATGAATTTATTTGAAGAAGTATTGAGTGGTTCAATTGGTTTGAACGATGAGGCCACAGAGGTATTCCACGACAATGTCTTGAAGAAATATCGAAAAAAGGAGTGGTTTAAACTATACCTCAAGGCCTGTGAAGCTTAAGACAATTCGAGTGATCCTTTCTCTCCACAACAAACACCAAATCCTGAACTTATTACAAATTTCGAAATAAATAGAAACTGCCCTTATTTGATGCTAATTTAAGCCCATGGATGAAAAATTTGAAAAACTAGACCTACGAGCAGAGCTCTTGAGTAACTTGGACGAGTTAGGCTTCACAAGTATGACCCCAATCCAAGCAGGTGCCCTACCAAAAGTTTTGGAGGGAGGCGATGTCATAGGCCAGGCTAAGACAGGTAGTGGTAAAACAGCAGCTTTTGGTCTCGGTATTCTTAATTCCTTAGATGTTAAAAATTTTAATACTCAAGCATTAATTTTGTGCCCCACGAGAGAACTAGCTGAACAGGTTGCGGTGGAACTTCGTAAACTTGCACGCATGATGAATAATATAAAGATTCTTACGATCACCGGAGGAGTTGGCTACAATCACCAAGAAAACTCCCTTTTTCATGGTGCACATATAATCGTTGGAACTCCCGGCAGAGTGGCCAAGCTCATCAGAACTGAATTTATTTGGATTAAAGATATTAAGGCCTTTGTTTTAGATGAAGCAGACCTCATGCTTGATATGGGCTTTTATGATGAGATCATGGGCATTGAAGAACAACTTCCCAAAAAGAAGCAAACATTATTATTCTCGGCAACTTTTCCAGAAGAAATTTTAAAGCTTAGTGAAAGCGTACAAGATAACGCAGAAAAAGTTGTTGTTGATTCACAACACCATGAGGGCGATATTGAGCAATACTTCTATCTTCTTCCAAGTCATAAAGTTAAAAACTCTAGTGTTCTCAAAATATTGGGCGAATTTAACCCGGATAGATTAATTATATTCTGCAAGACTAAATTAATTACAGATAACCTAACAAGCTTCTTAAAAGAAAATGATATCAAGGCCGCTTGCATTCACGGAGACCTTGACCAAAGTGAGAGAACGGCAGTTATGACTAAGTTCTCAAATCATAGTTTATCCGTATTAGTGGCCACGGATGTCGCAGCAAGAGGTTTAGATATAAAAGACCTCGCGGCCGTCATTAATTATGATTTACCAAATGATCCTGAAGATTATGTGCATAGAGTTGGTAGAACCGGACGTGCAGGGAAAAAAGGAAAGGCCTACAGCATGTATGTAGAGGCCGAAGAATATAAAATCGATCAAATTAAATCAATGATCAGCGAGGAACTCTCCATTGAGTCGATAGACAAACTAGTCGATTCAAAAGAATACATTGCAACTCCACCAATGGAGACCATTTTTATCAGCGGCGGTAAGAGGGATAAATTACGTCCAGGTGATATTCTTGGGGCCCTAGTTAAAGAAGCACACTTAGAACCAAGCGATGTTGGCAATATCTCGATTCTTCCCATCCTCACGTATGTCGCTATAAAGAAAGAGTCTGTACAACAGGCAATAACAAAACTTTCGGAAGGAAAAATTAAAAACCGCAATTTCAGAGTTGGTTTGGCCTAATATTTCGTATGTATTCTTTATCTTTTCTTTAGAAAAATAAGATTAAAAATGCCAGGCCAAAATACGACTATTTTTTTGACCATGCTGCATCTCTATCGTGCGCACTTCTGAAGGTTTTAATACTTCTAATGCTTTATAGAAATCCTCCAAATGGTCTTTCTTAGATACGAGAGTTGTAAACCAACGACACTGTTCTTTAACCTCATTACTTTCTTTGATCATTTTGAGAATGAAGGCCTTCTCGCCGCCTGGGCACCACAGTTCCGCCTTCAATCCGCCAAAGTTTGAGGTCTTATCATTATTTGACTTTGATAAGGAGTGCCCCTTTTTAACTTTATTCTTATTCAAATTTTTACTCTTGCGATCAGAAGCACTATTTGCTTCTTCCAAAGATGAATAAAAAGGTGGGTTACACATACTAAAGTCGAATTTTTCATCAGGCTTTATCATATTAACAAAGATATTAGCTGGAGAATCCTGATAGCGTGTTTTTATATTTTTCTTAAAAGTTGGATGGGAACTCAAAAGTCCTTTTACATGATTTATGGCATCAGTACTGATATCGGTACCAACAAACTTCCAACCATATATACTATTGCCCAATAAAGGATAAATACAACTAGTCCCAGTTCCAACATCAAGACCCTTTACCTTAGTCCCTACGGGTGGAACTCCATTATGAGATTCCCCTAAGAGGTCAGCGATGTGATGGATATAATCGACTCTGCCTGGAATGGCCGGACACAGATGCCCTTTAGGGATAGTCCATTTTTCAATTTTGTAGTGATGGGATAAGAGGGCTTGATTTAAGCAAAGAACAGCGTTTGCATCAGAAAAATCTACTCCAAGATCTCCATACTTATTTTCTTTAACGTAACTACTCAAGCTCGGATGATCGCTTATTAGTTCTTTAAAATTATAATTTTCAATATGTTTGTTTCTTGGGTGCAACCCTTTTTCTTTTTCCATAGTATTCTTTTACACTAAAACATAACGATTTGAAAGGTAAGTAGCTTTGTTTGAAAATCGGGGTATCTATCTATAAGAAGAAAATTAACGCCTATTACTTTTTTTCTTTCGACGATCGGGTTTGTTAGAGTTTTTATTAAAGCCTTGAGATTTATTAGTTTGAGCCTTGCTTACGTTTTTCTTACTAGGATTATTATTGTTTTTCTTTGTAATTTTCTTAGCTACTTTCTTAGGAGCTTCAGAAGAGGACCCCTCTATCAGTTTGAATAAACCTTCAAGCTCTTTTGGATCCAGATCACGCCAGTCCCCGACAGAAATCCCCTTTAAACTTACGTTCATGATTCTTACACGATCCAGTTTAGTAACTTCATAATCAAAGTATTCTGCCATCCGTCTAATTTGACGATTAAGTCCCTGTATCAAAGTTATCCGAAAAACATAGGTAGATTCCTGTACGACTTTACAACCTTTAGTAACGACTCCAAGAATTGGGACTCCCTTACTCATAGCTTCAATAAACTTATCCGTAATGGGCCTATTTACTGTAACTAAATATTCTTTTTCGTGATTATTGCCGGCCCTTAAGATCTTATTAACTAGGTCTCCATTATTTGTTAAAAAAATTAGCCCTTGAGACTCTTTATCTAGCCTGCCAATTGGAAAGATTCGTATTGGGTGGCCAACGAAATCAACAATATTACTTCTTTCAGTTTCCTCAGTCGTGCTGACAATGCCCCTGGGTTTATTAAGAGCAATAAAAATCAATTTTTCCTCATCTCGAGGCTCAATGGTATGACCATTTACGACAACTGTATCTCCAGGCGCCACTTGGGTGCCAATACCAGCAGTCTGACCATTAATAACAACCTTTCCGTCGCTTATATAGCTATCTGCCTCTCTCCTTGAGCAAAGACCACTTTGGCTAATATATTTATTAAGGCGAATAAGCACTCTTTATCCTTATTTTTTCTGTTATTCATATGCTATAGACAAATTATGGTAAAGAAAAAAAATAACTCTGGATTTGATCAAAAGGGAATTGCTCCCAACATTCTCCTTAAACACGTAGAAAATACCGCCCCCTTTCTATTTGAGGGAGAAATAGATACGAGCACTGATAGTCGTAAATACCTTGAAAAAATCCGCTTTTATAAGAAAAACTTAAAGTTACTAAAAAACCAAGACTTACATGATTATTTTCATCTCTGTCTTTGTGCCCACTGGGCGACGGCCGGAACTTTTGTACCGACAGATGTCGACAATCAAATCCGAGAAGGACTTTGGAACCACGGCACTATAGGTAAGTATATTGATCGAATGGTGAAAACAACCATTGAGGCCTGGAAGTGGGATTACTCTCCAATGACAAATCGAGTATCCTACAACACTCTGCCAATGAGCACCCACGAAGGGACTTGGCTTAGTGTCGCCATCGGTGCCTACTGTGCAACTGTAAAACAAAATCGACCAAACTTAACCGCCGATCTAGAAGAAGTCATTCTTGCAGAAATTAGAAAAGAAGAGGAAATTCTTTTAAAACTTAAAGAAGATCAAGACCACATTAACTTCTTGCGAGCAGCTCCATTAATGGCCCATAACTTTGGAGATTTAGATAGGGTTATCATTCAATGGGATATGGACCTAGATAACCCTTTTATTAAAAAGATCTATAAACTAGGCCATCAAATTCACCCAGAATATTCTGAAATATTGGTTTATACCGGAAAGGTTAATAAGGCGTTTACCTCAAAAGAGAATCATCGCCATATGGCCTTAAGGGTACCCAAATGCCTAAGACGATCGCATAAATTCTTAATTCCCGTCGGTCCTTTTATGGATGATTGGGGCGAAGCAATCGTTGAAGCAGGTATACTTTCACTTGGAGAAATTGGAGAGATCGTAGCTGCTCTTTATGACGGTTTTTTACGCCAAGAAGAAGCATTCGGTTATGCCCGTGGTTTTAGAGGGATATTGAATAAACTTGAAAATGGTTTGGCCAGTCTTGAATCATCATTACCATTTGATCTGGTAAGAGACATTAAGAAGTCACAATTTTTTAAGCTCTCAGAAATTTCAAGGTCGACTTTTGAAGACCAGTACAAGGCTCAACTTGAAAATTTCAAATGTCCTGAAACTACGTTTACGTTTTAAAACCTAGGGAATTCCTATCTCTAGGTTTATAGGACAGTGGTCACTACCTAAAATCTCTGGAGAATGAGTACAAGATTTAACATTGGTTACAAATTCATTCGTAGACCAAAAATAATCGATTCTCCAGCCAATATTTCGTTCCCTACAATCACCTCGATAAGTCCACCAAGTATAATGACCACTTTCATCAGGAGAAAAGGTTCTAAATAGGTCTGTAAAACCTTGCTCTTGAAATTCATCCATCCAATCTCTTTCGATCGGAAGAAAGCCTGTCGATTTCTTATTCGTTTTGGGATTGGCGAGGTCAATTTCGTTATGGGCCGTATTATAATCTCCTGTGATTATAACTTCCTTTTTTAACTTCTTCTTCAATTCGAGTGCTTTAGTGGCGACCTTTCGACAAAATTCTAGTTTATAAGGAACTCGACTATGATCACGTTTGCCATTAGGAAAGTAACAATTGAAAAGAATGAAAGTTTCAAATTCAGAGATAATACAACGGCCTTCAATATCAAACTCTTCGACTCCTAACCCTATACTGTGCTTATGCTCTATTCCTTTCTTAACCCAAGTAGATACGCCAGAGTAACCTTTCCTTTCGGCCGAACCATAAAGGCTTTCATAATCACCGGGCTTAACGAGTTCTTCACTTAGTTGTTCCGGTAGTGCCTTTGTTTCTTGTAAACAAATGATATCAGGCTTTGACGCTGCAACCCAGTCATGAAATCCCTTTTTTTCACATGCACGAATTCCGGCCACATTCCACGACGAAATTTTCAAAACTTGCTTATTCAACACAACTTCCCTTGATAAATGTCACATATTCACAACGTAACACCTTACTAACTGTTGTGCACATTTAGTAACCTTTAAGGTAAATGGTTACAATCCTCCATCCTTGTTTCCACTTGAAAGACAACATATACAACAGGATAAACAAAAGTATATATCAAAAAACAAGCAACATAGGAGGTTCCTAATAGATACTCAATAAAAAGGGGGACAACTATCATTATTGTAATTACCAATATGATCAACCAATGTTTTGAAATGTAACTTTCAATAGTAAAATTGTATGTTTTCATTCCTTTCCCCTTTTTAATAACTTTTAAATACTTAGTTCACCCCACTGCAGTCTAATGTTAGGCTTGACCAAAATAAACAGGCCTTGCTATACATTCGTTAATTCTTCCAACTTTGTTCAAAATCGTCCTCAACAAAAAAATCATTTTTAAAAGGTGCACCATAGTAGGAACAATTAAAGTACTTCCTTTCAGCACCGTTCTTGTTTAGATTTTCTCTCTCCTGTGGCTCTAAAGTATCCTTATCATTTAGGTTTATAAAAATATTTTCATTTTCTTTATCGTTTAAAAAATTTAATAATCTTTTTTAAATTATATTTTTCATTGAATCCTCCTTAACCGATCACTGCGAAACAAAACCTTTAAACGACATGTGATAATGTTAAAAAATGAAAATTCAAATGATGCTTGCTTTTCAGATGCCCATTCTTAAGAGGAGACCTATTGTTTCGCATCAAAATAAACTTCATATCTCTTAACTCAATCACACTCTTTCTAGTCATTATTTTCCAAATCCCAATTCAGGATTCTCATTACTTGGTTTGCCAAGCCCCGTATGGCAACCTTGTAAATCCATAATCTTCTGAACCGTACAGAACTTCTTATTATTACCATTTGAAACAACAATTCCGGTTACTCTTACTCTGTGATTTAAATAAGGCTTAAACTTATTTACCCCTTGGCCATGTATCAGATGAATATCTTCATTATCTTTGGTAACAAGATTAACCTTCCTTACAAAACTTAGCCTATCCCATCCGGCGGCGACAACCGTTCCCTCATAGGTTTTGCTTCCTTTAATAGTCATAACCCAATCCTTTGTTAAAATTAAATGCCTATATGCTTTCCTTATTTTTTCCCCCACTCGTCAATAATTTATTGTGGGAGTTGAGACAACCTATTCCCCTCCTTCTTGGTTATCTTACTGAGTTACAAAGCAACAAGCGTGCCAGTAAAAATAACAAGTGATTTTGAATAGTTAAAAAAGATGCGTTGAAACTAATTGACCTAAATATTCTCACACTTTCGAAACTAGCTAAATTCACATTTAAACAAAGTGTATTTTTTATTCGTGCCTAACTTAGATTGTTCACAAAGAATGAGCATGATTAGAATTATAAATGAGAAATAATAACTGAGAAATTTCATTATTTTCAAATCACCTATAACTGTTCGTTTCTTATGAATTGTTTCGTAAATCCCATAATTCAATTTATTCATTGAAAAATTACCCCTCCTTAGAAGGGGTCATAAAGGTTCACAAAACTATGGAAAGCATGCTAGCCTTCCCAAATCAGTATTCGCTCTTTTCTTCAATAATATGAACAAAGGCAAATAAACCGTTAGCAAAACCAATACACTCAACTTAAGGAAACTCATGCAAGCCACCAAAAGCCTTGTACTATTAATACCGGGAAATCCAAGTGTCCCAGGAATATATGACCCTTTTCTAAATCAGGTCATTGAAGATCTAAACCTACATGGAGAAGTTGTCTCAAAAGTACTTCCCCACCTAGGTCAATGTAATCAAAGAAGCATGAATTTTAAAAATGTTAGAGTGCAAGACGTAATTGCAGACCATAAAAAGACAATCAAAATTTTAGTAGAAGAAAATAGACCACAACGGGTCATTCTAATCGGTCATTCGCTTGGTAGCGCGGTTACGATCTGTCTTTATAGAGATTTATCCAATATTGTTGATAAGTTTATTATTGTATGTCCATTTCTAGGGCCAAGTCCTAATAATGAAAAGTATTTAAAATTATTTCAAAATCCAATCACCAGACTAGGAATGAAAGGAATTACTTACTCAGGCTTAAAGATCCATAAGATTTCGCACCAAGTTTTTAAAACGTGGCTGGGTGAAAATCCCTTTAACGAACATATTCCTAGAGAAATAAGAAAGCCTTATTATATAAAGAACTTCTTTTCTCTCGTTTCCAATTATTTTACAGATTTTGAAGAACTAAACCTAAAAGAAAGAGTAAAGGAGATGGACCCTAAGAAGTCATTCTTCATTTTTGCACCAAATGACTATTGGGTACCTGAAGAAACTGTCCACCATCTACCTGAGAGTTCATACTTTTTCCAATGCCCAGATATCAATCATGATTTTTGTTTAAGAAAAGAACAATATCAATCGGTTTCGAAAGCAATCACAAGTCATCTACTAAAAGAAATGAAAAGCGAATCTATTTAAATTCGTTTAAATTATGAGACACCATTTTTTTAGACAAAAAGGATAAAAAAAGGCTTCAGTTAAGAGGCCCCTTATTGTCTATTTTTTAAATAGGACTATTTCTTACACATAACGTTTACGATTGCTGTGTAAGTACCAGTTACATGATTGATATATACTGATGATGAGTTAGTCCAAGCATTTCTTTTAAAGAAGATACTTCTATCATTTCTCTTTGGATTACATTTCTTTAAGTAAGGAAGATCAACTGTTCCTCTTGCGCCTTTAATCTCTACTACAAGATCAAGAGCTTTGTCATAAGCAACTTGAGCCGTTGAACCATTTACACGAATTGTTTCTCTAACATTTTCTTTTTTTGCAAAGCTACTTACAGAAAGGAGAGCGATAGTAATTAGAATAATTTTTTTCATAGTGTCCTCCAAAGACGTATTTAATAAACTATGAAGAACTTATAGGTTTTTATTTCTATTTATAAAATAAAATTTCACATTTTTTATTTTGTTAATTTACTAAAGATAAATTTACTAAAGGATGTGATAGTTTGATGAAAGAAATTAAATCAGATGACATTTCCCCAGAAGAAGCAGAGTCGGGATGACACCAATTTTCACAGATTGTTAAAACCTTGCTTTTAGATCTAAAACTTACTTAAAGGGACAGATTACAATATCGTCATTTTTTATTATCGTTGCCTGGCAGCTTAGTCGAACTTCTTTCATATTAAGAGAATCTTTGCCGTGCTTTCGTTCATAGTTTTCTTTGAACTTTGTAAGAGTTTCAGATTCTCTTGCCTTTGGGAAACTTAAGTGTTCATGGCCCTTTAGTACTTCTACAAGACAAGAGCAGCAACCACCATTTAAACAACCATGAGGCAACTCATAATCAACTTTTTCAAAAATATCAAATAGTACATCTCCAACAACGAATTCTACCTTACACTCATCTTCTGCAGTGATTTCTTTTTTATCATTCCTTTTTTTTACAGATACATACGACATATAGAAACTTCCTTTGCCTATTGTTTAAAACTTTTAATCTTTTTTGAGTAAATCCTATCTTTCTAAAACCTTCTTCAAAGGAAGATTTCTTTTCTCTTTTTAAACCAATTTTTTAAAAATTCTAGGTGATAAATGATCCAAACTATTCTTGGTTACAGCAAATAGAAGTGTATTTTCTTGGACCACAGTATCGGCTTTTCTTACAATATTACCTTCTTGATGATGAAGAAGATCACCTTTTATAAGAATACATAGTTCGTTTTCAATTGGAGTGTATACACCGAGAGGAAGTACTTTAAATTTACCACAACGAAACAAAGTAAATAACTCTTGATAAGTAAGCTGGTTAAGATCTTTGTTTGCTGTTAGTGCTTTAGGTCCAATAAGGTAACTAAAGAAGTTTCTTCTTCCCCTTATACTTTTCAAATCAAAATAAGTTAATATCCAAGGTCCAATATATAGGTCACTTATAACAGCAAGGCATAAAACGTAGGCTGAAAGCAATCCAAACTCTACGACCGGAACGATCTTAGAAATAACAAATGTGCTAAAGGACAAAGACAAGGTTAGAGAAGTTGTGAGAATAGGAATAAGCTCCTCATGAATACTCTTACTTGCAGTTGAAAAGGGATTAAGGTCTTCTTCTCTGTCTTTGAAGTAACGAGAAAACAAATGAATAGTATCATCTGCAGCAATACCAATGGTGATTGCCGCCACAACACATGTCCCCATATTAAGAGGAATATCAAACATCCCCATAACTCCAAATAATCCAATGATTGGAATCAAGTTTGGAATAAGCGATAGAAGACCAATTTTAAAAGATTTAAAAAAGAAGGTCATTAGTATGATGATCACTGAAACCATTGTTATAAGGGAGAAAACCTGGCTCCGAATAATGGTATTTCCTGCATTGATATTAAGAATATTTCGACTAGTAAGGTAATAAGTGAGGCTTTCTCCAGAGATTTGTCTTTTGACTAGACTCTCAATTTTTTGGATAAACTTTTCTGCTGCAATAGAGGAGCTAACATCATGGGACAAGCGAATGTTTGCCTTTCGCTTATCCGGGGTCAAGAAGGGGTCTACATCATCTCGACTTAAGGTAAGCATATATTGCAAAATGAGGTTTTTAGATTTGGGTATATCGTAATCTTTTTCCTTACCTGAGATCATTTCTTTATTAAGCAGGGCAAGTACTCCAGCGATACTCTGAACATCTTCAACGTCTTTCACGTTTTTGATTTCTTTGTGGATTTCCCATATTTTTTTTAAGCCTTTTGGACTCACCAGAGATTCTTTACTTTCAATCACTAAATGAAGTCCCTTCATCCCACCAAGGTTGTCTTTAAAATAATTAATGTCTCTCTTAGTTTGGGTATAGGGAGCGATCATTTCAGATGAGTCGTTGTCCATACGCACTTTGGCACCAAACCAAAGGTGAATAACTATTAAGATAAAAAGAATAGTAAGGGCCTTGGGACTAAAAAAACTATGCAGGTAAAAGCGATAAAACACATCCTTCAATTTAGCAAAAATCTTTAAGTCTGACTTTACAGGTATTTCGGCGCTTCCTTTGGTAGAAAAGACTCGTATATGCAACGGAAGGTATAAAATAGTTACCAAAAAATCAAAGACTAGGGCCATAAACGAGACTATCGCAAATTCTTGTAAAATTTGAATTTGGCTAAAGAGAATACTTAAAAAACCAAGAGAGGTACTCAAGAAAGTAAGGACAATGGCCTTACTGATATCCTTACTCATAAAGGACAGTGCCTCGCTTTTATTAAGCCCTTTTCTAAGTCCTGTTTTGTAAGAGGAGATCAAGTGAACTATCTCGGTAGCACTTAAGGTTAGAGTAATTCCCGGTATCAAAATAATCATAGTCTGTATTGGAATATCAAAATAAGTCATAATACCAAAAGACCAGAAGATACTAAGAACTGTCCCGACCATCGTGATCACAAAAGCATCAATAGACTTTATGAAAAAGGTAAAACCCAAAAAAAGAATTAACGCAATTAAAGGTAGGAAGATTTTAGGAGAGAACACCATCTCCTTTTGGCTAAAGAGCTCAATAACAGGCTCACCAGTTTGATAAAAGACTTTAAACTCCTTTTTCAAAGGAGCAATTTTTTCATCAAGCTTAGCAGCTACACCTGACATTAGTTTTAGGTTCTTATCTAGTTGAAGGGTAATAACAAGAATCCCCTTAGGAACATCAATCAGTCTTCCATGAAGGATGGGGTCATCTTGAACTTTTTTCAATAAGGCATCTGAATCTTTCTCAATACTCTGGAAGAGTGGTTCTGTATATAGAGTTTCGTCATGTCCTCTGATGAAGGTAGAGGTAAAGACAGAATTTACTTTATCTACATTAGGCCATTTCTGCAGATCCCAAGCGAGCTTACGCAGAACTTTAAGTTTCTCAGGTTTAAAGATATTTGGGTCTTGAATAAAGAGAATAGCACTACGATCCGAGCCAAAGAGATCAAGACTATTTTTATAGATCTTCATCTCTGGGGAGTCTTTAACTAAAATCCTATCCAAACTTGGGTCAATTTGAATATTCTTAATTTGGCTTGCTGGAAAAATAGATATTAACAAAAGGATAAGAACACTTATCCATGGTTTATTAAAAAGTAACAGAATAATTCTTTCAAAGAATCGTGCAATTGGCCCATTATCAATATGTTGTTCATCTATTGGACTTGCCTCACTTAATCCCTCATTTCTAGGCAGTTGATCTATAAGCCATTCACTTAGCTCCTCACTTGGGAGACGAACAAGAAATTTTCGGTATAGATCTTCAGATAATTCAGGTTTCAAACGAAGTTGCGTATAATAAAGGTCATCTACCTTTTGCTCATCTTTCTTATCAAAGGGATAGACCTCTCCCTCAAAAACCAGACTTCCTCTTAGTGGAAGAGAGTCGGCCCCTTGTAGAACAAGATAATCGCCCCCTACCTCTACGACTTTGCAGTCACCAATACTCTGTGGACCATTTTTTTTGATTTGAATGTGAGGGCGGTCCTTTGGACCAAAGATTAAAGGTTTCATAATTTTCTATAGTATTGATTTTCGGTAAAATCAGTTCATTCCTAAAGCGTAATCAACTGTTTATTTGAAAGTTATCGCAATGGTAGAAGGTAGAATCAAAGTAAAACGCTCAACCTTCAATTTTCACTTTTTTACAAAGGCCATGAGATTTTTTTAATCACCCATTAATTTTTTAGAAATTAAGAAAGAGTAAATTTAATTAAATAAACTTAAGAACTTATAAGGAAGTTCTTTCCTTATTTAATCATTTCTTTATGAGAATTCAATAATTTAGGACATAAACTCGATATTTATTTATGGAAATAAGAAAAGAACGTCCTATAGATTTTGGTATCAAAGTATTGGAAGATTTATTTTCGTATCGGACAAGACTTATTGGAAAAGACGTCCTTATCAATCAAATCTTTTTCACAGGAATTCAAGCCTTAAAAACGGTAGTCCTTCTGGCCTTTGTCTTGGGAGTCCTCCTTATTTGGGGAGGCCACATGTTTTTCCTCGATACAGGTCAAATTGAGCTTCTCTACCCTCTTATTATTAGTGGCTTTGTTTCAGATCTCGCTCCGATAACAGTCAGCCTCATTATTTTAATACGATCAGGCTCTGCGATTACAACAGAGCTTGGATACATGAAGGTCAACCAAGAAGTCGCACTTTTAAAGGCCAAAGGCATATCTCCTATATCCTACTTGGTTTCGCCAAGAGTCCTTGGTTGCGTTCTCTCTGGTCTATTGCTTACCTCCTACTTTGCTTTTAGCGGAATTTTCCTTGCCTACCTTTTCAGTAGCCTTGTTTTTCATCTCCAATATGACGATTTTTTCAGAGGTATAGTTAATGTCATTACTCTTTGGGACGTTTTCCTTATGATCTTAAAGGTAATGCTTTCGACTTCTATCCTGACAATCATTTGCTGTTACCAGGGACTCAAAGTAAGTCGCGCCTATACTGAAATCCCAGGAAGAGTCATCAATGCCTTAACGATATCTTTATTTGTTATTCTTTTTATGAATTTACTCTTAACCATTGCAAGGTTATTTCTATGAAGGTTAGTTTTAATGACATCCTTCTTCCTAATCCTCAATACCCAAGTAAACCTAGGAAGATTAATATTGAGGTTAATCAATCAGGTTTATTACTGCTACCTCCCTCAAGTGGAAAGACCCTTCTTTTTGAACATATAATTGGAGTTAGAGATAAAATACCCGGTGAAATCCTTATCAATAATATTAGAGTAGACTTGGACTTAAAGAGTAAATTTTTCGAGCTTAGAAAGAAAATGGGGATTTTATTTGAAATTCCCGTATTGATATCAAACCTTACTTTACATGAGAACTTAAGACTCATCTTAAAGAATGCCTCAACGTCTAATGGAGAAAATCATTCTCAAGATAGAATATCAACTTTTCTGAAGCGCTTTAGATTAGAGAAGTTTTCAGGTAGTAGACCTTCAGAACTGACCCAGTCTCAAAAAAAGGTCGCAGCATTTATTATGGCGATTATTCATAAACCTGAACTTCTCATTTGGGATGAACCTCACTTCAACTTTGATGAGGATATTAAATTAGAAGTAAAAAAAGAGCTCAATAATTTATCTTCAAGAAACGGTTTAATGTTAGGGATAAGCAGTTCCCCAACGGCTTTTGAGAATATTAATTTGGAAAATTACACCTTATGAAAAATAGAAGTAAGCTTGTCACAGTATTTATTGTTTTATCGTTGGCCATTGTTATTGGCACGATTAGTATGATTTTAATCAAAAACAAAACATTTAAATCCAGAGTTAAATTTCACACAATGCTAGATACAGCACGTGGTTTGTCAGGTTTTCCCCCTATTTACTTTAAAGGTTATACAATTGGGAAGGTTTCTTCTTACACTTTGGACTCCGACCTTCAAATCAAAGTAGAGTTTTATGTCTATGAGGAGTATTCAAACCTTTTCTTTGAAAAAACTCTTATAGAAAAAAATGAAAATATAATCTCTAATCAGATAACCGACTTCAGAATTATACTACCCAAAAAAGAGTTTCGCTCTATAAGACAGACAAGTAATCGCTATGTTCTTGAAAGGTCCACGAAGAAGGCCACTGAATTGGCACTAGCAGGAGAAATAGAGGGAAGCCGTGATGGAATCTCAGGAATTGTAGATAAGGTAAATCTCATCCTAGATCGGTTTGATAACAATAATAGATCAGAGAAGCTGGTCACGTTTGTTACGGAACTTACTGAGATGACAAAAAAGTCAAAGGAAACAATTGCTAGTTATAATAGTGTAAACAACCCTAAAGTGAAAAAGGAATTTGAAAAGGAATTTGAAAAGATATTCAAACAGGTTTCAAGTAGCGTCTCAGCTATAGAACAGAATCTGACATTCTTAAGAGGTATTCTTAAAGTACTCCATCAAAATAAGAATGAAATTACACCAATCCTACTTAAAACAAATAGAACTCTTGATAATGCTCAAGATACTTTAGAGGGAATTAACAATAACCCCCTTATCCGTGGCGGAATACGTCGTAAAAAGGAAGGTATACAACTTGAAACTCTCGATTAGTCTTCTTCTCTTATTTTTGCTTTACTCTTGTTCTTCTGTGAACCAATCGAAGCTCGTTTACGACAATTTGGGTAAGAATGCTATTAGCTATTACTATAGTGCGGAAGAGTTCAGATTAAGAGGAGAATACAAAAATGCTATCACTCTCTATGACCGTGCAGGAAGTCTTTATATTTCCAAACTTGCTTATCATGATTTTACGCTAACCCAGCTTAAGAAGGCACTCGTCCTTATTACTTTAAATAAAACAATAAGTGCAGAGAAAATCATTGATCAAGCTACTTTTTGGCAAAAGGTTTTTTACCTCAATACTGAAAAAGAAATAAAAGGAGTTAAGGCAAAGCTGCTACTTGCTCAAGGAAAAACGAATGAGGCAACAGAGCAAATAAAAGAGCTTATTGTTCAATATGATTCAAACTTACTTTTAAAAACCTATTATCAAGCACTTCTTTTAGAATCCGCACAAGAACAATCAATTGAAGCAATTCAAGAGATCACTGCCACCTTTAATACCCTCTTCGAAAAATACCAAGATAAAGGTACCGATAACCCCGATGCACTAGTCTACATCGGAAAGAGCCTCCTTAGTAATCAAAAGGACTTCTCGAAAACACTATTAAAAAAAATGGAATCTTTAAGTCGGGAATTAGAAATCCCAACCCTCTCGCTATTTCTAATTGAATACTATCAAAAATACGCTCCCGAAGACGAGAAGAGTTATTTTGAATACTTAATCGAGGAAATAAAACAGAAGGAAGTGACCAGTCTTACCGATAAGCAAAGTAAAGGTCTTTTGTGACTTAAGGTCACTATTACCACTTATGATTGTTTAATTAAATAAAGTTATTGCCTAAATATTTAAAAATTTATTATCGTTTTTAGCTTATTAATAAGAAGTTGGAACAAAGGCTTATTCATGAAGTTTAAATTTTTTATATCGATCTTTATCATGTCAGTAAATACGCTTTCTGCCCCGAAAGTTTCCTATAAGTTGAATATGGAATATGCCTGCAAGGGTGATATCTTAGGGTACAATGATTCTGTGACAGTATATGATAATCAAAATTATGAAGTTACTAGGATAGTTAACATCACCAATAATAAAGCAAAAGAAAAGACTCTAAAAGGGACAAATTATAATTCCTATGCATTATCCTTTAATCTTTTCTCCGAACGACAGACAATCAATCGTGTTGGTGAACTTGTTAAATACTCTAGGAAAATAAACAAAAAGATCATAAAAGGAAGCCTAAAAGAATTAAATAAAGTGAAGGTAGGTTTAACATTCAAAAATGAAATCAATCAAGAAAGAGAAAATTCTTTTAAAAACACTAAAGAACCGTTAAGAACCTTTTTCCATCTAAGAGTTTTAGAAAAACAAAACATTGATAATTCAGTAGTAGGCAAAGTCGATAGCTTTAACGTTCTAATATCTGACAAGCGTGAGCTAAATCAAAAGGATTCCAAGCTTTACGTATCAGAATTTAGTGGAAACTACTCACCAAAACATGGTTATCTTAGATTCACCTGGGTTGATTACTCCGACTCAAAAATCACCTGGTTTGAATCATGTGTCCTAAAAAGCTGGAGTAAAGAGTAAGCTCCTTTCATCTCCCCTTTCTTGCTACTTATTTTGCAATAGGTTATTTTGATCTATCATTAAAAAATTAAAAACTTCAGTTAATCTATCGCTGTGGTGGTCATGAAGGTTTTGTAAATCTATCTTAACCTTCCCTCGCCTATTAACCTGTGAAGCAAAGGTTCCCATATCAACCATGTCAATGGTGCCATTAAATAGCTTATAAATAGTGTAGTTTGCAAAGAGAAAGGCTTCGTATTCATTATTTAATGTTAGAAAGTCAGAGAATCCGAGTTGCCCAGATAAATCTTTTTGTGCCTTGAAAGCTTGATAATAATGATGTCCTAAAATCTCAGTTGAAACATTCTTAGCAAGATTGAGCTGAGCTGAATGTCTAGTCTCATGGATTAACAAAGAAAGAGACATGAACTTATTCGTATTAAAAGTGATTGAAGGATTGATATAAACGATGCCATTTGTAGCGTCTTGAAGATCATATTCAAAATAGGCAGCCCTCTCATAATTTACATCAATTATTAACTTGGGTGGGGTAATATTCATTGCCCTAACCTCAATCTCAAATACATTCCTCAAAACAACGATTTGCTCTACTAATGTCAAAAGGTGGTAATTTTTAACTTTTTCAAACAGCTCTTCATTTTTAGCGAGTTCCACTAAAAATTTATCGGCTTCTGAATAAGTCGTGAGGGAAACAGTATTGATAAACTCTTTTGACGCCATCTCTAGTGCAAAAGCAGGAGGAGAAAGCTCTTGAATACTTCTATTCGCATAAAATCGACTGGGACCTTCAGCATTTAAGGCCGAAAAAGAAAGCAGAGCAATTAGGGTAAGAATATTCTTCATTTAGACCTCCTAGTCTTTGACTTTAGGTACACTAGGCAATACTTTTTTAAAATTAAAAGACATAAAGTATCAAAATACGATACCAAACTTACTGAGATGTAATTATGGCCGATACTGACGTTAGACTGATCATCGATTCACTAAAAGCGCTCACCAAAACTCAAAGCATGACTTATAAGGATCTGGCCAAGGAGTTGAGTTTATCTGAAGTTTCTATCAAGAGAGTTTTTTCAACTTATGAATGCTCTCTTTCGAGGCTATCAGAACTATGTAATGTTCTTAATACCTCCTTGCTAGAAGTATCAAAGATAGCGATCAAACGTTCACAGAATCAGAGTTATTATTTAACAGATGAACAGGATAGCTATTTTTCTAAGGCTCCATTTTCCTTCTTCATTTTTAGAGAAATTTACCGCGGCAAGGCGTTTAAAGAAGTTCAGGAAGAGTTCAACATAGATCAGAATAAATTGATTAAGATCTTAGCTAAGCTTGAAGAATTAAGGCTTCTTGAACTCCACCCAAATAATCGTATAAAAATCCTTATCTCTGGGCAAATAAGAGTCGACTTAATGGGTTCATTTTTCAATAAAATTATGAAGAAACAAAATAATGATTTTTTAGAAAATGTTTATCGTGAAGTAAAAAGAGAGGACTGTTGTTTGCAAACAAGTGAAATTCAGCTTACAAAGAAGTCTTATATGAGTATGGTCAGTGATATAAATGAATTAGGTAAGAAGTACCGTGAAACATCATTTTTCGAATCGAAAACTACTCCTTCAAAAGATTTAAACGATGTTCGCTGGCTATTCGCTTTTTTGCCATATAAGACAGATTGGAATCAATACAATGAAACCTAATAACATCTTTTAGATTAAAGATTATATAGAATTATAAGAGGCCAACTATGTGTTTAATTTGTGATCGTATTCAATCTGCTAAGAATGGAACAAATTCTTATGTCATCAAGGAATTTAAACATTCTTTTTTTGTCATAGGAGATCATCAATACTTTAAAGGCTACTCCCAACTCATCTTGAAAGAACATGTTCAAGACATAACTGATCTTGATGAAAATATACAACGGGAGTATATGGAAGAGGTTTTCCAAGCAGGAAAGCTCTTAAAGAGAATTTTCAATCCAGTAAGAATTAACTATTCCTGTTTAGGTAACTTCGTACCTCATGTTCACTTTCACCTATTCCCACGTTATGACGAAGACCTTAAGCTAGATGAAACCAAGAACCCTTGGCATAATATGGATGAATTTAAGAAGTATACTCTAGGCGAAGAGGAGGCCAAAACATTGGCCAAAAAAATTGCTCTATCAGGTAACTAGCTATCCCCGACCGCAACACTCGGATTCGTTTTAAATTTCATCTTTATTTATCAGGATCCGATAAATGGTAAATGAAAAGTATATTTAAAGCAGCTATGCTCACTCTTATCCTCTCAACCCAAAACATACACGCGGTTAATCCTGTTTTTTGCTGGCTTATGGATCTTCAGGGTTGCCCAGGTGTCGAAGTAGAGCAAGGCCGAGCACGTGGATTAAATAATAGCGGAGGAGCTGGAATTGGTGGTATCGGTGCAAAATCAGAAAAAGTGGAAAAGAGGACAATTATAACTATTCCAGACCATAAGATGCGATCCATTATGAGATTCTTTGGTCTCGGCGGCACAAGGATAAATATTTCATATCAAGAAGATCAGCAAAGAGATTGTCTGCATCAAGACGACATTCTTCCAAATATGGAAAACCCTCTATTTGAATCAGGTAGTTTTAATGAATGCCTTCAGGCACTTGGCAATGACTTAAATGAACTTCCTAATGGAATTAATTTGAGAATTGTTCAATGTGAAGAAATCTTTTGTCGACCAACATTTATCCAAAAATTTCAATTATTTCTAGATGAAAATCCTAAATATCAAGTTAGAGAAACGGAGAGGTTCCTAGGCTGTAGGCCAAATAGCGTTGATATTTAAACAAAAGCAATTCCTAATTATTCAAAATGAAGTCGATATTCGCATATAAATAGTTGAAGGATAATGTTTACCTTTAAGCTTTGTACCAGAGTGTCCCTGCCTACTTAGAAATAACAAAAGTATGATATTCTAGAGACGTACGGAGCATTATAATTTCCATCATTTTTTTTTAATCCGTAATAGGCAATGAGTTTAAAAATAATAAGTTATAACATTCACAAAGGGCTCAGTCCCAGCAACTTAAACTTTAGTCTTGAGAAGATTAAATGTTTCCTTGAGGAAGAAGCTGCTGACATTGTCTTTCTACAAGAGGCCGTTGGTGAACATTCGGGAAAAAAGCATATTATCCCAAACTTTGAAAGTAATAATCAAGTTGAATATTTAGCTGAAGGCCTTTATCCCTTTGCCATTTATGGTGCTAATAAGAACCATAAGCTAGGAAGTCACGGTAATGCGATCCTTAGTAAACTCCCTCTTAAAATTGTCGAAAACCATGATATAAGTCAACATCGCTTTGAATCACGGGGATTACTTCATGTAACCTGCCAACTTCCAAACAGCGAACTACATTTATTAAATACTCACCTCAACCTTCTTGAAGTTCATCGTCAGAAACAAATCAAGTGGATTCATAATTATTTAGATAAAGAACTCCTTGAAAATCACTCCATCATACTCGCCGGCGACTTTAATGATTGGCGTAAGAAAATAATCCACTTTATCCATCAAGAGGGAGCGCTAAAGGAAGCCTTTGGTCACCCCCATGAGTCGTCACCAAACTCTTTTCCAAGCTTCCTTCCCACACTTTCATTAGATAGGATTTTTTATAAGAACTTAAAGCTAAAAGAGTCCCATCAGTATTCTGGAAAGAAGTTTACTAATATGAGCGACCACCTTCCCCTATTGGCACAATTTACGCTTGAGAAGAGATAGATGAAAGAAGGCCCTATAAACTTACTTTTAATACCAGGTTTGGCAAAAGAAACTCATCATTGGGAACCATTCTCTCAAATGCTAGAAGAGCAAATCCCTCTTTCAAAAACTCATTTACTAGAAATCTCCAGTGTTAGCGAAAAAATAAATTTAGGAAGTTTCAAAAGCATTGAAAAATATACCAACGAACTTCGCGAAGAATGGCTTTACCTAAAAGACAAGCACCATGGGCCTTGGGTCATAATGTCGCTATCATTGGGAGGAATGATAGGTATGGATTGGTGCAATCGCTTTCCGCAAGACATGGCTTCTCTCATCCTCATCAATTCATCGGCCGGTAATTTATCACTTCCCTTACATCGTTTTAACTTAAAAGCGATGGGTCTGGTTCTTACGCATTTCTTTAAAGAGAGTGCGGAGCATCCTATAAATAAGAGCAGTTTTTTAAAACAAATATATGCTCTTACCAGCTTTAAAGGCCCCAATGAAATAAACTGCCCTATAAAGGTCTTGGCCTCCAAAAAAGATAATATTGTTAGCTACAAATGTTCTGAGGTCATCGCAAAGCGCTTCTCCACAAGAGCAACCTTACATAATGAGGCCGGCCATAACCTCCCATTAGATGATCCCCAATGGTTAATAGATCAAGCTAAGATTTTTTTTAAAGCTAGTGATAACCATTTGTTCATCTAAAATGAACTAGGGTATAATTTTCACGATCAAATTAATTCTGAAGTATTATCTTTATAAACTCTTGTATAGTGAAAATACGCGTTAAGTATTGTTGGGCCAAAATATCTATGAATAAATTAAACAGTGAGAACTTTGAAAAAGTTGTAAATGATGAATCAGGACTATTCATCATCAAATTTTCTTCACCAACTTGTGGTCCTTGTAAAACAATGATTCCAGTCTTTGAGGCGTTAACGGAAAAGAACCCTGAAATAAATATTTATGAAATTGACACTATGGAAAGCCCAGAATTGGCGAGCCATTTTGGTGTAAGAGGGGTTCCCTTCGTAACCTATTGCGAAAATCGAGAAGTTCTCTACAGTTTTACAGGAGTTACACCTCTCGGTAATCTTCAGTATGTTATCAATAATATAAATGATCCCTATTTTCGTGAAAATGGGGAATTTCGTTCCGAGGAACCCAAAAAATCGCCCTGGTTTGCTCTTTCCATTATTGCCGTAATTCTCTTTTTTATTACTGTTTATTTCTTGGTCTGACTCACCAAGGTATAAAGGATTCACAAAGAACCTAGTGCCCAGATTGGTTGCTAAGCACAATCATATTTTAACTTGAGCTGCGCCATACGCTCCTAGTTCCCTTGATGTTAATCCTAATGACAACAAGAGTACTAAAACGAGGATTTTATGGAAGCAAGAGACTACGACTTCGAAGACCTTCAAGAAACCGAATACCCCTTAACTACTCTCGATAGTGATGATGGTGGTATCGGGGAACTTATGGATCTAATCGAAGATATTTACTCACATGCAGTTGGTCTATCTGAGCATGAAGTTTCAGATGTAATAGCTAACCTTAAAAGTCTCAAAAAGAAGCTATCAATTAATTAACTAGTGAATATTAAAAAAGATAAGGCGAGCTACCGCCTCATCTCAAATGCTCTGTTGGTTAATCGTTATGCCACCTTGCACGAATATCATTTTTATTACCGAAGAAGACATTTACATCCATGTCAAACCTAGTGCCCGGTACATTGTAGAGACAATTACCAGTAGTGTTGCAATTGATCTCACTTGAAAACTGCCAAAGAAAGTAGTTATTCCAAACGCCAAAAGGAAAGTCCGTAACATTTGACTTAAACCTGGCATACCAAAGTTTTGACTGTTGAAAGAGTGGATGTGCTGCGACACGAGAGTTTAAAAGCTTTGTCGTTGAATGATTTGCGTAGACAACTGGAATTCGCCCAGTTTTTTCAAAGATATACTCCATAAAAGTAATGGCCTCACTAATAGGCATAAAAGTTCCATTAGTCGTATTTTCCAGGTCAAGAACCATTAGGGTATCCTCTTCGCCATTTATAAGACCCAAGAAAAGGTCAGCTTGTTTTATCGTATTTCCACGATAACCGAGGTGGTAGGCTCCCCATAGATAGCCTCGACTTTTAGCAATTGCTTTTCGAGATTGATATTTACTATCCACCCTTAGTCCAATACTTGATCGATGGATAACGCCGACCATTTTTGTGTCTGACTTCATTAAATCCCAATTAATGCTATTACCTTCATATGCATCTATGACAATAGATGTATTACTTTTATTCCAAGGATTGAAAAAGGACTCCTTATTCGTTTCCGTCGGTTCACCTTCTTTCGGTGCATCAGGAGGCGTTGTTGGTGGCGTGTCTGGTGGTGTTGTTGGTGGTGCATCCGGAGGTGTTTCATCACCTGGGTTATCCTCTTGCTCGCCCGGAATAGGTTGGTCATCAGACTGGCAATTTGCCTGTCCCACAGTGTTGTTGGCATTTGGTTCCTGACATTCTTGTTCATCAACACATGAAGAAGTTATCAGGAGTAAAAAAACGGATAAACTAATAGACAAAAACTTAGGCTTCATTTTCCCTCCATGGATAAAAGCAGACATCAACTAAATCTTGGTTGGTGCTAGATATATTGTCTCAAGCCTGGAAAAATTTAATCACCAGGAAAAAAGGGAGCTATCCCTGAAGCAATGATAAACAGAAGGCTTTGTTCACTTATGCTTTAAGTTACTGATAATTTATTAAATAGATTAAGAGAAACTTATCCATTGCACCCGCTCAATTAGATTCGACAAGGACGCTGAGTGCCCCTCCACAACAGACGTTTAGGGATTGACCTTTTTCATGATTAATGAATTTCTAAATTTAAACATAAGAAAATTGATTTTCATCATGACTTAAGATGTCCTT
>JAFMBV010000121.1 GCA_017858255.1 Bacteriovoracaceae bacterium
TCCACTGACTACAATGTAAAGATAGCTCGATGCTTCACCTTCAGCGAAAATCACCTGACCTTTTTTAAAATTAATTGGTTCATCAAAGTTACTTGCAGAAGCGCTCATCAATACCTCCAGTTGTTAGTGTACCGTAACGAAGTCCTAAAGTGGAAATCTCAAATGTCTTCACTTTTAAGCAATCCCCCATAACCTCTCCCAAATAGGCTCCTCCAATAATACTTTTGGACCTTTTCCCCAAGAAGGGAAACTTAAGGAGTAATTCGGTAGGGGTTCTCTTCTTAATCTTTTCAGTAAACTTTAAAAAGTCTGAAAATAAAATTCGCGTACCATTCACTTCATTGGAATCGAACTTTTTTAATCCCTTAATCATACTTCCAAGAGAGGTCATTGATCCGGCCACGCACATTAAATGATCTGTATAGTAATCAGAAATATCATTTGTCTCAAAAATCTCTCTAATCTTTTGATCAAAAACTTTCGTCTTTAACCAATCAGAACAGCGAACACTTCCCAGTGGAAGACTAACAGAGGATAAAATCTTAAAGGGTTTCGTCTGGACTCTTATTAACTCCGTGGAAGCACCACCAATGTCCATAATGGTAACAGTATCGTCTTTTAAAGCTGTACCTGAGACAACGCCTAAGGAAGTATAAAAAGCTTCTCCCTCTCCATCAATAATTTGAACATTAAAGCCCAGTTCTTGTTTAACTTTTTCAAAAAAAACCTTTGAATTAGAAGCAACACGAGCGGCCTCTGTAGCGGTTACAATGGTTTCTTCAGGTGTAACCTCTAGTTTGAGGAGTATTTCTCTATATTGTTTCAATCCTTCGAAGGTTTCCTTCATAGATTTTTCATTAAAGACCTTGTTAATATCCAAGTCCTTCCCGAGGCTTGTGACACGACTTTCATTCGCAAGCTCACGCAGGATTTCATTGTCCTCTACTTCAGCGACCAGTAATAAAACGGTATTTGATCCAATATCAATTGAGGCCCTTTTCAACTTAACCTCTTACAGTACGAATAACATTTTCAGGTCTGATATCTTTGATTATGCCCTTTTCACAAATTATTCCAGTCAAATGCTCATGATCTGTTACATCAAAACTAGGATTTAAGGCACGTGATTCTTGTGGGCAAATCCTCTCTCCCATTGCCTCTAAAACTTCTTCTTCAGGTCTTAATTCTATTTCAATCTCATCACCAGTTTTAGAAGATAGATCAAATGTACTTGTAGGAGCTACAGTATAAAAAGGTACTCCATAGTGCTTAGCTACTATGGCCAGCGTCGAGCTACCGACCTTGTTCGCAGTATCTCCATTTTCTACAATGCGATCCGCTCCAATAAATATGGCATCAATTAAACCCTTTTTCATCAAATATGAAAAAGCCCCCTCAACTGTTACAGAGTGAGGTATTCCTGAAACTGTTAACTCATAAGCAGTCAACCTGCCACCTTGAAGGTAGGGGCGAGTTTCGGAAGCATAAACATGATTAACCTGCCCCTGACTAAAAGCATATTCAATAACTCCTAGAGCTGTCCCCATAGGACCACACGCCAAGAAGCCCGTATTACACAAGGTCATAAGGTTTAACTTTTTGTCTCCATACTTTTCTTTTAATTCTTTAAATGCAATCTTCGCCATAGACATATTGTCATGGTGCAGTTTTTCCATTTGCTCTAAAGCAAACTTCTCGAGGGTATTATAAAGAGAGTCTTTACGTCCCTCCTTAAACTCCCCTTCACATAATTCAACGGCTCGATTGACCTCGTACGCTAAATTTACGGCCGTAGGCCTTGCCGTTTTTAAAAACTCACCTGCTTTTCTTAGATCACTAAGATCATTATTAGTATCTTTAGCGGCCAAGACCATCCCAAAAAGAGCAGTAAAGCCAATTAAGGGTGCACCTCGAACGACCATATCTTTAATAGAGGTATGAACACCTTCAACGTCAGTATATGTTTGAAAAACTTCCTGATGAGGAAGTTTACGTTGATCAATTAATACAAGCTCTCCATTTTGCCATTTAAGTGGCTCAACTTTTCTCATTACTTTGTCCTTTTATCCTGGTTCTGACCTCTAATATTTTCTTATTTACCATTGCTCGGTCTTTTTTAAATCTAAGCTTCTTTGATAACTTTTTTAAATGGTAAAGCTCATCTAATTCAAATTTATACCCATAGGTATTAAAGCCGATTGGAAAGGACTTTAGTTTCGTTTTACGTTTCAAAAAGTTATCTAACTTCTTTTCGCCCTTAACCAAAACAATCAATCTTTTGCGTTTCTTTCCGACAGGATCGACAAAACCGCTAATATCAAAACTACACTCATCTGTTTTAATTTCAATAGTGTTAAAATGATGTTCGTCTCTTTTAAATGTGGCCTTAACTCTCACTCTCTTAAAGACTTTGCCATTAGCTAGTTTTCCTACCGACATATCCTTTCCCCACAACGAGTCGTCAAAGGATTCATGAAAAGATTTTAACGTGTCATTTAAATCATAATTGAGAAAGTGGCCCTTAGTGGTAATTAAATCAACTTTATAACTATTTTTACTTTTATCAGGAAAGAGATACTTACCGGAAATCCTTCCGTCCAAATTGGCCAACAAAGACTTATCACCTTTATCAATAAGGCCGTTTATTGTGGCCGTACTCCAGTTTTTAAATGTCAGGTCATGCTTTATTTCAATTAAATCATTAAATACTTTTCCCTTAGCGCTAATTTTCAGTTTACCTTCGCTATTGAGTAAAACTCCATTTACAAGACTAAAGCGATTCTTGTCCGTTTTAAACGTAGCTCCCCCGTCTAAAGTTTGATTGCCCAAGACCACGGAGTTCAAGGTGATGTTAATAAGCCCCTTAGGCAGCAAGAAGAACTTGTCTTGCTTTTTATTTGGATTTTCATTGTCCTTTTCTTTTACCGGTAACTTCGAGGTCGCAAAAATATGGTTAAAAAGCTTTTTAGATATTTTAATTTGGTTAAGCTCTAAATCAGCAGTGTAGTGAGAAAGTCTTTTTTCAAATGCCTCATTGGAATTTAGAGCAAAAGTAACTTCTGACTTATATTTAACTTCGCCACCTAAAGTCTTAATCGAACCAAGGTTTTGAATGGAGTCACCATCCCAAACACCACCAAAAGAAAGTTTCATACTTTCATTAGCGAGTGGGTAGTAAAAATTTGTTATCTTGTATGTAAGCCTTGGAATAATTCTCTTATCTTTATACTCCAACCTCCCCTTAAGGACGCCGCTCGCACTCGTTAAGTCAGAGCTCTGGCCTAAGCTCTTCCACAAGTCATTAAAATCACCAAGAGCTAGCTTTAATTCAAAGTTATCAAGCTCAGCATCTCCTTTTTCATCAACAAGGAAGTTCGATTTTAATTCACTCGATTTATATACTGCTTTAAAATTACCCTTTAAAAGACCAGATTTACTAAGAGAAACTGAGATATCTCCACGCGTCGTTGGAAGTACTTCAGGGATTCCTACATATTTTAAATTTTTAATCTTATAACTAGAGTTAATATTTAAATGCCCTGTCTTTAGATACTTTGAAAATTCAATCGAACCAACTAAAACCGTATCAAGACTAAGAACTTCTTTATCATTTTTAACCCTTTTAAAGTTTGACTGAACTTCGAAGGCAGCATTTGAAGAAAGCCCCAAGTTTTTCAAAATCATCTTACTCGCCGACCAGACCCCTATTTTATTTTGAATGTCATAATATACTTTTAGATCATTTAAACGCAGAGCAAGAGTGGAACTAACAAGGAAGGCGGGTAGAATTATATTGGTCTTATCAACCGAGGGCTTTTCCTTGTTAACGAGATTAACTGATTTCGACTCTTCGCTTATTGCCTGTGACCAATTGCTCTTTTTTTCATCCGTCTCTAAAAGGTAAACCTCAGGCTTAATGAGATTAACCTCAAGATTACCTCCACCCGTAATTAGCGACCAAATCGGTAATTTTACTTCTATTTCATTTACTTGAATAAAGTCTCTTCTTTTAAACAGCTCTTTCTTTAAAAGAATATCCATGCCTTTAATTTTTAAATAAAGTGATGGGCCGTACTTAACAGTTAACTCGCCTAAACTAACTTCGGTACCAGGAAGAGATCTTTCTATTTTCTCTTTTATCGCTAATTTGATTTCATCAGGCCGAATCTGGGTTTTTACAAAGTAGTAAAGACCACCGACTGTTCCGATTAAGAACAAAATAAAACCAATCAAAAATATCTTTTTATTTTCTTTCAAAAGCTCTTCCTTGAACCTATTGAGTTAATACGAGAGGAGCGAAGCGAACCATAAACTTCTTCCTAGCTCCATCCATAAACTTTATGACTACCTTTTCTTCAGGACCTGCGCCCTCACTCTCCAAGACCAAACCTTCTCCATATAGAGAGTGAATTATCCGAGAACCCTTTGGGAATTTTTGAGGTATTACGGCCTTTTGGGTACCTGTTACCTGATAAATAACTTCTCCATCATCCTCAAACTCTTGATCCTTCTCATATTGGTTATCCCACTCATCATCATTATCACTAGGAGAATCACTATCTTCCCAGCTATAGCCAGAGGTTCTTTGGCCTTCTTTAATCCAGTCATAATATTTATTAGGGATTTCATGTATAAAACGACTGGGCCCATTGAACTTTAATTGCCCAAAAAGCATTCGCCCTTGAGCAAAGCAAATATATAACTTTTGCATGGCCCTAGTCATGGCCACATAGAATAAACGGCGCTCTTCTTCCTCAGCATGTTGACCCATCTCTAACGATCGGTAGCTCGGGAAAACATTCTCTTCTGCACCAGCTAAAAAAACATGAGAAAACTCTAGTCCTTTAGCTCCATGAACTGTCATGAGGGCAACCTCTCCCTGAGGCAACTCCCTATCCTCTTCGGATGACTGATCCAGAGTAATTGTTTCTAAGAACCCAAGAAGACCAGGCTTTTTTTCACCTTCTTCATATTGTTTAATCGCATTACCGAGCTCTTCTAAGTTTTCAAGACGCGCCATAGACTCGTAATCTTTAGATGCTTTCAAGTTATCCCAATAGCCCGACTCATGTAGCATTTTCTCGTATAGAACACTTGGCTTAACTTCCTCAATGCTAAGAGCACGAACATCTTGAATAAGCGTCGCTAAAGTATTGAGAGAACTTTTAACTTTGGCAGATAGCTTTAGGTGACTAAAGTCAGTGGGGTTATCAACAATATTTTCAATCGATTCGAATAATGATGAACCTGCTTTAACTGCTTCATTTTCTAACTTTCTTAAGCTTGTTGCCCCAATCCCTCTTGTAGGTACATTTATAATACGGCTAAGAGCAAGAGAATCCTTTTCATTTACGACGATTCTTAAATAGGCCAAAAGGTCCTTAACCTCTTTTCTTTCGTAAAACTTAACCCCACCGACAACTCTATAAGGAATATTCGACTTTCTTAAGTAGTCCTCAAGAAGACGGGATTGAGCATTGGTGCGATAAAAAACAGACATCTCTTTAAATTCAATATTCTCTTTTTTGTTAAGCTCTAAGATCTTCAAGGCAATAAACTCGCCTTCTTTTTTATCATTATGACATTCGATGATCTGAATGCTCTCCCCTTCGGGATTATTCGTCCACATCTCTTTACCTTTTCGCAAAGAGTTTCTTGCAATCACGTGAGACGCGGCTTCAATAATATTTTTACTGGATCGATAGTTCTGTTCGAGCTTTAATATCTTTGCGGTTGGATAAGTTTTTTCAAAATCTAGAATATTGTTGATGTCTGCGCCACGCCATGAATAGATAGACTGATCCTCATCACCGACAACACAGATATTTTCATTACGAGTGCTTAAATATTTTAGTAGATCAAACTGAGCCCTGTTCGTATCCTGATACTCATCAACAAGAATATATTGATAACGTTCTTGATACCTTTTTAAAACTTCAGGGTATTTTTCAAATAACTGTAATAAACCCGTTATCAAGCCGCCAAAGTCTACAGCGTTGGCCCGGTGAAGCTCATTCTCGTATTCCTCATAATATTCAAAAAATGGGTCTTCTTTATCTGGAAAAAAATCCTCTGACTTACGACCACTATAGTAGCCATTATTTTTTAGATTATCCATGAAGTAGAGAATTTCAAAAGGCGACACTTCTTTCGTACTAATACCACGACGCCCGAGAAGAGTCTTAACGACAGACTTACTTTCTGAAGTATCGTAAATCGTGAAATTTTTAGAAAGCCCTAGAAATTGAGACTCTTGCCTTAATACTCGAGAACAAAAGGCATGGAAAGTTGTGATTTGAAGGGCACCGAGATCCTCATGGACTTCCGAGGCAACTCTCTCCCTCATCTCCCTTGCTGCCTTATTAGAAAAGGTAAGTGCAAGAACCCGGTAAGGACTGACATGCTTCTCTGTTAAGAGATAGGAGATTCTTGTAACTAGTGTCTTGGTCTTACCAGAACCTGCACCAGCAAGAACCATTACTGGCCCTTCTGTCTCCTCGACAGCTTTTCTTTGATTTGTATTTAATTTATTTAAATCAATCATTCTACCGTTACTGACTTTGCCAAATTTCTTGGCTTATCGATGTCCGTACCCTTAAATTTTGCCATGTAATAAGAAAGTAACTGATTTACTACATTTATATAGAGAGGTGATAACTCCTCTAGTCCATCAAAATTTAATTCAAGAAAGTAATCAGAAATTTTCATCAAAGAGTTATCTTTGGGTCCAATACCAACAATGATTCCCTTCCTCGCTTTAATTTCTTGAATATTCGAAATCGTTTTTTCTTTAAGCTCTGGACCGACCAAAGCAATATTAACCATATCCTCGTCAATTAAAGCGATTGGCCCATGCTTTAACTCCCCAGCGGCGTATCCTTCAGCATGAACGTAGGCTATTTCTTTTAATTTCAAGGCACCTTCTAAGGCAACAGGAAAATACCTTCCTCGTCCTGTAAAAAAGTAACCTTTCTTATTATAAATTTCTTCTGCTATTGCTTTGATTTTATCAACTTCTTCAAGAAGCTTGTCTATTCTCTCTGCCAAGAGTTCAAAACGATCAGTCAATTCAGTCTGTTTTACACTATTGTCTAAATCACCGGACAAAGCATGGGCCAACAAACGACCAGTCAACCCCATTTGAGTAAAGGCTTTTGTCGAGGCCACTCCAATTTCAACTCCCGCCCTAATAAGCAGGTTATGATCACAAGCTCGATATAATGAACTCCCCTCAACATTTACAAGGGAGACAGTTTTTGCATTTTGCTCCTTACACTCTTCCTGACCTGCCAAGGTGTCTGCCGTTTCACCTGACTGACTAATAAAGAGGCCAATATCATTTTTTTCTAAAATTGGATTTCTGTATCGAAACTCACTAGCGAGTTCAAAAGAGCAAGGAATTCTATTAATGGCTTCAATAAAGTCTCTAACAACTAAGCCAGCATAAAAAGCAGTACCACATGCAGTGATATGAAAACGGCTAGGATTTAAATCAGCCATTGCTGCTAGGGCTTCTTTGCCATCACCATTAAAGTAATATTGGCATAATGCACGAATAAGACCTGGCTGTTCATAGATTTCTTTAAGCATATAATGCTCAAAATCACCCTTGTCTGAGGGGTCTACCTGCATGTCTTGTTTTTTTGACTGATAGGCTTTTGATGGTTTTCCTTCGCTGTCATAGAAGGCAATGAGCTCCTTATTGCCCACACTTAAATGACAAAGAATTCCATCCTCAGGAAAATAAATTCTATCCGCAGCCCCAGCTAGAGCATAAGGGTCAGAACTAACAACAGCTTGTGACTTTGTATAATGGGTACCACAGACCAAAGGCGCCGCCCTCTTAATGGCAAAAATTTCTTTTTCCTCTTCACTTATAAAAACGAAAGCTGAGTTTCCGGTTACTCGAGTGAATCCTTTTAAAATTGCCTCTTTAAGAGGCATAGATTTTTTTAGATCATTAACCAGCATTAAAAATACTTCTGAGTCTGTTTCAGATTTAAAGTTATAACCTTTTGCAATTAGCTCATCTCTAAGTTCATCAGCATTTTCAATAATACCATTATGAACCATAGATAATTTTTCAAAAGCATGGGGATGAGAATTAAAGTCTGTTACCCCACCGTGGGTGGCCCATCTAGTATGACCAATTGAAACCATGCTATGGGTGTCAACGTTACTAATCAGTTCCGTCAATTTTTCAATTTTACCGGTTTTTTTATAGGTTTTTAATTCACCACTTTCGTTGATAAAGGTAACACCAGCTGAATCATATCCACGGTATTCAAGGCGACGTAGCCCTTCCATTACAACTTCAACAGAGTCTGAGGGTCCGAGATGGCCGACAATTCCACACATAATGCACACCTTAAAAGCCCAAGAAACCAATATTCATAGGGGAAAAAGACAAAAAGAAAGAATAACACTCCAAAGGGTTAAGAGACAAAAATAACCCAAGGCAATATTTAATTTTTCTTATTAATCGCCCACTTCCCTTTAAGGAAGCGAGATGCCAATTTCTCTTTAATAACCTGGCGTCCACGAGACAATGAAAAGGCTTCTGAGGGAATATCTTGATTGATCGTAGACCCACTTGCCACGAAGACGCTTTCCCCGATGTTAATTGGTGCAATCACTTGGGTATCGGAACCAATGAAGGAATTTTTGCCTATAACCGTTTTATGCTTAGCTTCACCATCATAGTTACAAGTGATAAAACCACAGCCAATATTCACATTTTCACCGATCTCAGCATCTCCAACATAGCTAAGATGAGAAATACTGACTGATTCGTCCAACTTCGCCTTTTTAATTTCAACGAAGTTTCCAATCTTACAGTTTTCTCCGAGTTCAGTTCCAGGTCTCAGTCTTGCGTAGGGGCCGACCTGACTAGCAGAAGAAACCTTGGCCTTCTCAAGGTAAGAATAAGCCTTGATGAGTACATCACTAGCAATATGACTATCTTTTATGACGCAGCCGGGTTCTAAATGCGCCCCAGTACTAATCGTCGTTTTCCCATGCAAGTAGCATCCAGGAAAAATCGTCGCACCCGGCTCAATTTTAACCGTGGGCTCTATATAGGTATGGGCCCTTTCAAGGATAAGAACTCCTCTATTTTGGTGTTCTTCATTAATGCGAAGTTTTAACTCGTGTACAGCATCACCCAATTGAACGGGACTGTTCACTCCAAGAAAAGGTCTTTCGCTCTCAAAGCATAAGGCGCCAACTTCCGCATCCTTTTGAAAAACATCAGTTAGATAGAACTCACCTGCTTTATTATTACTATCTACGCTTTTTAGATTATTTAAAATTGTTTTTGTTTCAAAGAGATAAAGACCAGAGTTTACCTCATTCACTTTTCTTTCTTCTTCATTCGCATCTTTTTCTTCAACAATTGTGAAACCCTTATCAGCACGAATAATCCTTCCATACCCAGTTGGTTTATTGGTTTTAAAAGAAGCAGCGATTGAGTTCCAATTTTCACTCTTTAAAGTTTCCCATAAAGACGAAAGTTCACTCTTCGTAATCAAAGGAGTATCAGCACAAATAACGAGTGTGTAATCCGTTGATGTCGCTCCGGAGCAGCCCTCAAAGTAAGCTCTCAGAGCGTCTGCCGTGCCTTTTTGTTCTTTTTGGACAGGAAAATCTATAGATAGATTTTTATATTCCTCTTTTAAATATTCTTCTACTTTTTCTTTTTGATGACCTACGACAATTCCAAACTTCACATCCAAAGATTGTTCAACACAGAATTCATTCGCTGCTTGCAAAGAATAATCTACAAGCCTTCGTCCCATTAAAGGAATTAATGGCTTTGCAGTGTCCACACCCATTCTTTTTCCTAAACCTGCAGCAAGAACCGCTATACCAATTTTGTCGGCCATTATTTTTCTCCAATTCTTAACAAATTTGTTCCAGTTTTCTAATGCACCATTATTAGGAGCGTTAGCCTTAAATTCATTAAATTCGTTTAGTTTTTAAGTATTTAACTCTACCAATTCTTTACAACTTTTCATCACTAAATGCATAAAAAGCTTAAAGAATGAGGATGTTATGCCCGAACAATGTTTGTGTACAGAATTAGCACGGATAAGCTGTTGTTGGAGGACAGATATGGTAACGAACTACGAGGGTGATAATATCGAATTTAAAGATCGCCTCCCCCTTCTCCCGATACGGGATATTGTTGTTTATCCTTTTATGATTTTACCATTATTTGTTGGTAGAGAATCATCAATACAAGCGGTAGAACATGCGCTTAATCAAAGCGATAGACTTATACTTTTAGCAAGCCAGAAAGATATCTCTGCAGAGCATCCTGACCCAAGCGAAATTTACGAGCTTGGAACTGTTGCTATGATCATGAGAATGAGAAAACTTCCTGATGGAAGAATAAAGATTTTGGTCCAGGGATTAAGTAAAGCTAGAGTTATAGACTTTGAACAATCGCAACCTTACTTCACAGCTAAATTGGAAAAAATTGAAGACGTTGACACAACATTTGATAATGTTGCTGTAAATGCCCTCATGAGAAATATTCGTGAACAACTAGAAAGAGTGATTACACTTGGAAAAGTATTGTCTCCGGATATCCTAACTGTACTTGAAGATATTACAGAACCAGGTCGTCTTGCAGACCTCGTCGCCTCTAATTTAAATTTGCATGTCGCAGAAGCTCAAATGATTCTTGAAACTCTTGAGCCTATCGAAAGACTTCATAAAATCAATGACATTCTCACCAGAGAGTTAGAGATTTTAGCAATGCAGGCAAAGATTAGAAATAATGCCAAAGATGAGATTAATAAAAATCAAAAAGAATATTTTTTAAGAGA
>JAFMBV010000122.1 GCA_017858255.1 Bacteriovoracaceae bacterium
AATGATTATAAAGGTGATAAATTTAAAAAGTTTCGTGACCCTAAAGCAAAGAAAATTGTCGGTGTCGAAATGAAACTTCAGTATATTGCTGAAACTGAACCAAGTCAGAGAGCTTATGATAATAAAAACTTTGATATTGTTACGACTGTTACTTATCGTTATGACCTTGAGCTTAATGGTCGAGGAAGTATAATCGGTGGTGAATGGTATTCAAATAAGCACCCTGACTTTCTTTGGGTTCCACCAGTCGGAACACGTGCTCTAACTCGGCTTGATAAAAGTATTGAACAAGCAATTGCCTCGGGAAGAACAGACGTCGCATGGGAAATGGGCGCTCCAATTCCAACTGTTTGGACTCAATATATTCCAACTTACTCTGCAGAAGGACAACCACTTGGCCTAATCGTTGAAGGGCTTGTGAAAAGATCAAGAGCGGTAGGTAACTAATTTCCTTTTATCTGGGGAGGGCGTTTAGACCTCCCTTTGTTGTATTATGACAAAACTTATCTTAATTCTATTGCTGTCTCTCTCTAGTCTTTGTTCCCTTGGGAATGAGGACTTTCCTAGTTGGTATCCTAAAGTTGATTGCGAAACTATGTGGAAAGGGCTTGGAGAAGAGCGCCATTATTCCTTCGATAAAGATGCTTCTCTTACGGATCTTGGAAACCAAGGCTATCACTCTTATCAACAAAGAGTTCAGCGCGATACATGCTTAAAAGAGTGGACTGTGCTGGTTTATATGGCCGCAGATAACGACCTGTCGCCTTATGCTCTGTGGGACCTTCATGAGATGGAGTCTCAACTAAAAAATGAACTGAATCTAGGGGCATCGACCGATACTACTGATGTGCTTGTTGAGTTGGATACGTTAAGGGACACAGGGGTCAGAAGGCTACACGTCTTTCAATCTGAGCAAAATTATCGCTCAGATCTGACCCTTAATGATTATGAAAAAATGGATGAGCGCTTTATTCGTTCTCCTATAGTGAAGCATTTTCCAGAAAAAGGTCCGGGGCGTCTACAGTCCGCAGAATCTCGCTTCAAAAGATTTTTGAGTTGGGGTGTTCAAAAGTATCCTGCCAAGAAGTATATGATTGTCATGTGGGGCCACGGAGAAGGATTCTTAGGTAATTTTATTGAAGGAAGCTTTAAAAGAAAAGAGTTAAGTGTTAGCCCTTTGATTGAAAAAAAATCTCGTTTCTTCGAGGCCGAAGATTTCGCACTGGAATCCTTCCTCGATTTACCCAAAGCAAAAGTCTTTTCTCTTGAAAAACAATTTGGTGGTATTGGCTTTGATAATTCAGATCAAAGTTTTATTGATATAAGCACACTTGGGAAAATTCTTGGAGATTGGAAAGAAAAACTTTTAGAAGGTAAGAACTTTGATCTTTTGGCCTTTGATGCTTGCCTTATGCAAAGCTTAGAAGTCATTGCTGAAGTATCACAATCAACTGACTTTATCGCAGGCTCAAATCAAATACAAAACTATCTAGGGCTTCCTTATCGTAAACTCTTAGATCAAATAAATCTTGGAGTAAGCTCTTTCGAACTTGCAAAGAAACTCCCGGTTTTGACGAGAGATTCGTGGGGACAAGAGGGGTATCAGGGAAGTATTGACCCAAAAGGACTTAAAACTTTTACTATGAGTTCTTTGGCCTCTTCTCAAATCGAAAATAATTTATATTTTCATTTCGATAAGATAGCGAAGCAGCTTTTATCTTATATTGAAGAGGACAGTTCTCGAAAGCAAGAGCTTCTTTTTATGTTAGAGAAATCACCTCGTTTCCAAGGTGAAATGATCGATATTGGTCTTTTCTATGGTCTCCTTGAAAAACTTTTGTGGCATGAGCGTCTCGCTGGAGAGAATACTGCTCGTAGTAGTATGCTCGCAAGAACTGTCGGGGAAGCTCACTTTCGCCTGAGAGAAATATTTATTGAGTCTCAGTTTGGTACCCTTTATTACGAGGGGGCAGAGTCTGAGCGTGCTGGTTATTTATTAGGACATTTTAATGGAATGAGCCTTTGGCTTCCAAAAAATGAGCGTCTTTACAACATGCGAAAAGATGAGATGGGCAAGAGTTCTCTCTTTACTAGCATAACCTCTTGGAATGTCTTTCTACAGGAACTCTATAAAGTCGAATTGTTCGACTTTGGGCCGTTGTAGAAGCACTTTTTATTGATTAGGATGGGGGCGAATTAATTATATAAAGGTTGATCTATGGACTTAGAATTTCTTATGAATCTTAATGAATTACCCGCATGGCGTATTCTTAAAAAAGAGGTTCTGACCCATTCTTTTCCCATGTATCGATTGGAATCTAAGCCGCTCACTAGTCATGAACTTGTCTATGTTCTCGTAGATGAAAAAGGCCAGCCTAAAACATTTAGTGTTAATAAATCTGATGTTGAGTCTTTTGCCGTTTTCACCAGGTCTGAATTAGTAACACGTTTGCAAAAAGTTTATAAAAAAGAAGAAATTCAGGGGGGAGTCGCTCCTGCTCTAGACCTTAACCTAGAACAATCTGAATTAGATTTGAAAATTATGATGCTTGGAGAGTTATTAAACACTCTTAGCAATAGAGGTAAAGAAACGACTATAAAAATTAACCCTATTCTTTTAGAGGTTGGCGCTGGTGTGGAGCCGCTCGTTTATGCCGAAGAAGTTCTATTCGCGCCTCAGTATGATGAGTTTACGGGGAAACTTTTACTTAGTGATCCTGAAGAAGCAAAGGCACTACTTGCCCTTCATCCAGAAGACCAAAAAAGATTTGGAATAGAAATCGTTTTTTATATGATGACGACGAAAGAGCTTCCTGAAGATAAGGAAGAGCGCGAGCAAATTTTAAAAGATGAAATTGAAAAATTATCTTTTATGGCCTCACGAATTCCTATGAAAAAGGGGAGTGGCTCTTTCTTAGCTGTTCTACTAAATCTTGAAAATGAAATTGAAGAGCAGGCCTTTATCCGCGAATACCCTATGTTTGATTCTTATAGTGATGTTATTTTTGTTACAAGCTCACTCAAACTACTCACTGGACGCTTGGAAGAGGTTCATTACAATGGATCTAAGATTGATACTATTTTTTCACCTTTGATTAAATGGCAGCAATCAAAATCTTATCAGCGCACTAGCTTTTACTAAGGGGACAACCTGTGAAAGGCCTTGATACATGGTTAAGCGAGTACGGTGAGAGCCATCAAAATTCAGTAAATAAAAATATCCATCGTCTTTGTGTCCCATTGATTATGATGAGTCTGCTGGGATTAATGGGAGAGATTCCTACTCCAAATCTTCTTGGCGAATATGCTCTTAACTTTAGCCACGTCTTTGTGGTCCTTGCGATGCTTTTCTATATCAGCCTATCACTTTCTTTTAGTGCATTGATGGTTGGAATTGCAGCTCCAATGCTTTTTGTTATTGCCCTTATTGATCAAAAGATGACCACTCAAGAGGTGCTGATTATCTGGGGTGCTGTCTTTGTTTTGTCGTGGATTGGTCAGTTTATAGGCCATAAAATAGAAGGTAAAAAACCTTCTTTTTTCCAAGACTTGGCCTTCTTGTTGATTGGTCCTCTGTGGATTGTCGCTCCTCTTTTTCCAAAGTACCGAAAGTAGGTAATTCTTAGACCTAAATTATTGCCACTAATGCAGCGTAAATTTCTTTAACTCAACATGATTTCGGCTATTTAGTGCCTCTCGACCAAACCTCGTCTATCATAGAGATAGAGGTATTAATGATATTACAGCTTCTTAAAAACTTAAAGCAGGTGGGTCTCTCCCACGCCCTTAGTGCGACGATGGTCGTGCAGGGTGTTGCTGTCCAGCAAGTAAGCGTTCAACAAATTGAGAATCAGTATTTACTTGAACTAGCTGTTGAAGATAATTCTCAGTCACCGGCCGAAGCAGGGTATGAAGAAAATGATCAGTATTGGGAAGACATTCAAAAAATGGCTGATTCGCCTGTCGAATTAAATGAGGTCGTGGCCGATTTGTCAGCTCTTTATGAAAACCCAGAGAAAAGCCCTAATGAAGAAATAAATAGTCCAAAAGAGAGTACAGCGACAGCTCCTGTCGCATCAACGGCAAGCTTAGTGGCAATAGCTTCCTCTAATAATCCTGGCCAGGTCTCACCAAAGAATAATAATGCCCCCAAAGTAAAACCAACGATTGGTTCAAATGGCGGACAGAATAATATCTCCTCTGAAAATGTAAAAAGAGCAATCGAAGAAAAAGTAAAGAGAGCTGTGGCCGAAGTTTCTTCACCTGTAGGTTTTGATTTTGTGGTGAAGTCCGAAGTAGGAGCTGTTGCTAACACGAATGTTCTGAATGAAGTTGAGGAAGAACTATCCCAGGTGTTTGAATATGTTGGTGATGTCAGACTTTTCAAAGATGGGCTGGATCAGGGCATCGTAAATGAAGATGATATTTTAACGTTAGACTCAACTAGCGAATACACTTTAATCGTTGATAGTGCCACTGACTTTGGAAGTGTATATTTCAATCTAGAAAATAGAGATAATCAAAGCATACACAGACAACAAGAAAATATTTTACCTTTTTTCCTCAATGGGGACACGGAAAGTTCTGGAACACCTATTGCTTTCTCTTTTGAAGAGGCAAGCTATCAACTTGACCTCACGGCCTATGATCAAAATGGTCAAGGGGGGGAGATTTTGGAAACTCGCACATTAAGGTTTTCAGTAACTTTAGATTAGTCTTTTGAAAATTGAACTCCCACTTTAAATAGATCGTCATCTTTCATATGTCTTATTGAAACAACACGACCTTTTATTGCTTGGGGTAGCTTTTGTGCGTTAACTAAAACCACAGTAATAGTGTCTTCTTTTGAGAACATTCCTGGGTCAGGAGTTTTTAAGGCCAGTCCACCAGCAGATATATCATATAGATCGTAGTGCCTTATTATAGTTTGGTCTTCACCTTTTAAAAGGCTCACGGTTTGTTTATTGCCTGCTTGTTTTCGTGGTTGTTGCCTTAAATGTTTGGACTGACTTTCATTCTCTTCTTCTACGAGACTTATTTTGTCCGCAAGCTCTTTACTAAGATGGTTGAGCCTCTCAGGTATTTCGAGCATTATATAGTGGCCTTCTAACTCTCTTGGACGAAATTTAAAGGCCAAATTGCGAGCTCTGGAGTAAAGGAAGAGTTCTGTTTCCTTGTCTTTGTCTTTGTCCTTATCTTCACCTTTAAAACTAAATCCATCATCAGATAGAGGTGTTAGTTCTAAAGACTTCTTTAGAATATCTAGCTTCCTTAAAATACAAAAATGAACTGGTCTCTGACCTTCATCATTAGGAGTTTGCTGCCAAATCCATAGTTTTTCTTTTGTTTTGTGGAGAACGCGGCAAAAATCAATAATTTCAAGGTCATCACTTATGACTTTCTTGTCGATATCACTCATTAGTAGACTCTTTTTCTCGGCCGTTAAATTTGTTTTAAGGGCCTCCTCATTCTAACCGATAAGATCAAAGGGAGGAATATGGCACTCAAATTTAATTTGAATAAATCACCACGCGTTTTAACACTTGATGAAGTGCTTTCCGGACTATTGAAGTCTGGAGTGATCACCTCCGATCAAGAAAAATTTATTCGCAGAAAAAAAGGTCGAAGTCACCATCACCCCATAATTTCAGTTTTTGAATGTGATATTCCAGACAGAAGGGTCGAGGGCAGAAAGCTTACTCTTGAAGATCTTATGCGTTGGTTGGGTACCTATTCTGGTAATGAATATTATGGAATAGATCCACTGAAAATTGATATTGAAAAGGTCACTAATATTCTACCAAAGGCTTATGTTAAGAGGCTGGGGATTTTGCCTGTAGAGGCAGATGACAAAAGTGTATCAATTGTTACTTCAGAACCTTTTCATCTCATTTGGCTTGATGAAGTAGAAAGAATTACAAAAAGAGAAATTAAAGTCTTTGTGTCGAATCCTTTAACTATTTCAACATGTATCGAAGACTTTTATACCGTTCGTAAGGCGGTAAGTAAGCTCAAGAAGGACCGTGGAGTTAGCACGGAATCAAGCCTTGAACTTGAAAAAATGATGAGCCTTGGCAGTAAAACGCTTCAAGGGAAAGATGAACAAGGTGTTTCTGGAATTGTCGATTGGCTATTTCAGTATGCTTGGGAAGAGAGGGCAAGTGATATCCACCTAGAGCCTAAGTCTGGTGTAGGTATCGTGCGTTTTCGAATTGATGGTACCTTGAGAGTTGTTTATAAATTTGATCCTGAAATTATGTTATCTGTTTTAAGCCGTCTAAAAATCCTTTCAGATATGAAAGTTGATGAAAAAAGGAAACCTCAAGACGGTCGTATCAAACGAAAAATAGATACCAATAGAGTTATTGAAATTCGTTCTTCGACGATTCCCACTCACTACGGTGAAAAATTAGTCATGAGAGTTTTTGATCCTAAAATGGCCGATAAGTCACTTGATGATGTTGGGATGGATGAAAAGGATTTGAAAATATGGAAGGAAATATCTGAAGGCTCTCACGGGATTGTTTTGGTAACAGGGCCGACAGGTTCTGGTAAATCTACAACCCTACATGCAACACTTAAGCATTTAGCGAGTCCCGAAGTAAATATTTGTACTGTTGAAGATCCTGTTGAAATTATCAATGATGAGTTTAATCAGATGCAAGTGAATAATACCATCGGTATTGATTTCTCCAGCGCGATCAAGGCCTTTATGAGGCAAGACCCCGATATTATCATGGTGGGGGAAATTAGGGATCCAGAGACTTCAGCAATGGCCATTCAGGCGTCACTCACTGGGCACATGGTCTTTAGTACGCTTCATACAAATGATGCCTTAAGTTCTATTACAAGACTTCTTGACCTAGGCGTACCGCCTCACTTATTGAATGCTACTTTGAAAGGAATTTTGGCCCAAAGGCTTGTGAAAGTTTTGTGTCCTCTTTGCAAGAAGAAGATTCCGACAAATAAAGATTGGTGGAAATCAATGACAAAACCATATTCGATGAAAATGCCAAGTCATGTCTATGAGGCAAGTGGCTGCGCAGATTGCAAGGAAAGTGGTTATCGTGGACGAATGAGTATTTATGAATTAGTAATTATTGACGAGAAACTTCGAAACTCTATTCAAGCAAAAATAGAGCTTCAAGAGCTACATCGGATAGCCGATGATAGCTTTCTTCCTCTAAGGCTGCATGCCGCTCAGAAAGTTGAAGAGGGGTTAACATCAATTGAAGAAGTTTTACGAGTCATAATTTAATTATCTCAATCATTATGAAGATGTCAGATTCTAGAGATAAAACTTTACAGGAAATTTACACTTCTCATATCAAACTACTCACCATTATGGATTACTATGAGTAAATGAAAAAAGTTCTTATTCTGTCTTTCACTCTTTTAGTTAGCTGCACCCACAATCCACCTAAGGTTGGAGAGGCAAAGTCTTGTCACAAATTAGTTCAAGACCTTCCAAAATTTAAAGAACAAACCCTTCTTAAGAAAATAGAGAAGACGGGGAAAAGTGGTCTTCATTATATGGCGGTAGGTGTGGGCGCCGTAAGTGATATTGTCGTCATATTTTCTGCAGGAATCGCAATCGGCGTAACGGTTTGCAGTCCTGCCTTATTTGCCGATTCTGTAAATCGAGGTAGTTCAAATATGACTTCTAGCTGTATTCATGCCTTTATGAATCATTTTAATTTTTCAGAGATCTATGATTTTCCAATTACAGAGTTTGCCATAAATAATACTTACCAACTTACTTGCCCAAACCTTGACCTTTTTGAAGAGAAACTTAAAGAAACTTTAAAATGTCGGGATGATAGTTTGTCGGAAGATGAACTTAAGAGGCGTGTGAGGGCCATTACTTCAGATAAAAAACTTAATGGCTGCCTTGATCCAAATTTGAAGACATAAAAAAAGGAGCCCTTAAAGGCTCCCTTCTTTATCGAAACATAGTTTAAAAAAATTATGCCATGTTTTTGTTTGCGAAGTCCCAATTAACGAGCTTCCAAAAAGCTTCTAGGTAAGTAGGACGAGCATTTCTGTAATCGATGTAATAGGCATGTTCCCAAACATCACAAGTAAGAACTGCTGTCATACCGTGCTTCATCGCTGTATCAGCATCGTCAGTGTTTAGGATATCAAGGTTGCCTGATTTGTCCTTAACAAGCCAAGTCCAACCTGAACCAAAGTTTCCACCGGCCTTTGCGTTGAACTCTTCTTTAAACTTATCAAAAGAACCCCATTTTGAATTAATGGCGTCAGCAACAGTTCCTGTCGGAGCGCCACCTGCATTTGGAGCTAAGCAGTTCCAGTAAAAAGTGTGATTCCAAACTTGAGCTGCGTTGTTAAAAAGACCACCACTTGATTTCATGATAATGTCTTCTAGACTCATCTCTGCAAACTCAGTTCCTTGGATACCAGCATTAAGCTTAGTTACATAAGCGTTGTGGTGTTTTCCATAGTGGTACTGAATTGTTTCCGCAGAAATATGGGGAGCTAAAGCGTCATTTGAATAAGGGAGTTCTGGTAGTTTGTGTTCCATTCTCATTTCTCCTAAAAAGTTGAGTTCGTTTTTCATTATGTTCTCTAATGGTTATAAGAGTTCATGAAATAAACATCAAGAGGATTTAAAGTACGTGATGCACAATCAGGGTAGACAGCAAGGATATACTGCTATGCTTTCGAAGTTTCTTACACTTTTAATTGTGCTCTCGGCCTGTTCTCACAATGGTCCATCTAAGGAGCTTCTCATTAAAAGGGAGGCCAGCGCCTATTATAAGATTGGTAAAAGAAAGAAAGATAATCCTCGTTGGGCCGCAGAGTATTACGATCTTGAAGTTGCTAATAAACTAAAAGAGGCGGGCTTTCATTTTAAAGGAAAGAATTCAGCTGGTGGTATCGTCTTTGTTCTTGACTCAGGTACACGGTTAACCAAAGAGGTCGCTTGTACGATGGTCAGGGCCAATGGTCGCGAAAAAATCGCTGGTTTCTTTTCCCAGTATTTGGCCTCTAAGTTTAAGGGAAAACCTTATGATATTTACTTCTTGGCCGAGGGTTTAAGTAAGGTTAGTGATATTCTCGAGGTTGAGCTCAAGAATGACACAATCCGCGATGAATATTTTGAGGAAAGGATTATTGAGGGCTCGTCCCGTATGAAGGAGCAGCGTGGGTTCCACTGTGCTCTTTTGGTAGAAATAAGCAAAGGCACCCTTGAGAAATTAAAGGAGGCGCTAACCCTAGGGTTAAAGTCTCAGTATTACTATCTGCCCAATTTAGATCAGGATCTAAAGGCACTGAAATTCTAGTAACTGACTAGAGTATTTAAGGATGGAAAATAATTCCTCCTGAGTTGGTTTTTACTCATATTACGCTTGAAATCCCTCTTCTAACCGAAAAGTACCTTAATGAGGTACACGGTTCTTCTTTCAGTCATATTCATGATTTCCCTTAAATCCTACGGACGTATGTTTGTTCGTAAGGTGACGACCATCGATGTGGAGCGTTCTTATCGCTATGACCAGAGGTGGACGACGATTGCGAAAACAGAAGAGCAGGGGATTCGCGAATTGATGGAAGTCCTGGAGCGTTCACCAACAGGAAAAAAAATCATTGAAATGTCGCGGAAAAAAGCAAAATCATACGGAAAGACGTTAGAAGAGCTTTTGTTTTCTGGTGAAGGCTCTTTAACAGACACTACCCTGGTGAGAAAGTTTTCTCCTAGCAATCCCAATGAGGTGGTTTATGAAAGCCGCTCAAAAGTTTTCATCAATAGAAACCTAAGTGTTAAAAATGCTCTTTTAGACTTGGCCCACGAGCTTACTCACTTTTCCATGAGGGAACCCTTTAATCCTTATCAGGCTCCTTTTGGGCTTAAGGATTTTATCACTTCTACTGTCGAGGGCCGTGGCGGTGAAGTGGAGGCCTATTTGGTAGAGTGTCAGGTGCTTTTTGAAATTTTTAAGGAAAAGAATCACAATTCAAATTGTCACCGCGTTGTTGATCCTTCATCGGGACGAGTAAATAAGAATCGAGGTGTCCACGAGTTTTATCAGCTTGGGCGTTTCTACAAAACCTTTCATAATTCATTGCGTAAGCACGAAATAAATCCAACAGATTTTGGAGTAACAAGTCGTGGCGGAGCGCATTTTATTAGCTCGGCCTATGGCCTTCCTTATCCTTTAGCCGCTGTGCATGAGTACGAGGCGATCATGGAAAGGGTTTGCCAAAATGATGGTCGACGCTTGGCAATTATGCGAGATAATGTGAGCCGGGAGCCTGCAAGTGTTGCTTTAGCTTCATACCGCTCTCTAGCTTCGATTCACCAAAAGCGTTGCGCTTCTTTCTAGATATTCCTTTTTTTATTGAGAGGATGCAAAAAGTCTGAATAAAAATCCTTTACCTATTATTAGTCTAGCTAAAATCAGAATGAATTTTTAGCGTGGCATGGTAAGCTGACACATGGTGTTTTTAATACTGTTAGCAGCACAGACAAAGGCCATAAGCTCCTTTAGTTTCATTGACTTGAAGGTGTGTGACAGGTAAATTTAGAGCAAAATAATTCACTATTTTTAAGGATCAAAAAAGATGCAAGATAGCGTTGTCCTAATGAAAGTTGACGACTTCTTTAACTGGGGTCGTAAGAACTCGCTTTGGCCTATGACTTTTGGTCTCGCCTGTTGTGCTATTGAAATGATGGCGACTGGTGCGGCTAAATATGACTTGGAAAGATTTGGCTGTGGCGCTTTTATGGCC
>JAFMBV010000123.1 GCA_017858255.1 Bacteriovoracaceae bacterium
TTGTGGATGGCGCTTACTTATCTTCAATTAGGAGATGATCAAAAGTTTTTTACAACAGTAGAAGAATTTAGAAAAAAATATCGTAATACTGAGGAATGGAAAGTTCTAAGTCCTCATTATGAAAAAATCGTTCAAAAGTTTAAAAGGAACTAATTCATGAGTGTACTCAAGGCAACAGTCCTCTTTATTCTTTTTAGTCTTTTACCGTTTCAACTTGCGTACGGGAAGATCGTTGCGGTTGTTTCTAAGATAGAAGGCAATGGCTTCTATACTTATGAGGGTAAAACTTTTCCTTTAAAAGAGGGCGCTCATCTGCCAATTCAAGCAGAGATCTTTACGGATATGGGTGCTCAATTAAGTCTTAATGATTACTATGATCATGTTTATCACCTCGCTGGTGGTGGGCATATGATTGTTCATGCCAATTTAATTGAACTGAAAGAAGGTTATTTATGGGTTCAAAGCTTAGGTTTTGATCCTCTTCGTGGACCTTTAAGAGTAATGACGGCCAATGCCGTTGTTGAGAATACTCTTGGTGAAAGTATTGTTAGTTTTGATGTCTATACTGGGAAAACTCAGCTGTTGGCCATTAAGGGAAGCTTTGCTTTAAAAAATGCATTAATGGAGCGGATGGAACTCACTTTAAGTGAGGGTCAGTTTAGTTTCATCCAAAATGAGCATGAAGAGGGTAGGCCAAGAAAACCTACACCCATCGGTTATTCAAGTTATAAAAAAGTGACGGGACTTTTTAACGGAGTCCAGCCTTTTGATAAAGATGGCGCTAAAAATTTTAAAACCCGTCTTACAACGGCACCGAGGGAAGAAGACCAGATACAAACTCCAAATCGTGGAGTTGCCTCAGCGACACCTCCAGTTAAAACAGATGCTGTTTTTGAAGCTGCTTTGGCCTCAAAGAAGAATCGTGAATATCCTGGTGCCGGCACTAGGGAACGTGGCAAAGTAACATTACTTCGCCTAAACGATCCCGAAGTCAAAAGTGCACACCAAGAGAGCGTACTCTCTTACTACGAGAATAAAGTTAAAGAGATGGCAAAGCCCGCTCCTAAGAAAAAATGGCGTCCAAAATATAATGGGGCCAATTCAGTCGCTGTAAAAGTTTATGGAGCAAAGAATCAAGGTAATCGAGTTCCCGCTTCTGTTAAAAAGCAGAGGCCCGCGGTTATTAAGGTAACACCTGGTCAAAAAGAAGTGAAAACTAAGAAGGTAGGCCGCCGGACACCGGCCAGTATTGGTGGAATGCTACCAAAAATAAAAACAAATGCTTTTGAGAGTGAAATTTTTAACCAGTATAAAAAGCAGATGCGTCACAAAACAGAGGTCAACGATCTCATAGATCAGCTTCAATCTATCGATATGGACTACAAAAAAGACTATTAATTCGTACAAAATTACACGGTTATGTAACGTCCACTCGTCATTCTTCTTAGGCTCCTCTATAATGATTCAAGTTTCATTTTAAAATTTTGGAGTCACCTATGGCGAATTCCCGCGGTCCAATCGCTGACCACCCTTACTTAACATATGATGATGTTCTACTTAAACCCGGCTATTCTCAAAACCTGCCGAGTGAGACTGAGCTTGAGACTAAGTTTACAAAGAATATTTCTCTTAAAATGCCTATTGTCTCTGCGGCCATGGATACTGTGACCGAAGCGGATACCGCTATTGTTATGGCACAAAATGGTGGGATCGGTGTTATTCACAAAAATCTGTCTGGAGAAGATCAGGCAAAAGAAGTTAAAAAAGTAAAAAAATATGAATCGGGAATGATTATTGATCCAGTTACGATCGGTCCTGAGGAGTCACTAGAAGCGGTAATGTCGATTACCAGTAGACATAAAATCACAGGGGTTCCTGTAGTTGATTCTTCTAATAAATTGTTAGGGATTCTCACTAGTCGCGATATGCGCTTTGAAACTAATTTTCGCCAGAAGGTGAAAGATGTAATGACTCCACTTGAAAGGTTAGTGACTGCGGAAGAAGGGGTAAGCCTGGAAAGTGCGAAAAACCTTCTTCATAAGCATCGTATTGAAAAGCTCCCCGTTATTAGTAGTAAAGGAGTTCTCATAGGGCTTATTACCATTAAAGATATTTTAAAAGGAATTGATTTTCCTGACTCTAATAAAGATGACTTTGGTCGCTTGCGGGCCGCCGCGGCCATTGGTGTTGGCGGTAAAGAAGAAACTCGTGCTTCTCTCTTAGTTGAAGCAGGTGTTGATGCAATCATTGTTGATACGGCCCATGGTCACTCACTTGGAGTGATCAACATGGTGAAAACCCTGCGCTCTCGTTATGCTAATGTTGATATAGTTGCTGGAAATGTGGCCACTAGTGAAGCTTGTCGTGACCTTATAAAGGCCGGTGTTGATGGAATTAAAGTAGGAATTGGACCAGGTTCAATTTGTACGACAAGAGTTGTTGCGGGAATTGGTGTTCCTCAGCTATCAGCGATTCTTGATTGCGCACCAATTTGTAAAGAGGCCGGGATACCTTTTATCGCTGATGGCGGTATTAAATATTCTGGTGATATGGTGAAGGCCTTGGCGGCTGGAGCTGATACGGTAATGATTGGTTCTCTCTTTGCCGGAACAGATGAGACTCCTGGTGAGAGGATTTTATATCAAGGAAGAACTTATAAAGTTTACCGTGGTATGGGCTCTCTTGGTGCCATGGTTATGGGTTCTAAAGATCGCTATGGTCAAGGAGCTGTTGATGATCTTGGCAAGCTTGTTCCTGAAGGGATAGAAGGACAAGTTCCTTATCGAGGTTCGTTGAGCTCAAATATCTATCAACTGATTGGTGGACTACGTGCGGGAATGGGCTATGTAGGTGCTAAGAATTTGGTGGAGCTAAAAGAAAAGGCACAATTTATTCAAATTACATCGGCAAGTTTAAAAGAGAGTCATCCGCACGATGTTATCATTACTAAAGAAGCCCCCAACTACTCTAAAGTATAAGGAAAGACTGTGGAACAGGCCCAAAGAAAAATATGGATTGTTGATTTTGGCTCCCAATATACTCAACTCATCACGAGAAAGACGCGTGAACTTGGGTACTCTTCAGCGATCGTCACGCTCGATGAAGTAAGGGAAGAGTTTGATAAAGGCCACCGGCCAGAATGTCTTGTTCTGAGTGGAGGACCTGATTCTCTTGCCACCGATAAAACTGACTACGGCTTTCTCTTTGATAAAAATATTCCAACTCTAGGCATTTGTTATGGGCTACAAATTATGGCCAACCATTTTGGTGGTCATGTAGCACCTGGAACAATTGGCGAGTACGGACATGCAGAAATTATTTTAAAGAATGATTTTAAGCTTAAAAATTGTCCTGAACATTTTCATGTATGGATGAGTCACTTCGATCATGTAGAAAAAGTACCTGCTGGTTTTAACCTGATTATGGAATCAGATAATGGCATGGTGGCAGGTATACGAGATATTGATCGCGGTCTAATGGGTCTACAGTTTCACCCTGAAGTAGAGCATTCAAGCTATGGGCGGGAAATTTTAAGATACTTTTATGAAGAAGTGGCCAGTCTCAAAGAAGATTGGAATCGCTTAGAGATGCTTAAGGAGGCCACTGACCTCGTTAAAGCAATTGGTGACGCAAAGGTGCTATGTGCCTTCAGCGGTGGGGTAGACTCCCTCGTGGCGGCTACCCTGGCCCACAATGTGATAGGCAGTAATCTCTACTGTTTCTTTGTGGATAATGGACTTTTGCGGCCTCAAGATCACGGCCATATTGAAACCTTGAAAAAACATACACCTCTTAATATTGAAATTATCGATGCAAAGGAAATTTTTCTCTCAAAGCTTAAAGGTGTTAAAGACCCAGAAGAGAAGAGAAAGATTATTGGTCATACTTTTATTGAAGTCTTTGAAGAAAAAGTTCACTCCTTTGAAGCTGATCACCAGATTAAATTTGAATACCTTCTTCAAGGAACACTTTATCCAGATGTTATTGAAAGCACTTCTCCCCACAAAAAAGGTGGGAAGTCTGTCACGATCAAATCTCACCATAATGTCGGTGGTCTTCCAGAAAGAATGAAATTGCAACTTCTTGAGCCCCTTCGTTACCTCTTTAAAGACGAAGGAAGAAAAATTGGCGAGGAGCTTGGCCTTAAGCATGATTGGGTTTATCGCCACCCTTTCCCTGGTCCTGGAATCGGAATTCGAGTTCTTGGTGAACTAAAAGAAGAGTCTATTGATAAAGTCGGTCAGTCTGATCAGATTCTCTTAGAAGAAATGCTTGCGTTTAATGTCTATAATTCTGTGGCCCAGGCCTTTACGGTTCTTTTACCTGTAAAAACTGTTGGTGTTAAAGGAGATGGCAGGGCCTATGAAGAGGTTATTTGCCTGAGGCTTGTATCAACTACCGATTATATGACTGCAACTTGGTCAGACCTTCCTCGGGATTTTCTATCGCGAGTTTCTAGTCGAATTACGAATGAGGTTAAAGGGGTCACGCGTGTTGTCTATGACATCACAAGTAAGCCTCCTGGGACTATTGAATGGGAATAGGCGTTGGTCATATGGCCATCGCTTCAGTGTTCTTCTTTCTCATGAGTCTCATGGTAAAGCTTTGTATCGGCATTCCTATCTCTCAGATTGTTTTTTTCCGTGGTGTCGTGGCAATGGGGCTTTGCCTAATTCAACTTAAGTTTGCAGGAGTTAATCCATGGGGCACCCATAAGAAATTCCTTTTTCTAAGAGGAGTCTTTGGTACGACTGCTCTCATTCTTTTTTTTACAACATTGCAGATGATCCCTCTGGCCACGGCGGTCACTATTCAATATATGTCGCCGATCTTTACCGCAATTTTAACAACACTTCTCTTAAAAGAAGCCTTTTATCGCGGTCAATATTTCTTCTTTTTTTTGGCCTTTATAGGCGTGGTGATTATCAAGGGTTTCTCTGGTGGAGATTTTCTTCCTATTGTGATTGGAGTAAGTGGGGCATTCTTTGCGGCCTGTGCCTATACGTGTATTAGAAAAATTCAAGCGCTCGGAGGGGAGCATCCCCTTGTCATTATTTTCTACTTCCCTTTGGTAACGATTCCTCTTATTACTCCCAAGGTTTATTTCGACTGGGTTAGCCCGAGCCCTCAACAATGGCTTTACCTCATTGCCGTTGGGATTTTTGTTCAAATCGCTCAGTACTTTATGACCCGTGCCTATCAGTTAGGTGAGGGAAGTGTTGTTAGTATTGCAGGATATTTGGGTGTGATCTGGGCCAGTGTAGGTGGATATTATTTATTTCAAGAAACAGTATCTACGCAGACAGTGCTAGGAATAGCACTCGTGCTTGGTGGCATTGTCGGCAACACAATATTTCGTCTAAAGAAACAAAAGGCTTCTTAAACCTTACTTATTATCAATGAGTTTTTGGACTTGCTTGAGAAGCTCACTACATTGAGACTCATCGAGACCAAATAGGCGGTGACTTGATGCCAGCTCTTTGGACTTATCTCCATGACCTTTAAAGTGTGCCAATCTATTGTTGAGGCTATTTCTTAAGGTTCTCAATTTTTTCGGTGAATATGATTCTAGTTCGTTGAATTTTTCCATAGGGTAGCTTCTATCAAAAAGGCCCAGAGCATGCAATATCAATCATGGTCTGGGCCTATATTAGCCTTTGGAAATTCTGTGTGGTCACAATAACGAGATTTTGGGATTCATAGACCTTGTCTTACTTTTTTACCTACTTTAGAGAATGTAGTTTTGAAGACTTAGAGGTTGTCGGTTAGAGGCCGTAAGAAAATAGATTTTATAAAGAGCCAAAAACTGCTTCCACTCTAAAGAAAAGTGAATAAACCTCATTCCATTGCTGCTGTTTAGGGAAGTCTATAGCGGGACGGACCTCGAGGAAGAGCCAATTTGAATGAATCAGTTGGCGGTATTGAATAGAGGCAACGTAGTTGTTGATAAAGAGTTTAGGCCTATTGGTTCCTAGTGCCTGCAATGAGTAAGAAATAGCGCGGTTACGGGAGAGCTGTTGAAAGAGTACTGGACCATGGGCCGTCGTTACTTCGTCTGTATCATCTAGCCAAAATGCAGAGTTCACAATACGAAATAAAAGGTCAGGGGCAAGCTGGTAGTCGAGGTCATGAGAAAAGTTAAGACCAAAGCCCTGATTTTGAAACCAAGTTGCCTCTTGAGTGGGGTTAAACTCCACTTGATTAAAGAAAATAAATGTTCTTCGAAGACGGGCCCTCGCAAAGAGATTTGGAGGAAAGTCGACTCTTAGACCGGTGTTAAAATTGAATGTCCATTTCTTTGTCGTCACAATAAGGTCTTTAAGACTTGGTTTTTCTTTAGTCTTGCTCGCAGTGTCCTTTGAGGGGGCTTTGTCCTCGCCACCTTCACGATTTAAAGAAACTTTCAAGAGCTTTTGCAGTTGGGGCAAACGCAAAGAGAAGCGTACTTCAACTCGGTCATCCCATTTTTGATTCTGAAGAAAAGTAGAATCATAATAAATACGCAAACGTGAGCCGTTGGCCTCATCGTCTCCCCGGCGACTACCAAAGAACGAATCAATGCGGTTAGAAAGTAAAAGAATGGTGTCACTGACCTTCTGATGGGCGGCATCGACATATACAGTGGTGGTATCTAGGGGTGAGGTTGTCTGTTCCTGATTATTTTCTTGTTCCACTGCTTCAACTTGGGCGTAACTATTGGCTTGGGAAAAAAAACATAAGAGAAATAAGTATAACCTCATGAATTTATTATCACTCAATACCCTAAAAGAATAAACCTAGTTCAAGTCTTTTTCTTGACGCTCATAGCTGTGAGTGATAATTCATGCCCATGAAAAATATTGGAACTCTTTTGACTTGTATGATTATGCTGGTGGCCTGTTCTACGGCCACTGTAGAAGTTGTTAAACTCTCTGACGGGGCAAGCGGCTTTGATGTGAATTGTCTTGGCTCCCTTGATAACTGTCAGCAAAGAGCGAAAGTTCTCTGTGAGAAAGGTAGCTACCGTGTTCATAACACTTATAATGATGACCTCTTTGAAATGGATGCAAAAGTAGGTTTAGTCATGAGACTTGAGTGTCTTGATGAGCAAGCTCACCTTGAGCAATGTAGCCTTCCAGGTGTTCTCTGTATTCTTTAGTTTCTTTATATGAGTGAGAGCTGACTTATTTCTTCTGAGAGGGCCTTATGCCCTTTTTTGATAGTTCTCGTTTTGGTTTCTAATACTTCCGTTTTTACATAAGAGTCTTCAAAGGTCTGAATAACAAAAAAGGCCATATTTGGATATTTCCTCTTAAGAACTTTCATCTCTTCAGTGATTAACTCTACATTTCTTGGGTCGTCGTCTGACATACCGAAGCGGTGATGAGAATTATTACCATAAAGTTGCAAGGCCTTCTCAACACTCTGGCTAATCGCTGCCCTTTTTAGGTCGGCCACAGAGTGCTTTAGCTCAGGGTCCTTTAACTCATTTATGCGAACCTGAGGATTCGTCACTGGGTATATACTCAAATAATTTGGATTGTGGGGTAAGTGACCAGTTCGTACGATGAGGTCAATTCCTTCTTGAATCGTTTCTTTGTGGTGGCCTCTTGCCGTGATAACAGAAGTTGGTCTTTTGTTATAAGTGGCATGATAGAAGCAATTCCATGAAGGTGCTTTCCAAGAGTAGTCTGCTTGTTCTAGTGCTTTTTCAATATCACTAAGAAAGGTTTGTTTTCGTCTTACAACTTTATCAATGAAGGAATGTTTTTGGTCGCGAAAGTAGCGAAAAGAACCAGTCTCATCATTGTAATCAACAAAGTAATCTGCAAAGGGACCAGAGTGACCAATGTTTTGGTGATAGCGCGCCCACTCGCCTGAGGAAAGAGTTCTCTCAGCAGCAGTCTCTTTGTTAAAGATAACGATAGGGGTAGTAAGGTAAGCAACATTGTCGTCGAAATCAAAGAAATAGAAACTGCGACCACCGAGATGGTGGTTTCTATCTTTTTCAATAGGCCTTTCAAGATTGAACTCAAGTTGGGCCTGATTTTTTGGGACCCTTTTTCGACTCAACCGGATCTTAACCATAACTTCTCCAGATGCTTCTTAGTGTGCATATTAAGGCATCTGACCCGAGAATCAATATTATTGTAATTAACACCCACTTTAGAGAGTATCGAGGCCTAGGAGCAATTCTGTCTTATTCTATTTAAAAGGACCTAACTCAAGGATAAGTTGTTTAATTTCAAGAGGATAAGGAGCAATGTCGAAGACTTCGCCGCTATCCTTTGCCAGTTGAATTCTGTTTACCAAACATAGCGAGCGGATAGATGTTGGGAATTCATCCTCATCAGCGCAGTTTTTATAGTAGGTCTTTGCCTCTTCTTGAAGCTCTTTAAACTCAGGATAACGAATGACTTGTTCTTTTAATCGTCCAAGTGCTCTACCTGTATCCAAAAGCTGCGCCGGGATTTTATGAACTTGACCATCTTCTAACTGTTGTAAATCTTGTTTGCTGGGAAGACTTGTTAAAATATCTTCAGCTTGCTTTCTAAATTGATCGAGAACCTCTCTCTGTTGCTTACTTAGGGAAGTCCTTGGCCTAACCTTCTTTTGAAGCTCTGGCACTGTTTTATCTTTAGAAATGGAGCTCTCGGGAACGTTCTTTGTGTCCTTAGATTTGATCTTTTTTATGGGGTTATTTGGAGCAGATATTGAGGTTGATAGATTTTTCTGTCCCTTTTTTAGTTCTTTAAAAAGTACATAAAGAGTTAAAGAAGAAAAAAACAAAATAATAAATATTTGAACTTTTTTAAATTGATTCGAATCCATTTGTATATTCTATGGTTTCGGGCTCACTCTTCCAATAGGTCTTAGGAATATTTTGAGGTTTTTTAATCTTATGAATTTTGGCATTCACTTCTTGGAGCTTATCCATTAAATATTTTCGCCTGATATCATCCTTCTGGGCAATGGCCGCAAATAGCTGGCGAGCGTAAATATTCATGTCATTTTCATAGCGATTAATTCTTTCAATTTCTTCAGGCGTTAGAATCGATTTATCTAGTACTCTGAGGCGAGAGTCTAGATAACTTAGCTTCAGTGATTCTTTATGACCCTCTGTACATGAATGGCACACTTCTATGGACTTCTTGAGGAATAGGGCAGCTACTGCATAGGCACCATTAGAGGAAATATCACAGGCCATGCGACCAGTATAATCATGACCTGGAGGGCATACTGAATGATAAAAACCGAGAGAGGAGCCGTTACCATCACTATGGCGCCCTTCATGGAAGAGAAATGAAAGCCTCAATAATCTATCTGCAGGTTCTCTGCCCGAAACTGAGATACGGTTTCTGTGAGAAAAAGAATTCTTATGGACTTGGATAATCCCAATGCGTGGGCCAAGGACCGGTAATTGGGGTTCTATCTTTGGGAAATGTGTCCTAAGATTGACTGAAATTATTTGTCGCTGTCGTTTTCCAAAAAGGTAGAAACCAACACCAATATTACTCATGAGAGTATTTGATTGCTCATCTGCCATGGTAAATATATTTTCTACGTTAGGTGGCAGCTCGGCCATATTAGGATAGTACCTCAGGGGTACTTCTCCATAAAAGCCTAATTCTAAATTGAGGCTCATGGGAATAAGAAACTGCACTCTTTTTCTAAGCCAATAATCTAGTTCAGCAGCGTTACCCACTTTTATGTCCATGGTTTTCCTGTCTAGGTCAGTTAAACCCTCCCAGCTACCGAGAGTTTTTAAAAAATCAAAGTCAGTTTTTAAAAGAGACTCCTGATAGGGAAGAAATTGGACGGAGACATTTAAATCTCTGCTATTCATATGCATGCCTACAGCAATAACACTTTTGAAAGGACTCAAAAGGACAAAGACTACTAGTAATATCAGTGCCTTATGGCAGTTCGGGGGGATCATTAGGCCAAACTACCACGTTATTTTGACTGGCCGCAATGTAGGGGGTAGTCTTTTCAAGGTTTTGGCCAACATAATCTTTACCTAGACCCCTCACATCTTCTGCTAAAATCAGTTAGGAATTAGTGGATGGTAAAAATCGGATGAGGAGAAATCATGTCTTTTAACAGACGAGAATTCGTGAAATTTCTTGGGGGCTCTACTTGGGCCTTAGGTTCATTAAACCTAATTGGATGTAACTCCAATGAGTCTTCACTAACTGGTATTGAATATTCAAATCTTGATGAGCTTGTTTTGGCCAAAGGATATGAGTATGAAATTCTAATAAGCTTCCAAGATAAAATTTCTGATAAAGATACCTTTGGTTCAAATAATGATTATACCTGCCCAATTGCTCTTAATGAAAATGAGTTAATTCTATGGGTAAATCACGAATATCCAGACATGCTCGTTGGCTCACGCTGGGAGAAGGGCATGGCAAAGACTAAAGAGATGATCGATCAGGAACGCTACACAGTAGGTGGTTCACTTGTTCATTTAAAGAAAGAAAAGAAAAAGTGGAATGTCGTTTTTAACTCGAGCTATAACCGACGTCTAAATGGAAATACAGAAATCCCCCTCATCAGTGACCGGCCAATAGAGGGGAAAACAATGGCAATCGGTACTTTTGCTAACTGTGCTGGTGGTGTCACTCCTTGGCAGACTGTACTGACTTGTGAGGAGAATTATCATAATTATTATGGGGAGCGTACCTTTCCGGAAAGAACTAAAATTGAAAGCTTGTTAGAGTGGGATAAATTCTATGACAATCCTCCTGAGC
>JAFMBV010000124.1 GCA_017858255.1 Bacteriovoracaceae bacterium
GCAACAGGAATCCCCCCCGAGACACCAGAGAGGCCAATGGACTCTAGCCTTGGAGAAAAAACCGAAACTACTAATTCATTAGCAATGGATGATAAGGTTGACGAAATTTTAAATAAAACTCTAAAAGAAGAAAACGACAAGAAGGTAAATAAATTTGGTGGTCAACCACTAGATCCAAAAATGGAATATGTCGAGCCACCAAACTATAAACGTGTTGGGCGAGGCCTCGTTTATAACTGTATAGGAAAGCATTGGGCCTGTGTCGATAAGTTTGCTTATTTTCAATGTAGAGAAAACACAAAGTGGAGCACAGTAAATAAAAAAGAATCGGAATGTGTAATAAGTAATGTCTATGCCAGTGAAAAGGACTGTAGCATTGTGCAACTGCACTATATTAATACAAACGAACCAACGGACTTTTGTACTAATGCCGAGAAGGCAAAGAAAACAATTGAGCCGCGAACAAAGGTCGTTGTTCCATGATGCTTGTCAGCATTTATGGAAATCTTCTGTAGTCCCTAGGTAATTTGGTTTAAAATAACCGCTATGGAAAATTCCAAAGGTTTAACATTCGCCTATAGTCCAAATTCTTTCGGGAACTCCCATGTTGATTATTGGGATGCCGTATTTCATGTTTTGAAAAGTGAATTTCCCTCGATTCAATTTTATGGATTAAAAGCAATTGATGAGAATCATGAGAGTATTTTAATTGTCTCAATTAATGAGGTTTTAGGAGAGGATGTTTTCTTAAGCCCAAGAGGAGCAATCATTACTTTCGATGGCCTCATTACTGAAAAACAAATTGAGCAAAGCCGATCAATATTTAATACAAGCCTTCTGGGTTTTATAGATGTTTCTCAACCGGCCTTATTGCACGTTCCTTGGTTTAAAAGAATAGTTTTTGAAAGTAAAGTCTTAGGCACTGGGGCAGAGGTCGGAGCAGGTCAGGTTCATTTAGGAAAAATATTAGAACAAAGCTTAATTGAACTTCAAAGAGTTAAAAAAATCCATGAAAAAGTAGTGCCACTCAGACATGAAAAAATTAAAGGTATAAATTTATATTCTAAATTTGCAGCAGGCTTTAGTAGTGGAGGAGAATTCTTCGACATTAAAAAAGATGAACATCAAGTTATCGTAATTGTTACGCATGCAAAATCTTATGTAGCGTCTTCAATTGTGCTTAATCACTTTGAGGAGTTTCAAAGGATTAAAAATGTAGATAAAGAGTCAATAGAAGACTTTCTTGAAAATCTAATCGACGAGTGTCGTGAATTAGATCTTATTGATCGCGATAATCCTGAAACGCTACAGTTGGATATTCTTAGACTAGATCTGAGAACCTTTGAGTTTGAAGGCTTTCATTTTGGACATGGATCTTATTTTTCAAATGGTAAAAAGCTTTCCAACGAAAATGAACGTGCCCTAAATGAGAATTTTTTTGATGAAGCTCACTATAAAGGGAAACTCGAAAGAGGTGAAAAACTCATTTATGCTAGTCCAGGAGTTTTACAGAATTTCGAGGTTCGTGGTGAAAAAGGCCTTCTTGGGAAAATCGTTTTAGAGCAGTTCGATAATGGTCCACGAGAAGTTTTGAATGAAATATTTTTTCAATTAAAAAAGAACAATGAAGAAGATTTTTTAAAATTTGATGCTTCAGTAATATATTTAGAGGTTGATGCCAATGCGTTTATTCAAGTGTAGTTTAGTAGTTTTTATGTTGAGCTCTTATGCCCATGCCTTTGATGCAAATAAGTGCTTGATTGGTGATTATCAAGTTGATGTTGTTCATAAAGGGCAACCCTTCGGCTTATTACCTGTCATTTTAAAGGTGGATAAGAAAGGCTGTATCCTTACCTTCTATCACCAAAGACTTAAGTATCTAAAAGAAAATTGGGTGGTTGATGTTTGTCGCGAACCTGTTCACATAAAAAAAGGCATCGGAGCCGTTGAAGTTATCAAGAAAGAAATGGACTGTGATAAGGGGAATAGCTCTTCATTTTGCCAGGAGCAAAATAAGATTTTTCAAAGAATTCAGGATGATGGATTAATATTTGCCGAAGGTGAAAAAGAAGATCTAAAAACAAGTCATGGTAAAACCTATTGTGCTTATTTACTTGTAAAAAAGTACTTAGATGAGTCTCTTGTATTCAACCGCGGACAAGATTATACAGGTGCTTTATCTGGGGCGAAAAATACAACAAAAGAAACTCCCGTAAAAGAGGAAGAAAAAGCGATAGATGTTGAGGTGGTTACTCCTCGCCCTGAGGTTGTCGGTGGTCAAGATGAAACTAATGGGGCACCAGTTCCGGAGCCGCCAGTGGTTGAAGAGAAAAAAGAAGAAAATGGAAAGGGCTTCTTTTAAAGGGACTTTAAGGCAGTTTCTAAATCATCAATCAAGTCGTCACAATCTTCTATTCCTACACTTAATCTAATTAAGTTATCAAAGATTCCAAGCTTTTCTCTAAGCTCCTTAGGGATTGAAGCATGAGTCATTATCGCAGGATGCTCAATAAGGCTTTCTACTCCCCCAAGTGATTCGGCAAGTGCGAAGAGTTTTACTCTTTCCAAAAACCTTTTAGATTTCTTAATGTCACCTTTTAGGAAAAAGGTAATCATACCGCCAAAACCTGACATTTGTTTCTTCGCAATAAGATGTTGAGGATGAGACTTAAGTCCGGGGTAAACAACTTTTTCAATTTTTGAGTGGCCCTCTAAATATTTTGCTATTTTAATGGCATTCTTTTGATGAGCTTCCATTCTTATAGCGAGAGTTTTTAGTCCTCTTAATACCAACCAAGAATCAAATGGAGCTTGGCTTGGACCAGTAGATTTTTGAAGTATCCAGCACTTATCATAAAAGCTTTTGTTACTTGTCATTAAGCACCCACCCACTACATCTGAGTGGCCATTCATATATTTAGTTAATGAATGCATAACGACATCGGCACCTAGAGTTAATGGCTTTTGAAAGTAAGAACTCATAAATGTATTATCTACGACAGATAGAACCTTATATTTTTTTGCGATACCAGTAATTTTTGTAATATCGGTTATTTTAAGCAATGGATTCGTGGGTGACTCTAACCAAATAAGCTTTGGCTTATATTCCTTCATTGCAGTTTCAACAGCTAATGCATTTGTAGTGTCAACAAAGTGAATCTTATGGATTTCATTAAATACTGTTGTGAGGATACGGTAGGTTCCACCATAGACGTCATCACCACAGATTATATTGGACCCTTTTGGAAGAGAGTGCAAGATCAAGCTGACAATGGCCATCCCACTTGAAGCAACAAGTGAGTACTTGGCCTCTTCTAAACTTGCTAGGCACTCCTCTAACCGAGACCTTGTAGGATTTTGACATCTTGTATAGTCATAACCTTTGTGTTTACCAGGACTTGATTGAGCATAGGTCGAGGTTTGATAAATCGGCGCTATGACAGCGCCAGTTTCTTTATCAGGATATCCACCAACATGGATAACTTTAGTCGCAAATTTCATTGTTTTCTTTGCCAACGTTTTAACCTCTAGTAAGCACGAGTTTTGCTTAGATATTGTAAAACGTCGATATCTGTTAAGATGTCTACTAATTTACCGTCTTCCATTACCAGAGCAACTTCTTTTTGAAGTAGAGCATCAGCGACATTTGAAAGAAGCTCGTTTTTATTAACCATCTTATAGTTGATATTAAAGGCAAGTGAAATATTATCTTCTTTGTTGAACTCACCCATCATCACGGGTTTTAACAAAGTTTTTTCAGCAACCATTCCCTTAATGTTTCCTGAGCTATCAACACAAGGAAGTTGTGAAATACCTTTTGCATCCATGAGTGAAATGGCTTCGCCAATAGTTGCCATGTCATTGATGGTTTCAATTTTTCTGGATTTGTTAAGAAGGGTAAGGACATCTTTAATTTGAACATCAAATGAGCTGTCTAGGTAACCATTGTCGCTCATCCAATCGTCATTATAAATCTTGGAAGCGTAGCGATTACCAGAGTCGTGAAGAAGAACAAGAATTTTCTTAGGCTCGCTTTGTTTTTCAGCGTAATTGATGGCGCCACAGATGGCAGCTCCCGCTGAACCACCAGCATAAATTCCTTCTTCTTTTAAAAGTCTTCTAGTCATAAGGAAGGACTCTTTGTCTCCAATGACTTCCCAGTCATCAATATTTTCAAAGTCATAATTTTCAGGAATAAAATCTTCTCCAACACCTTCAAGCACGTAGGTCTTGGCCTCACACATTTCACCCGTCTTTGCATAGTGAGCAACAATTGAGCCTTCACAGTCAATACCAACAATTTTTACATTGGGCATTTTCTCTTTAAAGTATTTTCCACATCCCGAAATTGTGCCCCCGGTACCAACTGTTGCCATAAAGACATCAAAATCACCTTTGGTTTGTTCATACATTTCTGGTGCAGTCCAAGTGTAATGAGTGTTTCGGTTGTGAAGGTTATCGTACTGGTTGACGTAGAAAGAGTTTGGAATAGTTTCACTTAATCGTTTTGATACTGAATAGTAACTACGTGGATCTTCTGGGGCCACATTCGTTGGGCAAACAACGACTTTTGCACCAAAGGCACGGAGGTTGTCGATTTTTTCTTTAGATTGTTTGTCAGCAAGGACAAAGATACATTTGTAACCATGAACGGCTGCCCACATTGCTAGGCCGACACCTGTATTGCCACTCGTTCCTTCGATTATAGTTCCGCCTGGCTTTAGAGTTCCTTCTTCAATCGCTTGGTCTAGCATGTACGCACCAATTCGATCTTTCGTAGAACCACCAGGATTCATATATTCAAGTTTTACATATATATCGGACTTTAAGTTCTTAGTGATGTGATTAAGCTTTACTATGGGAGTTCCCCCAATAGCTTCTACAACATTGGCTTTAGCGCCGGTCATTAGATTTGTCATTTACTTACCCTCTGCCATAACATTTTTAATTTCAAGAGCTCCGGCCATTGTGGAGAGCCTTGATACGATCGAATAAACTGCTTCCTTGGCCTGAAAGTCGTTATTCTCTTTAATTTCACTTATACAATATTTTTTAAAAACCATGCCGCGGCTGTTGAGATTTTCTTGGCTGTCTTTTTGAGAGTTTGCTCTAACAAAACCACCAACTGGCTTTCCACCAACTAAATAAATAGCAACTTCTGCGGCCATATCATCATATTTTAAAATAGAGTCGACACCTTCTTGGATCACAACGGAGGTGAATTTGATTTTATTCTTACCAATATTCATCTTGTCGCGGTTCTTACGGTTCATTTCCATAATTTCCTTACCTGAAGAAACAACAGAAATTCCCATGCCATAAGTTCCTTGGCTTGCTTTAACAAAAACCTTGGCACTTTCCGGGAGACCAACTTTGAGTTCATCGATAGATTGAGCAATGTTCTCTAGACCTTCTTTGGTAGAGAAGTCTACACCATCGATGGCCTTGAACTTTGCCATCAAAAGGTCCGGGTTTATAGAGTATTTCTCTGAGAAGGAGCGCACAACATCGCTGTAATAATTAAAGTGCTCATTTTTATCTCTTCTGTACCAACCAATTAGAGGGGTTGGCTCTATTGGAGTTTTACAGCTTTTCCAATCCACGTTAAGTGGATCTGATTGATCATTATTTAGAAGTCCAAGGTCAAAGACATGGCCCGGAGCTTTTAAAATACCATCTGTATCAACAAACCCTTTAAGGATGGAAAGTTCAAACTTTGACTGACTAACAAGAGTAAGTTCCTCTTGGTCACCAAATAAGTTTTCATCAAGACTTACCAGTAGGACTTCAAAGCCAGCATCTCTAAGAGTTACTTGCAGGTACGCTAAGTGATCAAGGTAAAATAAATTCTTTGTATGAGATTCGGGTATAAGAGCAATTTTACTTGGTGTTGGCTTAATTTCTTTAAGCGTATTTTTAAACTGTGCTGCGGAGGCGTTTAGATCTAATTGGCAAAGGTTATTAAAACCGGCTGGATAGATATTCATATCAACCGGGGCAAACTTTGTTTTTGATTCTCTTATATCGACACTAGAATAAATGGGGCAGGGAAGTTCTCCCATTTCCTCATCAAGAAATTTATTAATTTCATTCCAGTTGGTCGTTATAAAGGACTCTAGTTCAGCCTTTGTATTTATTTTAAATTCCATAACTTCCTCGGGGTGCTTTCAGCTCCAAGACTGTGCTAGTTCATTAACGTGAGATTTAGGTTCAGTGCCCAAAACCTCAGGAAAAAAGAGCACCTCTTTATAGCCTTCTGTTGCCATTCCTTTTATCGCATTTTCTCTTTCTTTCATAGAGTCGCGTAGTTTAACGAGAGAGGGGTTGGAACCATCTGGTTGCCAAGCGTTAAGGTAGGGGGTTAGTGATTTGTTAACGACAAGATACGAATCTTTGTGCATAAATTTTTGGGCACCACTACGAAGACCTGAGGCCTCAGATACTTTCTGTTGGTCAACACTGGTAACGAGGAACCAATTCGATTCTTCAGGCTTTTTTAAGTGCTCTTGAAAGGCCAATGCATCAGTAAAGGCCATGCGGTTACGGTAGAGACCGCTAATTGCATCAATAAACTCATCAACAAAGTCTTCGCCGGTGACTTTTCCAAGATATTTAAGAAGTTTTTTGACCCCTGTCTGAACAAGGAGGGATAAGAGTCCTGTTTTTACCTTTTCATTTTCATTTGTGAACTTTTTTCCAAGATATTTGAATATATCCACAAAGGACTTATCAAAGAATTGATAGATTTTTTGAGTCGATTCTAAGAAGTCGATGAAATGTTTCCCAGGTGGCGTGTCCAGTACTATAGAATCAAAGCTATTGGTACTTAATTGGTACTGAACTTCTATGATGGCCATGATCTCATTCATTCCACCATAGGGTCTTGTTAATATATTTATAATGGGATTATCGAGGCCTTCTCCTGCCCCAGAAAGATTGGCCATTCTCTGGAGAGTCGCTTTTGGGCTCATTAGTAATGCTGAAATATTATCGGAATTGGGCCCAAAGACTTCATTTGAAAGCTGGATAACCTGACCTTCTTCAGCTTTTTCTAATCCCAGTATCTGCTTAAGTCTCTTTGCTGGATCTATAGTGATGAGAAGTACTTTTTTACCCGACTGAGCTAGCTTTAGAGCGCGACTAGTGGCCAGAGTTGTTTTGCCCACTCCTCCAGTTCCACAAAATATTTCAATTCTTTTACTGGGAATCATGCATGTCCTTTGCGAGCAAAAGTGCACATTCTTTAACAGTACTGGCCGGATTATTGTGAGTGTAGTGAGGTATAAGTCGCCAACTTGAGTCGAGTTCTTTTAGGAGAGTCTCTTCCATGGCAATTTTCTTTTTTAAAAACTCTGGAAGTTCTTCATCGGTTGCATTTTCTAGAGAAGGACAAATTTTTAATAAATCATTAACGATATGAATAATATCTTTAACTTTTCTTTCTCTTAGCGCTAATTCAAGATCTTCTGCCTCTTGAAGTGCCATTTCCGTTGGAAGCGCAGCGATTATTACTTTCATATGCTCGTTGTTAAAAATAAAGTCTTCCATACGCTTTATATCTTCAACAATTAATCCACTTCGAAACATTTCTTTAAAGTTCTGGGGACTTTCGAACATGGTTAAAGCATGTCCTGAGCTAGGAGAGTCTAAGATAATCGTGAGTTCTGGGTCTTCTTCTACTTTGTTAATAATATGACCTAGGAGGATCATATGCCCAAGACCTGGCAACATGTTAAAGAGGGAGCTAAAAAATGGAGTCTTTAGAATCCAGCCAGCAATAGTTTCTGAACCAAGTTTTTTTGCAATATATTCTTTTGCCGAATCTTCCATATTAAGAAGAAAGTGGGGCAGTTCTAGATTTTTTGAGAGGTTGGTATTTAGTGGTTGGTCAAAACAATTATAGAGAACTTTTTTACCCTGGGACTCGAGCGCCTTTGTGATCGCCATGGCCAGGGTCGTTTTGCCAACGCCCCCTTTTCCAGTAATAACAATTAAGCGAGGTTCTTTATTGGAAAGAATAAAAGGCAGTGATAAGTAATTTGTAGTATCGACCTTCAACTTCTGGACCTATTTCCTGCTTAACATCGAAAGGGTTATGGTACTGACCGAGTAGGCCTATGGTGACTTTTTCATTAAGTCTAAGATCTCCACCTGCACCAAGATGGTATCCGAAAGCTACTTTAGTATCAGATTCAAGGAGTTGGCCATTAACTTCTCTTTTGACCCTAGGGGCGTAGAAGCCAAATCCACCTACAGCGTAAGGAGAGAAGGCATCTATCTGATATAGCTTAGACTTTATGCCTAAGTTTAGAGAGCTCAGTTGAGTATACTGATTATTAAATTTGTGCTTTGAGTGATGAAAATTAACCAGTAGGTCGAAAGAATAACTAGCCGAGTAGTTATAAAGAAGATCCCAGGTGATTTGATCTTCTCCTGTGTCCTGAAAGTCTCCAGCAACAAAGGTCTGCCCAACGCCTATCCCTACGGAATGTTTTCTGATTCCTGATGGGATTCTTGGTTCTGCAGATACGCTCTTAACTTCGTCCTTAACCTTTTCGGCTTTGTCTTTAGAAGTTAGTTTTTGAATTGCGTTCTTTGCAAAAATAGAAGTGCCAGTAGCGAAAAACACTACTGGCACTATTATTTTCAAAGAATTTAAAATTTTTAAGCTCATTTAGTCTTCTCTGATGAAACTTCGTACTTTTAAATCTTAGTTTAAAGTAGAAGGTGTATCAACAGAAGTTGTGTTGAACTCAGAGTTATTCATGAAAGGCTTGAATTCTTCAACAGCAGGTTTTTCTTCTACTACTGGAGCTTCGATCCCTTCTAGGCCACGGATGTAACCAGTGAATGTCCCTTCAGTTGAACGAATAACACGCTTAAGAAGCTCAGTATCACCAGCTTTAGTTGATTTTTTCTCTTGATCAAAAAGAAGCTGAATTTGAGTTGTGTAAGTGATGTCATTCTTAGTTTTGTTGTCAATAACTTGGATTTCGTGACCTTCACGAATGATTTGAGCGATTTCTTCCAATGTTACGTAACAGCTTTGATGTGTGTCATAAAGTTTACGGTTTTGGTAGCGTTTGATGATTCTTACGTCATTCATCTTAATTTCCCCTATTTGTGTGAAGGCTAATAGTTACCTTTAAGTTAGTTATTAAAATTGTGTGAATGTCTTAATCTTCCAGACTTATAGCAATGAATGATCAAGCATTTAACACTTTGTGTAATATTTTCTCTAAGCATTGCTTAGGTTAAATAGTTTTCATTTTGAGTAAGCCTGATATCAGCACGTTAAGTGGTGTTGCTGGCCGCGTTAAACTATTTAATGCCTCGCTTAACTTTCGTGCCCTATGGATAACAGCCTTAAAATGATGCTGTCAACCTAAATGCCCTGAAAAAAACCTTACACTGCATTATAGGCGATGTGACTAAATAAAAACTGATACTTACCAGACTAATATCATGGGAAGAAGTGGTAATATCGGGGTAATAATTGCTTAGTGTGCCATGAATAAGCGTTATGGCTCAAAGTGATTTCCAGGCAGTCGATAAGCTAAGAGATATGGGCCGTAGGCCTTTACCCTAGCTTAAGGTACTAAAATGTTAAAGATTTTGCCTATAATTTTGTCTTTTGCTCTCTTACTACTGATTGGTTGTGGCGCTGTTCAGAACCAAGATAAAGAGAATATTGCAAGTCAAATGGTTGGAACTGAAAAAGGAGAGGTTCTTAACCAGCAGGAAAAGCAAAACCAGCTAGTCGAAGCTTTTAAGGTTCTCGATGAAAGAATGAAGAAGATGGTAGAGACAGCTAAAGAAGGTGGAAAAGAGGCCATTGAGTTTCTTGCAAGTGACCTATTTCTTAAAGCAAACGATAGCTCTATGCGTGGAGACTCTCATACGGCCGCATACCTTTATAAACAACTTCTCGATTTAAAACCAAATGATAATTACGTTAAGAAAAAGTATGCTGTTGAGTTGATTCGGCTTGGAAGTTTAGTCGAAGCTAAGTTGGTTCTTGGGGATATTCTTAAGGAGACAAATTATAGCGAAGAGACTTTAGGCCTTATTCTTGGTGGGGTTCACACTGCCTTAAATGAAACTGAAGATGCTCAATTGGTTTATAAGAATGTTTTAAAGAAGCACCCTGCAAGTGAAGAGGCCTGCGTTTTCCTGGCCAAGTCCTACACTTTGGAGAAGAAGTACAAGAAGGCCCACTCTCTCTTAAAGAGTTGTGCAAAGAAAGAGAGAAAACCGATTTTTACTTACTATCAAGCAAAGGTTTTCCTAAGACAAAAACAACCAAAGGCTGCTGAGCGTTTACTAAAGTTAACATTGAAAAAAGATCCTAGCTATTACCAAGCTGCAATGGCACTTGGGCTTTTAAAGGAAGAAAAAGAAAACGTTAAAGGCGCTGTAAAAGTGTATGAAGATTTCTTAAAGGAAAACCCAAGAAGCTTTCCCGTTATTTCCCGCTTGGT
>JAFMBV010000022.1 GCA_017858255.1 Bacteriovoracaceae bacterium
TTTGAAGTACGACTCTTGCATGGAGTTCATGGGGGTATGATCAGAATTGGCTTCCTTAAAGATGCCTCCGTCCCAGTTTCCAAGAAATGAGAAGCCGATGAGTCCAGAAGAACCCAATAAAAAGATAACGAAAAGGAAGGTATGTTTTCGCGCCATCATCATGAGAAATTCTACCATGAAGGATTAGTGGAACGCTCTATTTTTTAATGACTTAGCCTTACCATGCTCAAACTTAATCAGCGCGTTATCCTTGCCTTTTCCTGACTATTTTTGTCATAATTAGCCTTTCGACAAATGCAAGGAGACAATGTGTCGCACACCACCCTCCAAATGGTTCTTGATGCCAATATAAAGCTCACCCCTATGATGGAGCAGTACAGCTCTATCAAGGAAAACTACCAAGACCATATCTTACTCTTTCGTATGGGTGACTTTTACGAAGTTTTCTTTGAAGATGCCGTACGTGCCTCGCAACTCCTAAATATTACGCTTACCCACCGAGGTAAGGTTGGTGACTACCCCATTCCAATGGCCGGAATTCCTCACCATGCAGCGACTGTTTATGTAGACCGTCTTTCTAATAGAGGCCTCAAAGTTGCTATTTGTGAGCAAATACAAGATCCCAAAGATGCTAAGGGAATTGTAAAAAGGGCCGTTACCCAAGTCGTTAGTCCGGGCATGCCTTATGATCTCGATAAAACAGAGGCCCGTGAACAACGCTTCATGGTGGCCACATATAAAGAAGAAGGTCTTATCACCTTCATCGCCTTAGATTTTACTACAGGTGAATTTATTGGATGCTTGCTGAACTCTGATGAGGAACTTGTTAATAAGCTTCTTATGTACTCACCCCGTGAAATCGTAACTTTCATGGGACAATGGGATGAAAATAAAAAAATAACAGGCGCTCTCGACCATATTGGCACCCTTAAGACTTATCTTACTGAAGATTATTTCACGCCAAAGTTTACAGAAATTTATCTGGAGAAGATCCTTCCTGGCTTTAAAAGAGATAAAACAATAAAAGGCCACAGCAACATCTTAAAGGCCATGGGTGCCCTTGCCTATTATGTGTGCTCAACTCAAAATCTTGATCAATTTTTTCATATCAGACCCTTTCGCCTTCTTAATGAACAAGAAGAGATGAAGGTAACTCTCTCAACTCTCCAAGGCCTTGAGATCTTACCTAAAAGTCGTGAGACTTATAAAGAAAGCTTACTAGGCTATATGGATAAGACTCAAAGTGCTTTAGGCTCAAGAGCTCTTAAAAAACTTTTTAGTACCCCTTTATACAACATCGAAAGAATTACAGAACGCCAAGACACTGTTGAAAAACTTTTGGCGGCTCCCGAAATATTGACAGACATGAGGGATATACTTGGAGATGTTCGCGACTTAGAAAGGATTCTAGCAAAAGTTAGCACCAATAAAGCAACTCCAGGCGACCTCATAAACACGGCAGCTGCTATTGAATGTTATGAAAATCTTGCTAAAAAGTTTACAGGTCCCCTTAAGAATCTCTTTACCCCACTAAAGCCTGCCGCCATTAAAAAGCTTTCGGCCTTAAATAGTGAAATAAGAAAAACGATCAACGACGAAGTTGGAGCCTCTCTCGATAAGGGCAATCTTATTAAATCTGGCGCCTCTAAACAAAGAGATCGTCTGGCAAAACTTTCTCAAAATGCGTCCCTTGAGCTTAAACAACTTGAAGAGCGCTACCGAGAAGAAACAGGAATCCCAAAACTACGCTTAAAATCCAATAATGTTGCCGGCTACTTTGTAGAGGTATCAAAGTCTTACTCAAAACAAATACCCAAACATTTTGAAAGAAGACAAACTCTCGTCAACAGTGAACGCTATACCACTGAAGAGCTCAATGAATTCGAAAAAGAAATTACCTCTGCGAAAGAAAAACTAGAACGTCTTGAAAGAGAAATTTTCAAAGGCATTGTTGAGAGTATGACTTCTATGTCTGACTCAATCCAAGTACTTGCAGATAAATTATCCTACATCGACGCTCTTCAATCGCTAGCGTGGATCTCCCTCCAAGAGGGGTTTCATAAACCTACATTTAATACTTCTGGTAGCCTAACGCTCAAAAGAGCCTGGCATCCTCTCATTAAAAGTGTACTTAAAGACCAATTCGTTAGCCACGACCTTGTCTTAGATAAGGACATATACTTTGGTCTTATTACGGGCCCGAACATGGCCGGTAAAACTACCGTTATGCGTGAAGTGGCCATCATTCAAATTCTAGCCCAAGTAGGCTGTTTTGTTCCTGCTGAAGTTGCTTCATTATCTATGTGTGATTTTCTCTTCAGCCGCCTTGGTGCTTCTGATGACATACTCAAAGGTCAATCGACTTTTATGGTTGAAATGGCCGAAACTGCAGAGATCATTCGCCATGCCACAGACAAGTCCTTGGTAATACTCGATGAAGTAGGAAGAGGTACTTCCACTTATGACGGACTCAGTATCGCTTGGGCCTTAGTAGAGCATCTTATCTACACCACTAAGTGCTTTAGCCTCTTTGCGACTCATTATCATGAACTTATTGACCTTATTGAGGAACTTCCTCATGGTAAAAACCTTACGGTTCAAACACAGAATAAAGATGGGGATGTTCAATTTCTCTATCGATTAATTGAAGAAGGTGCCAGCCAAAGTTTTGGTATCTACGTAGCAAAACTTGCGGGCCTTCCCCCTTCACTTCTTCACAGGGCCACAGAAATATTGAGTGGCCTTGAAGATCAAGAGCAAAGTGGCGCTGCGATTAACAAAGGTCTTCCAAAAGAAATTCCCGGAAAACAGTTAGACTTTTTTCCAGATAGCGAGAGGGTTCCAGAAATCCCCCCTTATCTTAAGGAACTAGAAAAAGAACTTCTCGAGCTGGATCTTAATAATATGACGCCACTTCAGATTATGAATAAGATGCAAAATCTTAAAGAAGATCTTAACCATTCAAAATTACAGTAAACCCGACTAATTAGTACTGTCATTTTCTATTCATCTGCTCGCTAAAATATTCCGATAAAGTGAGTATGAACTGGTCCAATAAAAATTTAGAGACAAATGCTGAAATCCTATCATTCCCTACTTCTGTTGATTTAAAACCCTCTGGGCAGACAGAAAAAGAGATTAAAGCTGAACGTTGGGAAGAGGCGCGTAAGGGAAAGTTAAAGAAAAGGTTTTATGCCTTTTTTACTGACCTTTTTCTCATTGGCCTATTACAAAAAGCTATCATTTTTTCTTATGTAAGCTTTATAAATCAAACTCTTTACCAAGCTCCTGCCATTGTGAGGAGCAACCTCACTAGCAATGTAACAGAGCTAAAAATATCAACGCTTATTTTTACTTTCTTTAGTTACTTTCTCATTAGCTATTATATGGGCCATGGGAAAACTATTGGGAAAACGGTTTTTAACCTGAGGGTTCTAAGTCACGAGGGCGAAGCTGAAGAGTTGAGTTTTATGGAATCCTTCATGAGAACACTAGGATATACCACATGTTGTGTCACAGGTAGTTTTCTCTTCGCGATTGTATTTCTTAGGAGTGACAATCGTGGCATTCCAGACTTCTTTTCTCAAACAGAGGTCATTACTGAGGAAGAGTTTACTCTCTATCAAGAAGAACTCCATCAAGAACAAATCGCTTTCAATCAAAAGGAAGATCTTCAACTCGATCTCTTTGCCTCATAAGGATTAGAAGAAGTGAGAGGGTTTATTTTCATTACATTCCTTCTCATTTGCCAAAGTACTGCTCTTTTCGCCAAAGAAATGCCCAGAGACATACTAAGAGACATACCGACTGAACTCAGTAACAACTGGAAAGAAAAGGCCGTCTTCTTCGGCGTGAATAAGGCCTGGGATTACCTTCCTCAAGAGCACACTCTTCTTACCTATCTAGCCAGAGATGAGGCCTTTAACTATAAGACCTTTTCCGAAGAGAAGTATTTCGAAGGTCTTACCAAGGCCAGAGAGATTGGACTTAAGCTTGCCGGTATAAAGAATTGGAAAATTTTAAAAAAGAAACTAATCAAAATCTCTGATAAGAAAATACTTATAAAACTAAGTGGTACTTATCTTGTAAAACGTGGATTCGTCAAATTTACGGAGTGGCAACTCTTTACTGGTGAGGAGTATCATCAAGTCGCCCTTATTGAAAATAAAGATGCATACTCCCCTCTTTCAAAAAAACAACTCAAAAATATTTTCCACTCTCTATTGGGAGTGAGTCCATGAAGACTTTATTTTTCCTTGTTAACTTCACCCTCTTTTTTTCACTGCAGGCCGAGCCCTATCGAAACTTACCTTGTCCTGAAAGCACCTATGACACGCCAGAGTTAGACAGACTCATGGAGGGTATTAACCCCGTTGTTAATGTAGTCAATGATTGTGAAGAGAGAGAGGGTATTGAGGATGCTTATAAAAGAAAAGGTGATCAAGGACCTCCAAATTGGCCAGAGGCCCTACTCGAAAACCCAATTGATTGCATAAAAGGCCTCTTCTCAGGTCTTATTGATTCCGTTGTCGATATTAGTAACTTTCTATGGTCACTTCTAAAGACTTTCATGAATACATTAAACGCTTCTATGCATGGGACCTACAATTTCTTGAAAGCTGCTTTTACAGGAAATCTCTCTTACTGGTTTAGTGAGGCATCAAATGGAGCCTCTGATTTTATAAATAGTTTCTTTGAAAGTATTAAAGCTATTCCAGAGGCGATTGGTGGTTTATTTAAGGATAAAGTTGAAGAGTGGCAATGCCTTAATGGTGCCGGTCAATCTCAATATGTTTGCAAAATGATTGGCTATGTTGGTGGAGATACACTCATCACAGCACTAACTCTAGGCGGCTCAAAGCTAGGACTAATCTCAAAGATAGGCCAAGGCGTGAAAAAGACTCTTAATTTAAAAAAGAAACATCACAGAAAAGCAAGAAACGTCTATGAGGATCCCAAGAACCCACTCACTCATATTCCCAAACGAGATTTAAACCAACTCATACTCGATAACGTTAAAGACAGACGATTCGTTGTGGAAACTGATGCCAGCGGCCATTATTCTGTACGCTACTTTGACCCTGATGGGAGGCCAAGGATGTTTGATGGCTCACCCTTCTATCATTACTTTCTCAATAAAAAGTTACGCAGAGAAGGTGTTGGAACAAATCGAGATCGTTCAAAAGGAAACTTAAGAGCTGGTGAACATTTTACTGTGGATGTTCCCCCAGAAAAGTTTGGGGACCTCATGAACTTTATTGAAAAGCAAAAAGGTACTTTATCGATGGCCTGCACCCGTACTGCCTGCGAATCGATGAAGGCCACGGGTGTTGATATTGGTCAAAAGCCAGTTCCAAGTATTGATGGTCTTTATAAGACCTTGGTGAAGGAAGCGGAAACAAACCCCCAAGTCACAAGAGTTCCAGTAAATCTAACGATCCCTGAACAGGCCTTAGTTATTGACCGCTTTAGGAGTAATACAAATATTGTGCGCTTCAATTTTGGTGCAGTCGCCTTTTCAGGCGTAATGTATGGAGGTGCAACAGTTGCCACCCCACCAACTATGGTTATTGAGGCCATGAGCTCCCACATTCCTGTAGGAGCCGATCAACCAGAACTAATAGATCGCTAGAAATTTATTTCGTAAAATTCATATGCAGCTCTTTAAGCTGAGCTGTCCCCGGAGTTGAAGGGGCCTGGGCCATTAAGTCAGTGGCCGATGTAGTCTTTGGAAAAGCAATCACGTCTCTTATTGAATCCGTCCCCGTCATCAACATAACAATCCTATCTAAACCAAAGGCAAGACCACCATGCGGTGGGACTCCATAGCGTAGGGCCTCTAAAAAGAAACCAAATTGATGTTGAGTTTCCTCTTCGCTCATCCCTAGTGCTTCAAACATTTTTCTTTGAACATCACCACGGTGAATCCTGATAGAGCCGCCACCAAGTTCATAGCCATTACAAACGACATCGTAAGCTTCAGCTCGCACTTGCTCCCAGTTTTCTTTACCACCTTGAAGAAATTTTTCAACATCTTCTTCCATTGGCATTGTAAAAGGGTGATGCATGGCCACGAAACGCTTTGCTTCTTCATCATAATCAAGAAGAGGGAAATCATTTACCCATAGGAAAGCATAACCTTCACCAATAAGTTCTAGTTTTTTACCAAGGTGACGTCTGAGTGCATCTGCACATGAGTGAACGACACTAGGTTTAAGATCTGCAAAGAAGAGCCAGGTTCCATCGCCACTAAATCCCGTAGATTCTTCAAGGCGCTTCATAATCTGGTCATCAATGAATTTTGAAATTCCGGCACTTCTTTCGCCGTTATTAACCTTAAAGAAGGCAACGCCTTTACCACCGTGAGGTTTTACAATATCAACAAAGCCATCGGTATCCTTGCGGGAAAAACTACCATTTTCGGCCGGTACAAACATCGTTTTAATAAGACCGCCATTTTGAGCAGGACCACTAAGAACAGCAAATTCAGAATCTTTAAACAAATCAGTAACGATTCGCTGTTCAAGGCCAAAGCGAATATCAGGCTTATCAGAGCCATAGACTTCCATTACCTGAGAGTAACTCATGATCGGCATTGAGAAACCGCTCTCAAATTTGAATAGCTTAGTAACAATCTTCTCCACTAGGCTTTTAATATAACTTGGAGTTGTAAATGAAACTTCCATATCAATTTGAGAAAATTCTGGCTGACGATCGGCGCGAAGATCTTCGTCACGAAAACAGCGACAAATTTGAAAATACTTATCTGTACCACCAATCATCAAAAGTTGTTTTAAAGTTTGAGGTGATTGAGGAAGGGCATAGACCTGTCCCGGATGGACTCGAGAAGGAACGATATAATCTCTGGCTCCTTCTGGTGTCGACTTATAAAGAATCGGTGTCTCAACCTCTATAAAATCTTCTTCATTCAATATATTTCGGACATCAATAGTGGCTTGAGAACGGATCTTAAGGATCTTTTGCAATCGCGTGCTTCTAAGGTCGAGGTAGCGATACTTTAATTTTAAATTTTCTGTCGCTTCTTGAGTGCCATGGGGAAGAAAAGGAAGACTCTCAATATCACAGGCTGAGAGTAGTTCGATACTTTCAACCATAAGCTCTACTTCGCCAGTGGCCATATTCTTGTTTCGGGCATCTTCTGGTCGAGTTCTTACTTCACCCGTTACTCTCAACGTTGATTCCAAGTGACACTTCTTAAGAATACCGAGGTCACCTTTAAACTCTTTAAAGCTTAGTTGGGTTAATCCATACTTATCGCGCAAATCAATAAAGTGCAGTCCACCTAGGTCGCGAGACTTATTTACCCAACCGCATAGACTAACTTTACTGTCCTTATGGTCTATTCTCAGCTCACCACATGTGTGTGAGCGTAAAAGTCCCTTATTTCCAATAGTGATTGTGGCCATAACCATTTACTCCCGAGTATCCTTAACGGTGTATGAAAAGCCTCTCGACTATAACGCATTCAAAACGTCCTCTCACCAAAAAATTGGTAATTTACCTGTTTATCCTCACTTTGAGCAGTAGTTTTCTTAGCTGCCAAAGTGATAACGAGGCGCAAGATGGACCTCAAGCAGGTGTCGTCGTTAAGAATTTTAAAACTTACCCCGTTAAACAGCTCGCCACGTCATCAGGTCACCTCATCAAGGCCTATATTGCAAAGACAAATCAAGAGCAAACGCAGGGACTAAGTGGCGTAAAAGAGAACCAACTCTCTGACAATGAAGGCATGTTTTTCTGGTATGAGGTGGCGGGTCCAAGACGCTTTTGGATGCCCAATACTTTTACAGATCTAGATATTTTCTTTTTGGATAAGAATTTTAAAGTTATCCATGTTGAAAGAGGCGTTCGCGCACATCCGGGAATGAAGGTGCCACCGGAGATTGCGAGAACACCAGTAATCTATGCCCATCATGTGCTGGAGCTTAAAGCGAGTTCATCACTTGCTAAAGAGATTAAAAAAGGATCTCAATTAAATACTGTTAATTAATATTTTCTGGAAATAGAATCAGAAACTCATCCTTAGCAATATATCCAAGATGGTCTCTTACAACTTTCTTTTGATATTGAGGATCTTTCTTTAATTGCCCTATCTCTTTTAAAAGACCTTTATTTTCAATTTCGATGCGAGCGAGCTCATCAAAACGACTATTAAGAACTTCTTTCTTGTCGTAATAATCACTCACACCACCATTAGAAAAAACAAGCCTTAAAAGAAGGATCGCACAAAAAACCCAAACACCTTTGACAACATACTCATTGGTATTTTTTAAGAATTTACTCTTTGGTTTTCTTGTTTTTGCTGTAGGTTTACGAGTTACTTTTCTTGTGACGACAGTGGGAGTTTTCGCTTCACTATAGTTAACAGGTGCCGGAGCTCGGCTCCCCTTGCGAATGGCGGTTGTAAACTCAACGTTATCAGCAGAAGCAACGCTTTTACGTGTTCCTCTACGAGCTGAAGTAGAAGTAGGTTTTGAACTTCCTCTTCCCGGCAAAGACCAATCTTCTGAAGAGGCCATTGTCGATTGAGGTCGACTAACACGATCAGCTTGGCTGGCCCTTTTAGTCTGTTTTGCACGGTTCCTCTCAATCGCTTTTCTTAAGCGATCGGATCCGATATTGTTAGGTGCTGTTGCGCGTTCGCGCTCATTATCAAATGAAAATTCCACAAAAACGTCCTGTTTTTATTGGCGTTAACGTCCTGTTTTTATTAGTTTAATGTCGCACACAATAGTATACAAGAGAAAAAGTCTTCTGGTCGGTTACTTTTTACTTAATGAGTAGGGAATTAGCTCTCAATTTCCTGAGAAATATTTATCCAAAAGCGCCTCAAGGCGGCTAGCTCCCGCAAGTAGAGAAACAAGGTTTGCTCTTCTCCCTTGAGATCTTTCAAAATTTCATGGAAAACAAACTCCCCGCTTATGAAAATATTTTGAAAAGCAGCAAAGTTTTCCTGTTTGTCACTGGTTGTTGAGATCATGAAGGACTTATCTGTCGCTGAATACTCATTAACAGGAAAATAATTTCTTAAGAGACCATGGGCCCTACTAAGCCGGCGAAAGGCAATCAAATGATCACCCAAAGGTCCCAACTGAATCAAAGAGTCATCTCTTTCAATCCCATGACTTTGAAAATAGATCTTTAGATTTAATGAATCCTTATCCATCCACCATGAGAAACCAGGATCACTTAAGTTACAAAGGATTGCCTCTTGCCTAGGAAACCTCATGTTGATCATGTGATCAAAGAGAGTTTCTGCCATAGCAATATCTGTAGTGGAAAAAAATCTAACTGAGTCTAAGTCAGCTTCTTCTTTAATTTTAAGGGCCTTTATAATTTCAGGGCTTTCATTTTCGAGATTTTCACAGTCCCATTCAAGGTCTTCCGTTACATAGCCACGTATACAAAAGGTGGAAATTCCTTTATCAATGCGATATGTAAGACCTGGTCCAACAAGCTCTTCCTTCTTGGCCTCTTCTTGAATTTCTTCTTGAATTTCTTCTTCAATATTTTTGGAAAAATCAAACGCATCAAATTGATGTAAAGAAAATAGATCTTTTTGTCCCTCTCCCCCATCATTTGAGAATTCTCTGCGAATATTCTCAGAGAGCTCTAGAGTTTCTTGGGCAAGAATATTTAAATCTATCGTAAAGTTAGACACGATTAACCACCTTTTCTTCATCCGTGAATGAGGCTTTTTTAAATTGTAGGATTTCGAGGATCAGATGACAAGGAGCATGGTTTGAGAAATATATTTACTCGCTAAGGTAGTTTCCTCAGTTCAAGCAAAAAAAGCCAAAGTCCCAAAGCAACTAGGGCCAATAAGAAAAAAGAAAAGGCCTTCTTATCAAGGGCCTCGATTTTTCTTTTCAAATGTGGGCTCTTTTCTTGCTCCAATTGACGGTCACTTCTGTACCCAACAGAGTCAAGAAGCCTTTCCCCTTCTTCTATATTTTCCTCATCAATATAAATGATGGCAGAGCCCGCATGTATAATTGCGTCCCCATTATTGCTCGTTGTAACGACTCTAAAGGGAAAATTTCCATGAAAAAGGTTATGAATAAAATCGAGCTCTTGGCTATTATGAATGGTAACCAAAGGAAAATCCATAAGGCTTACCAAGCATACATAACGAGATTTAAAAGAAAGATAACGATAAGGGGAGAGAAATCAAAAGGAAGATCAGGTGGTAACATTTGACGAATGGGTCGACAGGTAAAGTCAGCAGCTTTCTTTATCCACATGGCCCAAGGTTGAGAGCGAAACTGTGGCAGATAACTCAAAATCACATCGATAAATAAAACGAGAATATAAAGATTAATCAGCATTCGTATCATTGAGGTATTATCCCCTATCTTCGGATAAAGATTCAAGCGTTGAATTATTGACAGGCGGTTCTTCTTTTAAAAGACTTACGCAGAGGCAAACCCCAAAGTAGAAGAATGCCATTATTAAATAGACCCACAATGCACCGACTAAAACAGTATAGTAATCACCATAACTTTCAATCAATTGCGATCGTAAATTAAAAAAGTAGAGACCAAATAAAAATTTACCAAGAATTAATAGAAAGACAAAAGCCCCACTGGCAACGAAAGCTTCTCTCATTCTTAATCGCCAATTAAAGAACCAGCGATAAACAAAAGCAAAGTAAACGAAGAATAAACCAGCTTGAAACCAAGTGTTCCTTAGGGGAAAAACAAAGCTCCAATTACGCGTCCTAAGGATATCGATTATCCCTCTAAGAGTACTAACGCTTTCATAAATAATATCAATAAAGGCATTGTATTGAGCCAGTTCGAAGAGAAAATGAAAAATCGGTTGAAGGGAGAAAAGAAATAACACAAGAAAAACGGTAACAGCAACAAGGACTAATACCTTGAGGTGCTTCATCCAAGACACCAATGTCTTATCTTCGCTAATACTATATAGCCCCGACCATATGGAATTAAAAAACGAAATTGAAGATAGACTCAGAATTAAAAAGTTAACAAAGGTAAAAGAATCATTTCCTAGCAAAGGTCCTTTTACAATATTTTTTACTTTTAACAATACTCCTGGCTCTACTTCCGGAAAGGCTTCTTGTCCTAATGTGAAGATTAGCTGATGTACTTGTTGGATATCACCAATAAAGAAACCGATAAGACGACTCATTAAGAGTAAAAATGGAATAACCGTTAAAATAACATAGAACGCAGACGAAGCGGCCAGCTGAAGTGCATTCTTTCTGATAAAAAGAAGTCCTGCTTGATAAAAGGGATTTGTTAAACGACGCCAATACATAAGACCATCATAGGCTCAAATTATAAAATTGTCACAGTTCTCGCGAAGAGATGGTGGTTTGTGCGTCTCCCGTCATCAAGGCCAGTTCGTCTTCTAGAGCTAAAAGATCCCTTTCATAGACAAGAGCAGATATTTCATCCCCTAAAAGGCGGCGATACTCTACTTTGGCCCACAACCTCATGATCTCCATACGTAGAATACTTTTTTCATGAATAGATTGTAAGTTTGGTCTCTTAACATAAGCACTGCTACAAGACATCACACTTCCTAAAAGAAAGAGGTGACCTGCTTTTTGCCCACGCTTAAAGAGCTTTTTTATTGCTCGCATGAAACCTTAAAAGTTGAACCATCGGCAAGCTCAAGAGTTCCGATATATGTAGGACCATTGTCGCTGCTAACAAATTTTGCTTCGATAACGAATTGAAGTTCCATTGCTTGTTCATCAATTAGGGCCAATTTAAGATCATCACCCATATTCCAGTAGCCAACAATTTGAGAATTTAAAAACTCTTGTGTCTCTTCTGTAAGGTTATTATTGACGAGTAATCCATTAATAATAGGATTACCAAATACTCTTGCGGTGCTAGCAAATATTTCATATTCCGTTTGAGGGGTAACGCAATAGAGGCTTCCAGTAGCAAATGATTGTAGTGAAAAGATGGTTGTAGATAATACTAAAAGTGATTTAAACATAAGTTCTCCCCAATATGTTCTTAAGTACTAAGCGCATAATGGGAGGGTCCAGTAACTATGGCCACTAGTGTGAAATTCTTACTCTAATGGCAGCGCATTAATTCAGGAATTTAGAATAAATTGAGCTGATCACCTGTGACAATATTGTCAAAAGACAATCCTAATGGCTCAAGGATAACCTCCGCAATGGGACGAATCTGTTTGTCGATATAGTGCTGATAATCGAAGTCATCGGGTGCCAATTCAAGTGGGATAGGCCCTCTTCGGGTTATGACATAAAATACGTCCCGATCTATTTGGTGGCCTGCATCTTGGGCCATCCTTGCAGCACGAACATGAGGAGGAAGACTCTTTGTATACTCTTCAAGTTTCTTAGAAAGCCGTTTTTTGTAAACAAGCTCTAGGTCATGTTGACCATTTCTTAGGGCCTCTACAACGTCGCGAATAACACTTTCAACTTCTTCACCTTTAAAGAATTTCTCGTAAAGATTAAATTGAAAATTTTTCGCAAGTTTAGTCCAATCACTTCTGACAAACTCCATTCCTGAAAAGTTCAGTTTCTGCTCACCTTGACGATCACAAATAAGACCTGCGTATTTTTTCTTCGCTCCGCCCTCTCCCGTTCTCAAAATTGGGAAAAAGATTTGCCGATAATATTTATCAAACTCTACTTCTAAGAAGCTCTCAACTTTAAAGTGCTTCTTTAAAGTTTTTTTAAGATGCTCAGTAATTCGGGCAGACATAGTCTCTGCTTTATCAAAGACCCTCTCACCAGTGGGAAGCTTTACGAAAACAGAATCTGTGTCTCCATAAACAACTTCGAAGCCATCATTTTGAAGATATTCGATTGTCTCTCGTAAAATCCATTGGCCAGTACCTGTGATGGCACTTGGAAGATCGGCGTGATAAAAACGGCTACCTGCTGAGCCCATCACTCCGTAGAAAGAATTCATTAAAATTTTAATGGCCTGACTGAGGTAAGGATCGTTATTTTCTTTCGCAAGCTGCCTCTTCTCTAATAACTCTGAAATAAAGTCGGGAAGCAAGTGATGACTTTCAGAAAACTTAATACCTGCCGGTGTTTGAACGGGAGCAGTCTCTGCCATTAAACGACTATAGGGATCTATTTTAAAAGTTTTGATTATTGATGGGTAGAGACTTTTAAAGTCCAACACGACTACATGCTGATGAAGACCACTGTCGGGTTCAAGTACATAGCCACCGGCCGCATGAACATCACGAGTAATATCCACGACATTAGGTGCGACAAAACCTTTGCGGTGAAGTTTTGGTAGCATAAAGAAATCAAATGCTGCAGTTGATACACCTTGGCGATTCATCAATAGGCCAGAAAGCTCAACTCGCGTTTGCATTAGTTCAACGAGACCCGTTTTTCTCATAACATCTGTGACAAGAACACAATCAAGGAGGTTGTACTTTGCGAGAGCAGGTTTATCTTCCTTAAACCTTCTTTCAATTTCAGTGACCTTTGCTAGGCCAGTTTGCTCAATGTCCTTACCGACACCGAGCAGTTTATGGGCAACAAAGTCGAGTTTCCAACTATCAAATTGATAGAAAGCGGCCCTCATTGCATTTGGACCATCTATGACTACCCTACCTTTAATACGCGCATACTGTGCGCCACCTAGACGCTCACTAATATAGACCTTACTTTTCTTGCGCCCTAAATTAAGAGACATTCCCCAGCGCTGACACTTCCTCTCCAAGAAGGCCATGTCAAAGCCAACAACATGCCACCCTAGAAATAGGTCTGGATCAAGGTCATGGACATCGCGCTCAAAGGCTTCATAACAGGCGCGCTCATCTGGATAATAAAAGAGTTCGCCTTTTTCATCCATCGGCCCTTGATCGATACCAACCATATGAACTCGACGTATATCACGTTGTTCATCACAGTAATGAATGCCTATTGAAAAGAGATCATTGCCTCTTGAGGTTTCGATATCAAAAGACATCATACTCAAAGTTGCTTGTGTTTTTTTGGTCGTAGGCCTTATTTGGGGATTTTTAAAGACCCGCACGCCGTTTTCTTCTGCATAGGTGCCAGAGAATTCAACGTTGCCTTTTATAAAGCGCTCCATTAAAAAGCGCTCTGTTGTTCTCACATCTGCTTCAAAGGTGCGAGTGCCACCGTCATCTTTGACCTTATAAAGATCAGACTGGCTATTGAAATAACAGGCATCAACTTGGGTGCCCGTAAAATTTTTAAGTTCTAGTTCTCGACGCTCAAAGTTAATACCTAGTGGTTTAATCTGGGCCTGTCTTTCGACAAAGAATAGTGGTCTTTCTTGGGTAAATACCAATTCAAAGGCACCAAATGAAGCACGGCCAAAATATCTTAAATGATGGCGCCCACCATGATCTTCACCATGGGCAGTAAGTAAAAAACCGTAAAAAATGGGAGCTCCATTTTGCTCCATGTCTTCCCCTCCAACGGGATTACCACTAAACTTCTTAAGCAATTAACAAAGGTTATGCCCAAGTGAGTCATCTCTACCCAGAAATTGAAGCCTATCATACTGATACTCTAGCCGTCAGCGATATCCATACTCTCTACTATGAAGAGGTAGGAAATTCCGAAGGAAAACCCATTGTTTTCCTTCATGGCGGGCCAGGAGGCGGTTGTTCAGCCCATTACAGGCGCTTTTTTGATCCCAAAAAGTGGCGAGTGATTCTCTTTGACCAAAGAGGCTGTGGCCGATCCACACCATTTGCAGAGCTTAGGGAAAACACGACCTGGGACCTTGTGGAAGATATCGAAAAAATTCGCGAGCACTTAGGCATAAAATCATGGTCAGTATTTGGTGGCTCTTGGGGCTCAACATTGGCACTCAGCTATGCAGTAACTCACCCTGAAAATGTAGCAGGTCTCTTTTTAAGAGGCATCTTTATGCTCAGAGAGAAAGAGATTAAGTGGTTTTACCAAGAGGGTGCTCACCGTATTTACCCGGATGCATGGGAACATTATATCGCCCCTATTCCTGAAGAAGAGAGAGGGAACTTCATCGAAGCTTTCTATAAGAGACTCACTTCTGACAATCCAGAGATACGCTCAGAAGCGGCCAAGGCATGGTCGGTATGGGAAGCATCAACCTCAAAGCTCATTCAGGATCAAAATCTCATGCAGGCCTTCGGCACAGACCGCTTTGCTGAAGCCTTTGCTAGAATTGAGTGTCATTACTTTATCAATCAAGGCTTCTTTGAAGAAGACAACTTTCTTCTCAACAATATCAGTAAAATTCGTCATATTCCTGCCATCATCGTCCAAGGTCGTTACGATGTTGTCTGCCCAGCAGAGAGTGCTTGGGAGCTTCATCGCGCATGGCCCGAGGCCGACTTTCACATGATTCAAGATGCAGGACATTCTTTGAGTGAAGAAGGAATTTCAAAAATTTTAGTGGAAGCAACAGATCGCTTTTAAAAAGAAAAAGGATTCAAAAGTATTCTCATAAAGCCCAATACCCACGGGAGAAATACTTTTGAACCCTCTTTATAGTTTTACCGAGGTCTTCTAGCAAAGGAGACGAAAGGATAGTTATCAGGGAGACGGTTATCCTAACTATGCCTCAGTAAAACGCCCTAGAGAAACTCAACCCAAATCATTTCTCTAGAGGAAGTCTATGTGTGTGAGGGGGTTATGCCACAGTGGGTCTTTTTTTCACAACAGGCATGTTAATTTTTCACAGACCCGGATACAAATTATAATAACTCATTGGAATTTCTTAGGTTTTCCTTCTCTTTAAAGATAAAATTAAAAAGAAAATCAAAGAGCGAAAGTTCAAACCGCAAGGCACAACCATTAGGAAACCTATGAATCTTCTCTCCATAATTTGCTTTATTTTGGCCGGGCTTATTCATCTCTTTATTTTTGCTCTTGAATCTCTTCTTTGGGGAAAACCATTTGCGAATAAAGTTTTTCGCCTAGATGAATTGGCCGCCGAACAGCAGAAGTTATTCGCCTTTAACCAAGGGTTTTATAATTTATTTTTAGCACTAGAACTCTTTTTGGGAATATTTCTCGTCTGCAGTGAAAGAGCGACTTCAGCTGGAATTGCTTTGTCTGCTTTTTCCGCCATTTCCATGTTGGCGGCAGCGGTAGTTCTGTTAATCTCTGCACCTCACTTAAAGAGGGCCTTTATCATCCAAGGACTGCTCCCCTTTATGGGACTGACTTCATTAGCAATATCATTTTTTAAGTAAAGAAATTAGAGGTGTTCTTTTATTTCAGCGATCACTCTACTTACGAGCGGATTATCTTTACGAGATTTTTGAAAACCAAGACCAATAGTATGAGGAAAAAGACCTGTCTTAGAACCAATACCCAGATCAACGACTTCCAAGGCACCTTTTATTACGTGCTCTGAACAGACAGATTCTGGTAGAAAACCTAGTCCTAGCCCATTAAGTGTCAGCTCTTTTACCGATTCAAGCGAGGATGTCTTATAAATTTTCCTTTCCTCTACATTAAACGCACCTAATTTTTCTTTTATATTTGCTCCTGGCTCAAAACTATCAGGCATTAAAATAAGAGGAGCATTTTCAATGCTAGTAAAAACCGTTTTCTTCTTTGTGCTCTTATAAAACTTAAACACATCTTTTTTTAAAGGCTCAATAATAGTCTGACTTGTCTTCTTCGGGTTTATGATAAGAATGAGATCAAGTTCACCTTTATCTAAAAGCTCCTGCATATGGGCAGAACGTCCGGTTGAAATTTCCAAAGAAAGATTTGGATATTTAGGAAGAAATTCTTTTAAGAACTTCGGCCAAAAATAAATACCAATAGAATCATAGGTTCCCACCCTTAATGAGCCGGCCATAGGATCCTCAGAACTCTCTAGCCTTTTCTCTAAATCTTTCAACGAAGAAAAGAGCTCATGACAATATTGATATAAGATTTCTCCATTCTCTGTAAGCCGCACTCCGCGAGGCAAGCGCACAAAGAGCTCTTGGCCGATCACTTCTTCAAGAATTTTTATAGACTTAGAAAGAGAGGGCTGAGTGACGAAAACGGCTTCAGATGCCCGCTTCATAGACCCAAGCTTTGCAACCTGATAAAAATAACGCAATTTTTCTAAATGTTCGTGTAAGTACATATGCGCTAAAACTATACCAAACTTAATTATTTTTCAATTTATTTATAGCTAAACATGTCGTATTTTCTGATCATCGGAGGATCAATTATGCTTCAGCCCTACAAGGCCCCAAATTATGATGAGCTGGCCGCACTCAAAATAAGTCGTGAATTGACGAAGATATTCACTAGGCGTCGAACTATCCGCCAATTCTCCTTAGAGAAGCCTGATCGTGAGTTAATTGAAAATGCAGTCGATGTAGCGCGCCTATCTCCTTCAGGTGCTAATAAGCAGCCATGGACTTTTGCTATTATTGAATCACCTGAAATAAAGAATGAAATAAGAACTCTTTCAGAAATTGAAGAGCAACGTTTTTACATAGAAAAACCAAATAAGAAATGGATTGAAGACCTTAAGCACTTACATACAAATGGAGAAAAAGAATTTCTTACCCAGGCACCTTACCTTATCGTTATTTTCTATAGTCATTTTAGTTGGCAAGAAAAAGAAAAGAGCACGAATTACTATGCTAAAGAGTCAGCTGGGATTGCTACAGGAATGCTTATCTCTGCCCTACATATGTGTGGATTAAGTACGCTTACCTACACACCTAAGAGAATGCAGTTTCTCACTACACTTTTAGATCGCCCAGCGGAGGAGAGACCTTTTATGCTTCTAGGAGTGGGGAAACCTAACCAAGAGGCCACGGTTCCCACGATCTCCAAAAAATCACTCCAAGAAGTAATGAAAATTTATGATTAGTTAAATTTCTTTAAAATTTCAGAAATTTCCTCAGACGCTACTTGCTTTGTTTTTTTTACAAGCTCCTGATCACCTTTTAAATAAAGACGTTTAACTTTTTTAAAAGCACTTTGTTGATCTGCATACTCTGCAAGTTTTCTATTTGAGGTCATGTGAAAGAAAGCAGTATTCTCAAAGGCATCCATTGGATTTGGATTAACCATTTTAGGGAAAGTAGAATCAAGTTCCCAATCCTTAATTTCGCACTTTTCACCCTTTGCGTAACCAGCAAAACGAAAACCTTGTTTTCTTAGTTTCTCAATATCTGTCAATGTATTGAAGTAAGAGTCATTACTCATGAAAATTCTCACTTCAGAAGTATCTTCTTCGTGACTCCAAGATGGATCAACAGTTAAGGCACAGGCTTCTTCTGTATCAACAGTCACGACTTCTATATTTTGAGAAACGGCGACCGTTACTTTTACATTAGATTTAATAGTTGCTGCTGATAAATTAAAGACCGCAAGTGTCCCAGTAATCGCAATTAACATTTTCATAAATTCCCCTTAATTTGTTTATGAGAATCTATAGTATTTCCTTACGATAAGTCCTCTAAGGAGCCGATCATTGTAGAATTTATAAAGGTCGTAAGTGTCTAAAATTTTGACGCTTTTAAGGTTTTAGACGGCCTCTAAAGATCAAGAGACATAATTTCAAGTTGTTGCTCATCTAAGTGATAGTTATGGATAGACATCCTTTCGGCATGGCCATTGCAACGTATTTGTCATATTTTCATCAGTCGCCCACTCCCAAATTTGTGAGAGGATAAGAGAAAAAGAGAGAGAACTATGGACATCAAACCAATCAACAAATGGATCCCAAACCTCAAAAGACCTTTGGTTATTGCGGGACCTTGCTCTGCCGAGACTGAAGAACAAGTGATGGAGACTGCCAAAGCGGTAGTTGAAATTGAAGATGTCAGAATATTTCGCGCTGGTATTTGGAAGCCTAGAACGCGACCGAATAGTTTTGAAGGTGTTGGCGAAGTTGGCCTTAAGTGGCTTAAGAGAGTCAAAGAAGAAACGGGTCTCCTTGTTACAACAGAAGTAGCGAATGCCCATCACGTAGAACTTGCCCTCAAACATGATATTGATATTCTTTGGATTGGCGCCAGAACAACTGTGAATCCTTTTAGTGTGCAAGAAATTGCTGATGCCCTGAAAGGCACAAATATACCTGTAATGATTAAAAACCCTATTAATGCGGATTTGGCGCTTTGGTTGGGTGCCTTTGAACGCATGAACCTAGCGGGAATTGATAAGCTTGTTGCTATTCACCGTGGATTTTCAACAGCAGAAAAATCAGACTATAGAAATGTCCCTCTTTGGAGAATTCCTATTGAACTAAAGAGAAGACATCCAGAACTTCCCATGATTTGCGATCCCTCTCATATTACAGGAGATCGTGAGCGAATCGCTCTCGTGTGCCAAAAGGCCATGGACGTTGATATGGAAGGCATAATGGTAGAGACCCATCCCAACCCAGCGGAGGCTTGGAGTGATGCCGCTCAACAAGTGACACCCACAAGTCTTGGTCAAATCATTAAATCACTTGTTTTAAAAACTGAATTTTCCTTAGATCGAACTTTTGAGCATGACCTAACAGATCTTCGCTCTCAAATTGATCGCATAGATTCAGAGCTTCTCGAAGGCCTAAGAATGCGTTTTAATATTGTTGAGAGAATTGGCGACCTTAAAATGAAGAATAGTGTAACCGCGCTACAGGTGCACAGAATGGATGAAATGATAAACAGGATTACTGAGACGGCAGAAAAAATTGGTCTACGTTCTCAGTTTGCCCAAGAAATTTATAATGTCATTCACGAAGAATCGGTTAAATATCAAACAGAGATGATGCGCTCATTCCTCAAAGACACTAGTAAAAGTGAGGATTAATGAACCATCCCCCTCTATCTGATCGCATTCAAGCGGTAGAAGAATCAAAGTCGGTAAAGCTAGCAGCGGTCATCGCTAATCTCAGGGCCAATGGAGAAAAAGTCATTGGCTTTAATGTCGGTGAACCTGACTTCCCTACGCCTGAAGTCGTAATTAAGGCGACCCAACAGGCATTAGCAGAAGGTCACACCCGCTATGCTCTGGTTCCAGGTGAACCATTTCTAAGAAATGCCATTGCCAAGAAACTTGACCGCAACCAAGGCGTCAAGGTTACTAAAGATAATATCTGCCTAAGTAATGGCTCCAAACAAGTGCTCTACTCTCTATTTCAACTCATTTGTAACCCAGGTGATGAAGTTCTTGTACCAGCTCCCTATTGGGTCAGTTTTCCTGAGGCCATAAAACTCGCCGGCGCTAAACCTGTATTCATTCCCTCAGAAGATGGAAGCTTAAATTTTGAAGAACTCGTTAAAAGAAAAACAATTAAAACGAAAGCGGTTATTCTAAACTCTCCAAATAATCCATCAGGTTTGATTTATCCCAAAGAACTCAAAAAAGAGATTGTAGAATTTTGTAAAAAAGAAGGCCTCTATCTTATAAGTGATGAAGCTTATGAAACCCTCACTTTTGGTGATGAAAACTTTGTTGGACCGGCCGGAGTGGCGGATCCAACGCTTGAAAATACACTTATCGTCCAAAGTTTTAGCAAGAGCTATTGCATGACAGGCTTTCGTTTAGGCTATGTGGCCGGTCCTGTTGACCTTATAAAAGGCATGAATAAACTTCAAAGCCATGTTTGTGGCAACACTCCTGTTTTTATTCAAAAGGGCGCATTGGCCGCTTTAGAAAATGAAGAAACGATTGCGACAGGTATGCGCGAAGTATTTAAAAAGAGAAGTGCACTAGCCTATAATCTCTGTCGAGAAATTTTCCCCGATACCCCAATGCCTCAAGGAGCCTTTTACCTCTTTCCAAAGATCCCCGCCGATCTCATGAAGAAATATGGAACTGATGAGGCACTGGCCCTTCATATTCTCAACGAAGCAAAAGTCGCTCTCCTTCCAGGCTCCTTTTTTGGGATGTCTGGCTTTCTAAGGATTTGTTTTTCTAATTCTGAAGCTGAAATCAGTGCTGGTTTCAAGGCCATAAAGGAATGCCTGTGAAAATTGGTCTCATTGGTTTTGGCCGTTTGGGTCGCCTTATCGCAAAGAATCTGGCTCAAGATGCTGATCTCTACATATACGATACTTTTGATTACTCTGATGAAATCAAAGAGTTGGGTGCCCAAAGTGTGGATTTAAAAACCGTCTGCAATTGCCCCATCGTCATTCCCTTTGTACCCATGAGTGAGCTTGAAGAACTTCTTAAACAAATGGCACCTTACTTAAAGAAAGATTCCTTAGTTATTGATGTCTGTTCTGTAAAAACAATGCCCGTTCAATGGATGAAAGAACATTTACCTGAAGAGGTTTCAATTTTAGGGACTCACCCTATGTTTGGTCCAGACTCAGCGAAGGATACTTTATTTGGCTGTAAAATCGTTCTCTGCCCTATCCGAATTAAAGAAGATATTTACCAAGGGATAAAGTCCTATCTCGAAACCCATGGACTCAAAGTTATTGAAGCTGCTCCTGAAGAGCACGATAAACAAATTGCCCACTCTCTTCTTCTCACCCACTTTATTGGAAGAAGCTTGATGGATTTTGAAGCAAAATCCCTTCCGATAGACACCAAAGGTTATAGACGCCTGATGAAAATTCTTGAGACTGTTGAAAACGATTCTTGGCAACTCTTTGAAGACATGAATCGCTATAACCCTTACGCCAAAGAAACTCGTGATAATTTCTTGGCCAGCATGAGCTCTATTAGCCAAAAGGTCAATCAATGAGAATTGGTTTTCAAGGAGAAGCAGGCGCCTATTCAGAAGAGGCCACGCTTAATTACTTTAAAGAGGATGTCGAAACCGTCGGTTATGAACTTAGTGAGCAGGTTGTTCAAGCTCTCTTAGACAAAGAAATTGCTATGGCAGTCCTGCCTGTTGAAAACTCTATCGTAGGAAACGTGAGCATCAACCTCGATCTTCTCTATACTCAACCCATATTTGCTATCGGAGAAATCTATCTCCCTATTCACCATCACTTAATGGCAAATCCTGGCGTAAAGATTGAACAAATTAAAAGCGCCTATTCCCATCCGATTGCTCTAGCACAATGCCGTGACTATTTAGTAAAAAACCAAATCGCCTCAGTTACAGATTATGATACCGCCGGTTCTTGTAAACTTCTAAAAGAGCGAGAAAGTACTGATGAGGCCGCTATTGGCTCAATACTTTGTGCTGAAACTTATGGACTAGAAATATTAAGTGATAATATTCAAAAGGTAACTAACAATATAACTCGCTTCTTTGTCCTGACCAGAGAAGAAGAGATTCCAGAAGGTATGATGCAATCAAAAACTTCTATTGCTTTTACAGCACATCACCAACCGGGAGCTCTACTTGATTGTCTGCAAATTTTTAAAAAATTTGATATCAACCTCACCAAGCTTGAAAGTCGCCCGATAGCCGAGAATCCCTTTGATTATATTTTCTTTGTTGATTTCCAAAAGGGTTTAAAAGATCCTCAAACAATTGCTTGCCTCAAGGAACTCAATCGAGATGCCCATCATGTAAAGGTGCTTGGTTCTTACTCAGAAGGATTAAAACCAGCTCACCTTGGTCTTAAGGCTTAAATCGATTTAGCACTTCACTTGCTTGCTGAGCCTGGTGCCACTTCTTTACCGCAAGACGCAGGTAAATCATTTCAAATAAAAAGAAAATACCAAAGACAATATAGAAACCAAGTGTTTTAAAAAACAGCCATTCATCTGTCGTTAGTTTTAGAGCGACAAAAACCATAAAGAAACCATAGCCCATAAAGAGAAGCACCATATGCTTTTCCAAGCTCTGAATGATGAAGGCCGGCATAGGCGTTTTGTTGGGCATGCTCTCCATCATTTCCCACATCATGCCCTGACCTTTCCATAAACGAAAAATCATGAAGCCACCGATAGCCACCCCAGTGAAGGCCGGCTGGAGTTTAAACCACAGCCCATCTTCACCGAGAAGACTTATTCCACCTAAAATAAGGATCAAGAAGAAATTAAATTTGGAAAGTGTATGAATATGCTTCGTATAGAAATGCTCAAAACTAATTTCCAGAATCGCAAGAATTAAGCCTCCCGTAATCGCTATACGGATAGGATAATTCTCCTCTAAATACCAATAGGCGATTGCCGGTAAAAAAGAGATTAGAAAAAAGTTCTTTTGGCTAAGTGATGTTGGTTCTTTCGTCATGCCCTAGCATAGCGACTTATGAGGCTTTTTTCAAAGGCTTCTGTATCTGTTTTTTACTCAGATAATTTTCGAACTCATCCTTCACTTCCTGGGGATCCAGAATTTCAACTTCGTCTTTTATACTTTCAATCCATTTGAAAAGCTCTTCAGACACTTCTACCGAGGCGGCCCAAATGAACTCGCCTTCCGTATTGGTCGTCACGTAGGGACTTCCTAGAAAATGAAATTGTGGTTTTAAATTTACTTTTTCTGGAGCAGAGATACGCATAACGAGGCGTTCTTCATTTCCAGTAATCGAACGAATGGCCATAACAAAGTCATCCACTTCTTGACCGACGAAATTAGCCTTATAACGATGCTCCGATACCGGTACACTACTTTCAATATTAGTAAAATCGAGACAGACCATGCAGCGATCATTCGTATCTTCTGCAATAAGTGAAAGGACACCATCTAGAAAGACAACTTTGTGAGGTAAAACTTCGACTTTGGAGTTTTCGCCCGTTCTTAAAATGAGTAGCTCACCATGAACAATGGCCAAATTAATTTCCTCGAGATTCTGCTCTTGGTCCTTCGGAATCAAGTGATGAAACTTGTTCATCTGCTCTTCTTCCTCCAACACCCTATAGAGGTCAAACTGAGGAAACCTGGCCTCAACTCGCTTCATTCGTGTGGCCAATGTGTTATAGATTTCTTTGCCTTCATAACTATCGAGCAACGGGAAATGTGCTTGAAAGGAGAGCCACTCTGCTAAGGAGAGCTCCATCGAAACTCTTGGCTTTTTACCCGTAAAGCATAGCCAAGTCTTTCCATCCCGTTTTTGGGCCTTCAGAGGAAAATCGAACTTTCTCATGAAGGTTAAGACATCGAGTACATCCTCTTCCTTTACCTTGTCACCGAAATGGTGGCAGAGTTCGGACATTGAGACATCCTGATTAAGGGAATCCAATGTAGAGAGGACTTTCCAAAATTCATTATTTAAAAGCTTCGAGTTCCCAGCCATGTATACAACCTTGTGTGTTTTCCACTACTTAATCTAAATAAGCGTCACTTTAGCAGCACAAATACCATAGCAAACCTATCGGGTATTCCAGTGAGAGCTTTAGTGCTTTTTTTTGAGGAAAGAGGCATAATATCTGCATGGCCTTAAAATCATTGATGAAAAATCCTATTCTCGCTATTGGTCTTCTTTTTATGATCATTTTCTTCTTTCAGGCGGGAGAGAAATACAATTGGTGGGCCTCACGCAGACAAAAGCTCACGCCCTCTAGTTGTAAGGCCGTCACAGTTAAACTTGACCGCAGAATCCCTGCAAATTGGTCCACGGCCTGTGAAGGAAGTGATTTTAATAGCCTCGCCATCACTGTTAAATTCCCCCAAGAAGCTGACAAGAAATTAACGAAGGAAGACGACATCAGGAAGCTCATCTACAGAGAGCTGGCCAATGATCTCATTCGTATTGCCAAGAATTCGCCTGGAGATAACCTTGAGCGAACCAATATTGTGCGCGTGCGTTTCATCCACCCACAAAGACAAATTGATGCCATCACGGAAGGTCGCTTTCTTGTGAAACTTCAAACTATGACCGATAAAAATCTAATCGCCCAACATTTAAAAGTTACCGTTCAAGTAAAAGAATCGACGCCTTAGGACAATATTTTCGGGTAAGCAAAGTTCTTTTGATGGCGTGCTGACGATCCCTTTAAGGGAGCCTTTCCAGAATTCTTTCAATAATATTTTTAACTCAAATGAAAACTAGGATCGGTGAAGGTCTCATCGCCTACAGTATAGCTATAGCTATGTAGGCCAAAGGAGTCGGAGGGTTCTCCACCATAAAGAGTATCCCCTATAAGGGGAAAACCTGTAAGTGCCAACTGAACACGAATCTGGTGACGTAACCCTTCATTAAGAACAACTTTCAAGAGGGTGCGATTAAAGGAGAGATCATAATTGGCCTCAATGATTTTCAATCGTGCCTTTTTACCATCGCCACTCTCTCGCACCTTCTTACCTGTAGTCGTTAGTATATTTTCTAACTCTAAAGGCCCATTGTATTCGCCCGAGACTAGGGCAAAATAAGTTTTATTTTTAACCAACTTTTTTGTGCGTACTTCTTTTAAGAGAGACGCATCCTTCGTCAAAAGTGTTAACCCAGACGTTTCAAAGTCGAGGCGATAAAGAAGGCCTCGATCCATATGCTCAGTATTGATATTAATATAATCAAAGTAGCCCTCCTCTCTTAAAAAACTCAAGAGATTATCGTTTTCACCATAATGAAGGGGATGACAATGAACCCCCGAGGGTTTTGAAAGTGCCAAAAGAGAGCCTCTCTCTTCTAGAATTTTTGGTCGCTCACTATGAGGGCCGTATTTGGGATAAACTTCGCCTTTGTTCATAAGACTTGCAGGCAGACTTATCTCCTGCCCTCTTTCAAAGACTTTATCTAGACTGTTACGTGAGACTTCACTTTTCTTGAGGCCTTGGCGCGAATGACCGAGCTCAATTAAGATATCTTTTAAGGGTGACTTTTTTCCAAGCCAGCAAAAGCTCATGCTTAGCGAGGCTCGACCTTGTGACCAGGAGTCGCCACATCACGTTTTCGAATGATGAACTCAACCCTACGGTTAAGCTCTTGACGTTCTTTACCTGATTTTTCCATGACTTTATCAGGTCGCGTGTCTCCATAAAAAGTTGTTGTTACCTGCTCTGCGCGTACACCTTGCTTCATAAGATTACGGGCAACCGCGGACGCTCTGGAAGCTGACAGTTCAAAAGCATCGCGTGTACCATCAGTTGAGGTCTCTCCGCGACTAGAGTGACCTAAAATATAGATAGTCCATTTTGTATCAGAGAGCATCTTTACTAAACGATCATAGACTTCAATGTTCACTTCACTTGGCACAACACTGCCCTCTTTGAAGTAAATTTTATCTTTCACCATGACCTTAATACCCTCAGGCATTTCATACACGGTCACATTATCAGAGAGTTCAAATTGAGAAAGATCTTGGCGTGCATCTTTCAGAGTTTCATCAGACTCACGGTTAATTTCATGTTTATCAAGGATCCCCTCCATCGTTAAAAATTCGATCGGAAAAGGTTTGATTGGCTGTTGAGATTCAAGCATGGTGGGAGAATCATCAGGAGACTTTCCTCTTTGAATAACTTCACCGTGCTTTAGAACATTTCCGCCAAAAGCATTACGAATTGACCCTAATGCCGCTTCATATTTTGCAGACTCTGTCTTTGCAAAAGACAAAAGAAGAACAAAGAATGTCAGAAGCAGTGTCACCAAATCAGCAAAAGTGGCCATCCACGCTGGGAGACCAGGAACGCATTCTGGACACTTTACTGGTGGCTCTATGGAGTCGCCACCACCGCCTGCCTGTGCATCGTCGGCCATAACTTATCCTTTACTCTTCTCCGCCAGCATCATCAACTTCACGTTGTGCTGGTGGAAGGAAACTATTGAGTTTTTCTTTAATGAGACGAGGGTTTTCTCCTGCAACAATCCCAAGAGTTCCTGCGATCACAATACTCATTTTTGTAGTTTCCGCTTTTGAGCGAAAACCAAGCTTGTTTTTAATAGGGTTACAAAGAGCGTTGGCGATAACCGCCCCATAGAATGTCGTCAAAAGAGCAACCGCCATAGCAGGACCAATTGCCGCCTGATCTGAAAGGTTCCCAAGCATGATAACAAGACCAATAAGTGTCCCAATCATACCAAAGGCAGGTCCATCTTCGGCCATCCCACCAAAAACCTCAACCCCAACTTTATGTCTCTCCTCCATGGCATCAATCTCTAATTGTAGAATAGAGGCAATTACCTCTGGAGGGCGGTTATCTGCGGCCAATGTCATGGCCTTTTTCATAAAGGGATCATCTATTGGTTGTTTCTCTAGTGCAAAGACAGACTCTCGCCTTGCCGTTTCTGCCAGGTTACCAATTTCATCAATCGTTTCTTTTGGATCAGAAGGAGTGAAGAAGAATGCTTTCATCCCGACACCCGCAACAGTCTTTACAACTTCCATGGGCCACTTAATGAAAGTGGAGCCAATCACTCCAAAAACAACAACAATGACGGAGGGAACATCTATAAAGGCAACAATATCACCACCTACGAGAATGGATCCCAGGATGGCACCAAATGCCAAAACCAATCCAATGACCGTTGCGATATCCATAACTTCTTCCTTGAGTATGTTAAAAATAAAATTTCGCTTCAATCCTAGAATCGGAGGTTTACGTGATGAGCTTGAAGATTTTTAGGGATAAGGTGCTGTTTTCGTATAAACCGGCAATTACTGCCCGAAGTTACGGCGCACCTCTAGTAAGAGAGATGAGTATGATGAAAGGGTCTTTAGGCCAGCAGACCCTTAATTCATCTCTTTAACAGCAGGAATATTTTCGATGAGGTCGTATTTCCAATTCACACCATCGTTTGAGAGTTCTTGAAGAATTTTATACAGCATTTTAGATGACTTGCGATTTATATCATGTAAAAGGATAATCGATGCGCGGCCATTTCTATAGTTTGAATAAATTTGTTTCATGTAGCTATTCTTACAGCTGTCTACACTTACTCCCTTATTCCAACACTTCCAATCAGCATCATCTCGCCGATTAGGATTACCACCACCAACATTCCAATAAATAGGACCTACATATTTACGAAGCTGAGGGTTTCCGTTTCCAACAACCTCACGCCAATCATTCCAAATCCCACCTGGTGCCCTAAAGAGCAAAGTGTCTCTTCTAAAAACATAGCTATCGATTAATTCGTGGGTTCCAATTAAGGAATTAATAAAATGAGACTGTGATGGAAAATCGAATTCATGAGAGTAACTGTGATTGGCCAAACGATGACCTTGTCCACGAATCTCATCTAAAATTGATCGATTATTCCTTGCCATGCGACCGACGACGAAGAAAGTCGCCTTCACACCAAAGGTATCAAGAGCATCTAAAATATATGGTGTGGCGACACTGGTAGGACCATCATCAAAAGTAAAATACAAGGTGTTTCGAGATACACCTTTCAAACTCGTTGTGCCCTTAACAAAGGGAAAGGTCATATCCGGTGAAAGAATTTTACGAATTCCTGCAAAAGATGGCATTGATATTATTATAGAAAAAATGAGTACTTGTAAGTAAATATTGAATTTCATGGGTGCTCTCCTCTTAAGTATCTAATATCCAATTGGACACAACCTTAAAAGACCTATTTACCACCCTGTAAAAGGTACTTAGGTACCTCGTGTTTTTTTAACTTATGATCGCTTTTGGAGCGCTTATTATCCAACTCTTCTTCTTCACTATCGATTGTGACGACAATTTTAAGAACTCCAGAAATAAGCTCAGCTGTGGCCGCCAAGAGATTAAAAACATTCGCCTTTGTGCTTTGAATTGAAAGAAAAGATATTAAAAAAGTTAGAATTATGTTTCTCATTATAGTAACCCCTCTTGAATTTTCCTTTTGACGGTTTCTTTTGAAAGTACCTTTTGCAGGCAATTGAGAGATTAATTATATCCAAGTAAAAAGTCTTACCAAGGTCAAGTGGTTGTAATTGTTTCAGCTTTTGAAACGTCCAAAAAAAAGCAAAAAAAAACCCTGCTCGACCGAAGTGTTGCAGGGCTTTTAATTTTCCTTAGTCTATCCTGACAGTGGAAAAAATTTAGTTTAAATTATTTAATTTCCTCTAAAGTAGACTCTAGGTAACTCGCCATGCTTTGACGAAGCTCATCCATTGAAATCTTGTCATCCTTTACGAGGAGTTCTGATTTAATAAAATCGACGGGAAATCCTGTCATCTCAGAAAGTGACGACAGTGGTACTATATTAGTATCAGATTTTAATCCAACTCTTGTCTCGCCGCGAACAGTTCCCTGTTCTTCAGCAACTGTCATAGTCGCCTTCATTTCACACTCCCTTGTGTTCTCTTCATCAGATCTTCCCAAAAATACATCTGTCCCATCGTCCTGAAGGGGCGGAATCTCTGAAGTGCACATATCCTAGCGCTTTCATAGATCATATCGGGGACAAAATTTCTATGTCAACAACTTCAAGTAATTTTAAGTGTATGTAAGAAGATTTCAGAGTTCTAAGATATCAATTTTATTGATAAGTTCGTTTTTCACTGGATGTAAGGAGGTTGGACACGGATAAAAATTTGTCCACCATTTCCTGATACTCCGCATCACCATCACTTTCAAAGGTGATTCCCCCTCCAGCATGATAGGTCATAAGCCCCTCTGATAGGTTACCTACGGCCGTGCGGATATTTATTGAGCCGACAAGTTTGTCGCCTCGTCTACTGATCGTAGAGCCGCAATAAAGTCCTCTCGGGTCCCCCTCCAAGTCGCGAAGGACTTCCATCACTCTTATTTTTGGTGCACCAGTAATCGAACCACCTGGAAAGAGAGAGCGCATGACAGTTAAAAGGGATATGTCTTGAGACAACTGAACTCTTAAATGAGAATAGCTATGAATAAGCCCAGGAACTTTTAAAAGTGCTTTTTTTTCTATGACTTCAACAACTGCTCTATCAATACGGTTCATGTCGTTTCTTAAAAGATCCGTAATCATAAAAAGTTCAGACTCATTTTTCTCTGAATGCTGAAGAAGTTTCCAAGCTTCACTTTCCTCAAGTCCATCGAGATGAATCGTGCCCTTAATAGGTCGCGATTCTAAAACTCCATTTGAGTCCCACTCGAATAAACACTCAGGACTGTTAGAAAGATAAAAATCATTTTCTATCATAGTAAAAGAAGCAAACTCCCCTCTTTGCTCAGGCTTGGCCCAAAGAGCGCCAATCAAACCTTCAAGAGAGGCTTCTCGTACTTTTCCATGAAAAGGGTAAGTGAGATTATATTGGTAACAATCACCTCTTTTAAGATGTTCTAAACCCTTTGCAAAAGCCTTATGGTACTCGTCTTTATTCGGCAGAGTCCAATCGATTGATACTTTAGAAGAAGTAAGTGCACCCGGATCAAAGGAGCTTTTTTTTTCAAACTCTAAAATAATCGCTATCGGAGAATCAGGGAAAGGATTTTCGAGTTTATTCCAGCGATAGCCGGCCTCATAAAAAGAATGCACAACCCAAAGGCCCTCACCATCACGAAAAGGACCACATTTTTTTTCTTCAAGATAACTCTCGAGAAAGGATAAACCATCTTGGATGGTTTCATTATTATTCTGAAGATCACATACTTTATTATGAAATATTTTTAAAACTTTCACAGGGGAACTTAAAAGGGAAAAGGTTTTTCCCTCATTTAAAAGACACCAATATTTTTGACTCGAAAGTTCCTTAATCGCGCTCATTGTCCTGATAGCTAAGGTTCTCAAAGGTAGTATAAGCACCAACCCAAGCAAGCTTGGCCGTCCCCGTTTCACCACCACGGTTTTTACCGACAATCACTTCGGCCACACCAGGCTCTTTTGTATCAGGGTTATATACTTCGTCACGATAAACGAACATCACAATATCCGCATCCTGCTCGATAGCACCAGATTCACGAAGGTCAGCAGTAGTTGGTCTCTTATTTGGTCTCGCCTCAACACCACGGTTGAGCTGAGAAAGAGCAACAACAGGACACTGTAGTTCTTTGGCCAAAGTTTTAAGACCACGAGACATTTCAGAAATCTGTTGCTCTCTTGAAATTGTTTTATTGTGCGGATTCATAAGCTGAAGGTAATCGACGATTACCAGGCCAAGGCCATGTTCGGCTTGAATCTTTCGACACTGAGATTGAACATCTAGAACAGTCGTCTCACCATTATCATTAATAAAAATAGGAAAACTAGAGAGTTCTTTTACAGCTTGACCAATATTTCGAAGGTCAGTATCTAGAAAGTTTTTAGTTCTAAGTCTTTTTGAGTCAACTTTTGCCTTAGAGCTTAGAAGCCTCATGGAAAGTTCTTTATCAAGCATTTCCAGCGAGAAGATAGCGACAGGCTTTCCGTGATGTTCACAAACATTATTAGCGATATTCAAGGCCAAAGATGTTTTCCCCATGGCAGGACGGGCAGCTAGAATAATAAGCTGACCAGGCTGCATTCCCAATAGAAGACTATCTAGTCGAGGATATCCAGAGCTAAGCCCTTGAATCTCTCCAGGGTTACGTGACATATCTTCTAATTCTTTTAAGTTTTCACGTAGGCAGGTGTTAAGCTTTTGCATTTTTCCAGACTTAGCGTCATTGGTAAGTTTAAAAAAGCTAGCTTCAACTTCTTGAATAAAGTCCTCTGCCTTACCTTGGAAACCCATCCCTCTTTCGGTCACCCGCATGGAGGTACGAACGATCTCACGCAAAGAGGATTTATCTTTAACAGTTTTAGCGTAGTGGTAAATATTTGCGGCCGATGCTTGATCATCAACCAACTCAGTGATTGCAGTTGTGCCACCAACTTCTTCAAGCCTACCAGCTTCATTGAGCTTGGAACTAACAGTTACATAATCGATAGGCTGGTGATCCATAGCGAGGTCTTTAATCGCTTCAAAAAGAACACCATATTTTGGATGGTAGAAGTCTGCACCTTGAAGTCTAAGATCAGAAATATCGTCAAATGCCTGACCATCAATAATTAAACAACCTAATAGGGAGCGCTCAGCGAGGAGGTCATGGGGAAGTTCACGATTTCCACCACTCTTTTTGGCTTGAGGGGCAGTTCCTTCACTCATCATATCCATAGGGAGTCCCACCTAATTAAAAGGTTTAATTAAAAAAACGGCCCGCATTACGGGCCGTATTCATACGCATGATTGTCTTATTTTATTAGCTTCTGAGAAGTTCGTCAGCTTCTTTAGCAAGTTTTTGCTCGTCAGTAAGAGGCTGAATTTCTTTGGCTTCGCCATTTTCTTCGCCTTCTTCTTCACCTGCTTCTGCTTTGGCCTTTTTCTTCTTCGCCGCAGCTTCAGCTTTTGCTTTAATCTCTTCTGCTTGTTTAGGGTCCATTTCAACTTTTACGCTGAATTCTGCCTCAACTTCTGAGAAAAGTTTCGCCTTAACGGTGTAAGAACCAACTGATTTGATAGGGTTATCAACTGAAAGAACTCTTTTTTCAACTTCAATACCTTTCTCTGCAAGAATGCTTGAAAGCTCTGCTGTTGTGACAGTACCAAAGAGACGACCGTTAGATCCAACTTTCTTGATAAGGTCAATTTTCAAACCATCAACTTGCTTTTTAATCGCTTCAGCTGCTGATTTTTCTTCACCAACTTTCTTAGCAAGCATTTTATTGTAGTGATTCATCTGAGCCTTGTTAGAATCATCTGCAAGCACTGCTTTTTGCATAGGGATTAGGAAGTTTCTAGCATGACCTGCTGAAACATTCACAACTTCACCTACGTTACCTAGAGAAGCAACCTTCTCTGTTAGTATAACTTTCATAATGTATCTCCTTCATCATTTTTTTTATTAAAGAATCTGCGAAAATTGACCCAAGTATCGAGAACGCCAATAAGCGCCAAGATTTGATAGGCCAGGATCACGGCGAAAAAAATCACCATTGACCTTAAAAATCCAAAAAACTTCCAATAAGTTAAGAGCTCACTAAAGACTCCAAAACCTTGAAAGAAGTAAAAAACTCCCAAGATAAGAAGTGTGTTAAATCCAAGAACTTCGGCCCAGTCACCAAAAAAACCATACGCATGGCCAACAGCAAACACTAGCCCAATAATAAGGGGCCAGACCACCTGAAAAGGCATCTGAAAGCTTGTAAGAGTTTTTATGTCATATTCATAATCGTGGAATGGTTTCCAAAGAGGAGCCATTCTTAATGCCACAAAAGTTCCAATCCAAAAAGAGAGGAGGACACAAACGAAAATAAATCCGGTACCATAATTCACTATAGGATCTACAACAAGTGAGGGTTCTTCCATTACGTCTTTAAGCTGTCTCAGTTGTTCACCAGGAACACCCGCCGCCTTTTCTAAGCTATCATGGTATTGAGTCGCCGTTTTCAGAACGTAAGGTCCAAGAAAACCACGAATACCGCCTTCTACTGTCAAATGAAACGCGAAGACCAAAGTCATCATAACGGCAAAAACGCTCGCCCCGTTGATGAAAATTGCTTTCGCAGGATGATCCTTTCTCATGATGGCCGCAGAAATAAGGTAACCATAAATAACCGCTAGAGGATACGTTCCAAGAGCACTTCCCTGATAAATCTTCAATTGTAGAAGAAAGAAGGCCAAGGCCGTTCCCATAGCTCCCATCAACAATGTTTTCGATTTTCCGTAAAGAAGAAAACTGATGGTAAAGGGAATAGAGGCAAAGAGAGCAAATGGCTCAAGACTAGCAAACAAAAACGCCAACAACCCGAGAAAGGCAAGCTTACTCATGTTGAGTTCAGGAATCATTAAAGATCTTAACTCTTGATCGTTAAGAACATTTCCTGATTCTGAATTTATGTTTTTGTTATCAGACATAACTTTAAATAACCCTTAACTTAAGCGCGAAGATCAGCGATTCGATTAGAAACGTAACTTGCAACACCAATTTGACGAGCTCTTTTAATAGCAGTCGTCGCAAACCTTTGGTGCTTACGGCTAACGCCTGTAACACGAGCGGCTGAAATTTTCCCGAATTCATTGATAAGCCAAGTAAAAGTCGCTGGATCTTTCCAGTTAGCTTTCAAGTTATTCGACTTAAAGTAACAAGACTTCTGACGAGCAAACTTCTTAGGGTTATCATGGTCATCATCACCTTCTTTGTCAGTGACAGAACCTTTGTAGGTTTTTGAAAAAGGAGTTTTGTAAGCTTTAACAACAGCTTCACGTTCTTCGTCTTCACCAAGAGCAATAAACATGTGGCGTAAGTGAAGATCATTAATCTTCAAACGACGAATTAGCTCTTTGTTGTTTGAAGAATTCGCTTTAAAGATGAAATAAACGAAATGGCCATTGCCAATTCCTTCAGTTGTTGGCTGCGCGAAGCTCATTTTGCCCCACTCATCTTCGATGAATACTTCACCGTCGTGAGCTTTAACAACTTCGTGAACCATTCCTTTGAGGGTCGCTACTTCTTGGTCAGTAGCTTCCGGTTTCGCCACTAGGGCTAACTCATAGATCATAAAAACCTCCTGGACTAAACGGCTTGTAGGCACCATGCCAATAAGCGGGGTCTAGTGAATGTCAAAAATGGTCTGCAATGTAGCATTGGTCAGGACTTTTGACAACAGCATAAGCCCTTGAATAAAGGTTTTTCAACCCTGTAATTTAAGGTAGTTAGATCTTTTATGGGAGAACTAGGGGAAGGCGTTGAAACTCAATAGCTCCATCATTTACCCTGCAAAGCATTAAGTAATTGAAAACACCATCTACCTTACCCGGCCTTAGGTGAACGCAATTATCGGGTATATCGACTGAGAGGACGAGAGGTCGTAGAAATTCTCCGTCTTTTTTCACCATAGAGTATAAGCGGTTTCCAAAAATCAAAGTACTGTTAATGAAGATTCCAGGATGATTTTCACCCTCTCCAGTTACGACTATGGGGTTTAGAGTTTCAGAGAAACGCACGCCTGGAAATGAGCTTTCTCTGTTTATCCGCAAGCGTTTATTAGCACCACTATTGGAAAAATACTGTAGGTAGTATCTTGTTTCGATAAAACGTGTGCCCTCTTTATCATCAAAGCCCGCAACCATATTAAAAATAGGGTCACTCCAATTATCTGTATCAAGCAATAAGGCCTTACCTTCTTGCGACTTCGGGTTCCAAACATAAGAACGAACCTGTGACCGGTTGAGCTGAGCAAGGAACTCCAACTTTCCTAAAGGAGAACCTTTAGAGGAATTATTTAAACTTAGGAGTGAGCGCACCGTATTGCCGGAAATAAAGCGATCAGGAAAATAAACCGGCTCTAGTTTAACATTCAAATTATTTACAGCATAAGAATAGTAAGTTCGGTCGAACTCTTCACCTTTGTTAACAAGGCCACGCAAAACTCCAGCTCTCAAATCACTAATAGACTGAGGAAAAGGCTCTTCGAAGGTTAACGGTAACCAAGCTTCAACCTGTTGCTCCAGACGTATGGAATCCATTTCTTTAGAGGAGTCGACTACTCTCAATTCAAATTGAAGCTCACCATCTTTTTGAAGAGGGTTAAGATAGTAAAGATGAGGCGCTCTATATTCCTCAGGAATGCGCTCCAGTATATCTGTTGTATTATCAGCTCCTGGCATCGTATAAGTCGTAAAAAAGGAAGGAACCTTGAGTAGCCCCAAATCATAAGGAAGAGCAACTAGGTGAGTTTCTCCGAGGTCACTATACTCGATAGGAAAATTATCATAATCCAAAAGGGGGAAATTAAAAGTTAAGCGCTTTTTCTCAGTGCCTTTATCAAATAAGAGATAATCGAAAGTTATGCGAGATTGCTCTTTGTTTACTGATGTCACCAAATAGTCTGGCTCTTGATCTCCATTAAGATCACTAATACGAACGGAGACCACTTCGTGCTTCTTATCCAATTCTATATTTTTTCTGGTCCATTTTTTCTTATCTTTAACAACAATAGAGAGAATAGTACTTTCTTCTGTTTGAAGTCCTGGTTCCTCTATATAAAACTGCGGAGAGCTAGACCACTCTTCTTTATCTTCAATCAACTTCATGCGCACGACCTTTCGTGTGCCACGAAAGTAAGTCAACTCACTTGCCTTAAAGCCTTCTATTACTTCTTTAGTTAATGAATCCTCTCGCGATAAGTTTCTTGCAAAGATTAATGTGGTCTCCGTTTGAGAGAAAAAACCATCAGATTCTAAAGAAACAGATAAACGAAAGTGAGTATCCTTTGTTAAGTCTTTTAGGTGACCTTTAAAAAGGAGGGCAGACTTTTGACCAGGGTTGAGGTCAAGTTTTTGAATAGGGCTATCGAGAGTAATATCACTCCTCGAAAAGCTAGCCGTTACTTTTAAATCTTTAAAATCTCCTACCAAACTTTTTATTGGTAAACTGAAGAAGAACTTCCCTGTCTTGTTATCAAAATTTAAATCTAAGAGGCCCTTATAAATAGGCATAGCAAATTTCTCGGGCCTTTCCATTAAGGTCTTCTTCATATCAACCATTCCATATTTAGTGAATTTTCCTGCAAGTTTTGAATCTCCATTATTTCTGGTCGAGGAAAATAGACGAGCCTTTAGTTCATTGGTAGTCATCTCAGGATTTAAAAGCTTTAAACTTGCTGCAATTCCCGCAACGAAGGGAGAGGCCTGACTAGTACCATTCTTACTTTCATAGCCCTTTATTCTTAATATGCGTGATTCCACACTTTCTTGTGGATAAGTTGAAACAATGAACTCGCCAGGGGCAAGAAGATCAACTTTTCCACCATAGTTTGAGAATTCAGTTATTTTACCTTGATTATCAACGGCTCCTACACAAATCACAGACTCATTCGTACAAGGAAAAGTTGGAATTTCTTTATTATTATTTCCAGCAGCGGCAATCACCACAACATTATTTTCCGCTGCATATTCGAAGGCGCGCCTAATTTTTGGAGTCTCAATGACCTTTGGCCAACCAATGGACATATTAATGACATGAGCTCCTCTTTGAACAGCAAAGTAAATCCCATCTGCAAAGATGTCAGTAATCATCCGGTTGTTATAAACAAATTCATTAACATCTTTACTTAAAACTTTAATCGGAAGTATTTTTATACGCTTATCAGCAAGCCCCGCAATTCCTAAATTATTATTTGCCGTGGCCGCAATAATCCCAGCAACGTGTGTGCCATGACCCATGTCATCTGTAAGGTCTCTACTCTTATTTAAAATATTGACTCCTGAACAAGGCTTATTAGAGTTATCCTCACCTTCAGGACAAAGCTTATGGTCAAAGTGGATACGGCCCAACAGGTCTGGGTGGTCGACATCAAGACCACTATCTAAAACGGCCACAACAATTTCACGATCTTCAGGAACCTGTTTTCCAAAGGGTAAATCTTTAATGGAAACCCAGTTTATATCGACACCTAAAATGCCATCCACTTCCTTTTGGATGAGTTCGTTGGAGCGTCTGAAAATAGTTTGCCCTACATTTTCCAGGCCCCATTGTTTTTCAAATAGGGTGTCGTTATTTGTCTTAGTATTTAAGGTTCTCGGCGTTGCCTGTAAACCGAAGGATACGATAAAGATAAGAGGAATAAGCTTGAAATAATTCATCACAAACTCTCCCTTATCCATTTTCCGTGAAGTTCCCCACCCTGAATGCCAATGATCTCATTGACTCGACTGATAGGACCGTTCCAATATTTGCCACGAATTCGGCCAATAGTATTTGAGAGGATGGGATCATTAAGGATCTCAGAATCTTTTCGAAAACCATTAATAATGCCATACACATAAATATTTTCTTCACCCACGATACTTAGGAAGTCCTTAAATTCAAGGTCGCGTACCATGGCCTTAGCGAGATCCATCGAGCACTTCGCCTGCTTTTTACTGTCCCCATCTTGCCGACGTATTCTCTGACAATCACGAGCTTTATCTTTCATGAAATTAAGATTTTTACATTGTTTGAATCTGCTCGCAGTCCTGATGTTAAAATTTCTTCTTTCAATAACGCCACAGAAGCGACTGCGTTCTCCGGCATAGCGACGACCAATTCTCTCGAGTGTCTCTGCCGTTACATTTTTTAAGCGCTCAATTCCTGCCTCATAGACATTTGTACTTACACTGATATCAAAAAGATTTAATCCAGCAGAGTTTTCAATACTTCGAGGATCAAACAGACGGTTGTTATATTGGTCATTAAACTCATTAATATATCTTAAAAGTTTATTCTTACTCGCTGACCACCCTTCTCTTCGAGTGCTTAATGCGAGAAATGGCGTCGTTAGCTTATCATCCTGCTTTCTCGCCTCGTACCTAGCGCTTACCGTTTCACTGACTCCCATAAGGCTTTGACCGGGATTTTTAAACCTTTCAGTATCAAGTTCTGGTGTTATAGGTAAATCTTTTGCCCAATCCTTTAAATAGTAATTTAGAACATCATAGGTAAATGATTGGTAATTGATTCCCGATTGAGACTCGCTTGTTAAACTAACATAATCGGTACGATTTTCAGTAGGTGTTGTTATCGAAATCTCATTGTCACCCTTAAGATATTTTGAACGCCAAACCAAGAAAGAAAGTTTCACCGCTCGATCATCAAAGTCCCCTTCAACAATATAAGGTTTTTCCTGCACTTCTAATAATTCGCTTGATCCCTCTTCTAAAAGGTAGTGAAGGGCCTTGGCATTTACGAAGAGCTTAGGATTTTCAGTGAGATCACTATTAATATTTATTGAATGCATTTTTACTCTATATTTACCGTTTGTACGGTCCCCGTTAATTTTCACAACAGGTATAAGGTGATCAAGACTGGCACTAGCGCTCAAAGTTAGACCATGACCTTTGTCTTCATAAATATGAATTGTGGAGGCATCTTTTCGAAAAAGGTGAAGACGCCTAACCATGGTTCCAGAAGTTCCAGCAGATAAAGAAAACTGAGTCTCAAGCATATTAAAAGATCCAGAGACCTTAAGATTTGGTGTCAACCGATCTGTTATAAGAAGGGACTCTCCTACTCCTAATTGTGTATTAACTTCTTGAATAAGTTCTTCTATTGCCTTGAGACGCGGATCAATCCCATCCTCAGAAACATCCCCACCTGCCTGGTTGGGAATATTCGCAAGTTCATCAAGTTTCTTTTTTAATTTTAACTTCATCAGAGGAACAATCATGTTCCGATAAGGTTCTTTAAAAGTTGCCTTCAGTGTTTTGACCGGTTTTAGATGGGTATAAGTTCTAACGGCACTTAATGTTCCTGTTGCAGAGGCAATAGGCCAGCGAGGTACATTTTCGATGCCTAAAATGCCTCCGAGAGTTACGGACACCCCAATCGTGTCGGCAAGTTGAACCAAATTATTTGTTCCTAAATAATTTCCGACAACAATATCTCGACTTAAAATTAGATTTCCATTAACGATCGGGCTAAACCAAGTTCCAACCCCATACTCTTTAAACTCACCCGTTTCTACATAATGTTCTAGGCCCTCTTCAAATTGATTTTTTAAAAAATCAAGTTTTTTTTCAGATGGTTCAAATAGCGAAAGTTCATCATTCACATATTCAAGAAGGTTACTAATCGTCGAATTTTGAATCTTTGAAAAAATAAAGAATTGAAAGTCTTTAAATGGTGAATCAGGCTCCCCATGAGCAAAGCGACTGGCATAGCCTGGCCAATCTTCCTGAGTAATCTGCCCTTTTGACAATTGCCCTTCATGCGAGACATCTGTAGAAAAGGCAAGTTTTTCACTCTCTAGAGAAAGAAGACTTACTAAAGAGTTTCTTCTGCTCACTAATTTTTCAATAAGAACTTTTTCAACAGCTTTCGGGAAATAGGCTTCCTTAACAACTTCCTCCCAATCTTTACGATCAAGAAGGGCCAAGCGCCGAAGTGCCCATTTAGCGTCATCTAAAGTCGTATTCATATTGGCATAGCTAAAGTGCGGCAGTAATAAGGTCTCATTATCGATGCGGCCAACAGTCCAAGGCAGTTTATTTATTGATTCCCCTACATTTAGAAGAGCATAGGGAATTAGAAGAGAGCGCAGGGTTCTTGTTGTTAGACGCTTAGGAGGTACTCCCATCGCCAAATTGTAATGATCTGTTTCAGAGGGCATGAAGCCAACTACATCATGAAACGTCAGGCTTAGTTGATCATCTGATAAATCTTTATGATTAAATCCTAGCCAGCGAGAGGGTGCTCCATAAGTAGACTCAGGTAATTCCTTTGTTAAAAAGGTATCTCGTTCATGAATGCTTCTAAAATTTACTTTAATTTTTTTAAGGTATTTCATCGCCGGCACTATATAGCCAAGCTTTCTTAAAAGGTTTCTTCTAAGAAGAGTCGTGTGCAAAGTCTTTTCCATTAGCACTGTAAAGACTCGTGCTTTATTTTTTTCTGGGATCACATTAAATCGGATCAGCCCTTGGTTTGATGTAATCGTCCCCTTAAATTCATAACTTTCTTCTTCAGTCATAGGGATATTATCAATATTTGTATCTAAGACTGATTGGATACCGTTGGCCCAAAGGGCTGATGGTACGGGATCAAGCTGGGATAGGTCTAAATTTAGGTCTGCATCTCTTAATAAATGGCGTGCCTCTTCTGCTGTAAGTACGCGCCCTTGAAATAAGAGATCATTTGAAGGTTGTCTTTGAGAATTTAGAGGGATGCGCTCCTCTTGAGCATAGACGGATGAGATGGCCATGAGACTGGTCAAAAATAAGTATTTGAATGACTTGCGAAGCAAATGAAACTGCACTTATCCACTCTCTCTTTGTTAAATAGGATCCTTTTGCAATTAAGATGCAAATTTAAGACCATATAAACTAAAAGGTTTCGGTGGGTTAGATAGACTAAATTGACTAAACTTTTGACGGCCATTAGCGAGTGTATTTCACTCTTTAATACCAAAATAAGAAAAGCCCCACGTTATCCGCAGGGCCAGACTTCATTCTCTTAATTTTTAAATTATGCTTATTTAATTCCGAAAAGCTCAGGAAGAATTTTATCTTCAAGCTTTTGAGCAGTAATACCACTGTTAGCGTTCTTAGCAGCGATTTTGTTGATGATAGTACTCTTACCATCAAGAGTTACACCAGCTGCCATCACTTCTTCAAGTGATACACCTGTTAAGTGTTGAAGGTCGTTAAGAAGAACCTCTTGATCGGCTTCAGTAAGCTCTTGTTGACTAGCACCTTTCTTAAGCATTCCTTCTACTTTCTCTCCAAGAGAGGCCAATGATAAGGCCATTTCTGCAGATACTTCATAGGTATAAGAAATTTTTGCTACTTTTCCTGCAAGTTTCTTTAACTCAGACTCACCAGCAAGAAGGTTAACATCTGTTGACTCAACTTCATCTTCATAAGTTAGGCCTGTAATTGCACCTCGGTAGAAACCACCACCAACATCAAATACGACTTCGTAATCGTTACCAAGTGGATCACCAAATAAGCCACTACCAAAATCAGCATCTTCAATAAAACGAAACTCATCAGCTGTTTGGTAGTTACTTGAATAATATGAGTAATATGTAAGTGATCTAAGATACTGAAGACTTACGGCCTTATGCTCAAGTCTTACTTCGTCCCAGATAACAAACCAATCTTCTGAATCAGTATAAGTTCTGACAGTATCAAGAATATCTTTCTCAATATATGAATCAAATGGAAAAGATGTCCCATCTACGCTGTTAAGTGAACTAACAAACTGATTCGCTGTAATGTAAGGAGTGCTGTAATAACCGTAGGTTGCCCCACCGCCGCCACCGCCACCACAACTTGTTAAAGCTGCTGTTGCAAGTAGTGAAGCGCCTACAATGGCGTTTTTAAGATTCATAAAGTCCTCTCTCGTTGTATTTATGAGTTTTTGGTTGAGAGGGTTATGTCATATTTTCCGCTACGCACAAAGTCATTGTGTAAAATTTCTAGGGCTATCGTGAAATTTAGGGAGATACTTACGAAGACTTTTCTTTTAATTGGTCTATTTGCTTTCCAATTTCTTCAGCTTTTTGGGAGAGCTCACCGAAAAGCTCAATATTTCCATTTTGCTGGGCCTCCATGGCCTGCATGGACAAGCGCTCATAATCTTTTTGTAACTTTTTAATGGGGTCGCCTTTGAAAATACCAAACATTCTATCTTCCTTATTAATGACTACGCTTAATCGTTTTTATTATAAATCCACTTTCCAGGATTTTTAATGCATCCTGCTCAACCTTATATTGAGGTTGCTCATAATTCAAAGGGCTACTAGCTTTTGTCTTAGGAATATATTGGAAGGGAAGATCTCCTTCAAAACGCATGAGCGCGCTATTATATAAGGCACACCGATGCTCTTTAATAATTGCGCTGGTTCCAGATTCTCCTGCCGAATAAACGACACAATAAAACTCAGGAGCCCCCTTCACTTCGGTGATATTGATAAGTTCTGCGATTAATCCTGTTACATTAAGTTCAATAATCTCTAGCTTCTTTTCTTTCTTTTCGGAAAGGTGGACATTTTTAGCATCTCGTTTCTTAATCAAGTAAAATTTCTTATTGGCTCGCTGGGTAATTTTAAATTGCTCCAAAGAAGGCAATACACTTTTTCCCCATACCGGTGTTAATAGAAATATAAATAGTAAAACCTTCATCATTCTCATCCTTAAGGAAAGTTCCTAAACTCATGCCTGACATTTCGATACCAACCATCTCCATTGGTTGAACCAGCATTGTCATGATTGTAATAAAATACGTGAGCACTCGTTGGCGCTAAGTCACCAAGGCTTTCATGAGTTCCACTTATTTGTAACATTAGATTATCATTGCGCCAGGCAGGGTTAACGCCAGGTGTGTGATAATGGTAAATTTTATTAATATCGGCATTACTGTTACCACCGCGAATATTAAATTCTTCTACTCCAGAATAATTAAGAAAAGAGTTGATAGAGTCTTCAAACTGGCCTGGCCGCTTATGACCAAATTTAGATGTCCAATTCCCTCCATCGCCTGAGTTATACATGGAAAACTGTAATCGATCGAGAGCAACATCCATTAGGTTGAAAACACTATCTTGGTTAACCTCTCCAAAACAAGTCGACCTTTCGGGACCTGAGGCAAAATTATCACGACAGGCCGCCAACTCACTTTCAACACCATTGGCATTATCCCGACGATTCGAAAGAACCTTTAAGACCATGATACCTTCTAGTGGATTTTCTCTCGCATGATGACCTGCCTCTCCATCAACCGTAAAGATGGCCGCAGCAAACTCTTGTTCATGGTTAGGTAGTTCAAATAAGCGTCTAAAAACTAAGGCACGATCACTTGCCGAGGGTGGTTGAGAAACCCCTCTTAAAATAAAGTCTTGTATCGATTCAATACAATTCGTTAAATTTTCTTGATTCATTTCGAGGTCAGGGTTGGCCTCTCTATCTTCTTCAGTTGCGGCCAAAGGCTCACATCCTGGAGTTTCTTGATTGGCATTAGGGTCATTTTCTCTGCGATTTATTAAACCCGTTCCATCACCTACGGCAGAAGTTTGCCCAGTGGCAAAATTCGCTTGTGGCAAATCAGTTCCTGAATAAGTCGGAGCAGCTGCAGAAGGACTACGCGTACTTCTTTCATAACGTTCAGCTGGTAATGGTGGATTAACAGGGCCTTGTGCTGTAGCTGCTGCCCGCTCACGATATGAGCTCTCGTCACTGAAGCCAGCAAGTCTGTCACAATCCACCTCTTCTGAATAACGGCGATTCACAACATTACTTAAACTTATATCCGCTTGATCCGCCGCCGAAAAACCCATGAGGTTGCGAACCTGGCTTTCAGTAAGGGAAAAACGCCCTGGAATTCGCACAGGTTTTTGATCAAGGCCTGTCTCGTCCGAGCTCGGAGCAAAGAGGAGAACTTCATAAATATTCTCACTTCCCGTCTCACTCGCGGTGGCCAAGACTTCCCCTATTCTTATTTGGCCATTTCTATAGGCATTTTGAGGAGGAAGCCCACCTCCGCTTAGAGGGATCAGGCCATCTAAAGTTAAACGACCGATTTGAATTTCTTGATTTGAAAGAGGTCCTAGAGATGCCTGAACTGTTTCCTTAGGTTCTTTTTCAGTATTCTCTCCAACTGGCGCTACCACTACATTTGTTTTAAAGGAGATATTTCGTGGATCTTCGCTCTCTCTTGGGTCTTGCCCAAAAGTCCAAAATGATAAGAATGTGAATAACAACAATAATAGGTTTTTCACAACGGCCACCAACAGCAACAATGTTTGATTCCTTACTATCTATTATCGGTAGGAACCCTTTAGGGTTGTAGCAAAGACTCTCTTTTCGGGGGAAAAATCGGTAAATGACTAGAATTAATAGCTAAGAAAAAAGCTCTACTTCTATTGGGTTTGCCTCAATATTTTGGCACCTATTTGGCCTTGTGATGTGATGATGAGGGAGGCCCAACTTTAATGCTGGACACCCCTGCAATCATTAAGGTTCTAGGTCCTTAAGACTCATATCAAAGTAAAATGTTTGGCCTTTGTGAGTGTAAGCAAAACAACCGTTCTTAGTCGCGGAAATATTAAAGCCCGCTCCCCAATAACGAAAACCTTTATCATAACTTCTGGCCGTATTGTAGTTATGGTCTTCTTGGTGAAGAAGTTCTATTTTTCCTTGATTTTTATTATGACCGACTAGGTTTCTCGTAAAGAAACGCCACTGAAGATGGCGGTCGTCTTTG
>JAFMBV010000125.1 GCA_017858255.1 Bacteriovoracaceae bacterium
AAATCTCCTCGAAAAGAAAATTTAACGATTTTTATTCCTACTAGTGAGGTCTACGTGATCTGCACCCGTCTTTGCTTGCACTCTATTCTATACGTACTAGCACTTCCTTCTTCTCATAGCTCGGCAATATTGCCAAGGGAACAGGAACCCTATAACCCAAAGAGCTGTGTTGCCTAAAGTGATTATATTCCTTTCACCAGCTCTCAATTTAAACTTGAGCCCCTTTCAATGTGTAAAAAACCTCTCCATTTAAAAACTCATCCCTCATTCTTCCATTAAATGATTCACAGTAACCATTCTCCCAAGGGGAGCCTAGTTCGATATATAAGGAAATATGTTCTCATAGCGCTTATTCTTAACCAACTGCTGTAAACTTAAAACGAAGAAGATATGGGAGGACGCTATGAATGGATTGATTCGAAAAAGGGACAAAGGTAAGACCGATTGTTTTCACCGCTACCTGTTTGCGATTTTCCTTTTTATAGCACAAAGCATATCTTTTTCTAAAGGAGCAGAAAACGCTCCGCTTGTTTATAAATCTAAAATCAAAAACATCCCCATCAAACAAGTGATTGTCTGGTCAGATGATGAAAATGAAATTAAAAACCCTGTCGTGAAGTTTTATGGTCAAAAAACAAACTGTGATGACTACAAAACAAAACCACTTGTTATGGCCGAACTCAATAATAAATACAAACAAGAAGGAAAAACATATTTTTCCTCTGATGGCTGGGACAACAATGCCTTGGAAGGCTACTTTCCGGTTAGCATTAGAGGTGAGATGAAGGTGAAAAGCTTTAAAGCAAAAACTCTCCACGCCTATGTAAAATTCAAATCTCAAAAGTGCTACGTCAAAGCATTGGTTGAAAACAAATGCCCTAAAAACGGCATCTACAACAGCGATTTTAAAAACTGCACTGTTGATTGCAACATCACATTAGAAGGATCTTTTCAAACACATATTTGTGTTAATCTTTGGTAGGAAAGTTGCATTGACTACATCTTTCTAAGTTGGATTTGTAAGTAAGCTTCTTACATTTGTCACATTATTGGTCCTGTATGCGCGAGGGATGACCACCAGAGACATTCAGGGTGCGATCAAAGAGCTTTATAACGGAGCTGACATCTCTCACTCTGTAATTACCAATGTCACCGATGCCGTAATCGAAGAGGTCACTGCTTGGAAAAATAGCCCCTTGGAAGCGATCTATCTTGCAATGGGAGTGACCTGCGACGGACATAAAGACCTTCTTCGCCTTTGGATCTCGGAAAAAAGGAGCAAAGTTCTGGCTAGGCGTCCTCACCGACCTTCAGCAACGGGGCGTGAAGGATATCTTTATTGTATGCGTGGACGGCCTGACTGGCTTTCCAGACGCAACCTCAGCAGCCTTTCCCAACAAGGTGTAATGGGGAAAGTTTTGGTTAATTTTTTTTGGAATTTGGGATGGATTTATTAAACTATAGTGGGAATCAAAAATAGCCGATAAGCAACAATGGTTGAATTAAGATTTATCTCCTTTTTCTTTGTTTTTCTTAACTTTTCCCTTTGGGCAGATGAGGTCCTTATTCGTAAGGTATTGGAACTTCCCTCTCAAGCTAATGAGGAAATTCAGGAGGCAACAATCCCCAAGGAAAATTGTCCGGAAGCCCCCCAAAAAGTAGGATTCACAAAGCACTGCTACGACACCGCAAACGGCAGTCGAATAATAGATTTCACCAAGATAGCAAACCTAAAATTTAGCGATGAAACTATTCTTTTTGAAAACTCTGGCAAAGTGCTCTTAAAAGATGCCCGTGGAAATATTTTTTCGGTAGTTCCTATTCACATGAGGATAAATTCACTTCAAGAAAAGACGCTAAAATCAAAAAAGAAAAATCGCCTAAGCTTGATATTTCCGACACTTGTAGGTCTTTCAGGTAGGCCATTAGAAATAGACTTTTCTTTTAGAGTAAATGCTAGCTGTACCATGGCTGAGGATAATAGCTCCAATAAAACTCTGTGTGCAACTAATGATGTCAATGGCCTTGTTCTTAACTTTCTTGATGTTAAAAAGGATGAGGAACTTCTACTAGAATCTCTTGTCAATCATGCTGGCCTTGGAAAAAGGTTTTTTAGTTCATTACTCTCTAGCGATACTTTCACACTGCATAGTGAAGGAGTATGGGACGAGTTTGGAAACAAAAAGGGAGCTAAGAATACCTATAATGGCTACCAATTAGACTGGGACCTCTCTAACAATCCCCTCTTTATTTCCGATTTTTCCTATTGCTCAGATATTGCAGGATACCAGACATTCTTTTCAAAGCTCAAGTAGAGGCAGCTTTCTTATTGCTTATTGGAGATACTCCAAGGTCTACTGCAGTTTTCGCAGGTTTTAGTCGGTGACGAAATTTCGTCAAATCCCTGTCGGTTTTATAGAAAAACCGATAATTATAAATTACTAAACATAAGAATATATTCGAGCCATTTTTATAAGTAGGTATTTTAATATTAGCCTTCTGAAATTTAAAAGCGGCTCATCACCATCAGTTACTGCAAAAGCTAGATAAGGAAGAAATGTGTGCTGGATGTCTTCTCAGCAGGACTCTCCTTTGACTCTGTTGCCTATAAAGGCTCGCGCGGAGCAAGAGCATTTGCCACGTTAGCGACTGAAAGTGGCGCTGGTATAAAGGGATCGTGGTTTGCCTTTTGCCCTAAGAAGAAGATGGAATTTAACACTTATATTAGGTTAAGATTTTGTTTGTAACCCCCATTTCAAGTAGACACTTTCCTAACTAAGGGAAAGTACATGACAAGATCACGTAGAGTTTTCAGTAAAGAGAAAAAAGCAATGATTCTAAACGAGTTTTTTCGTAATAAATGTTCCATGATCGAAATCGGGAAAAAGTATGATGTCGATCCTGTGACACTCGCAAGATGGAAAAGAAATATGTCAGATAAAGACCCAGGAATGAATCATTCACAAGTTAAACTCCTTGCTGAACTTCAACAAGAAAAAGAGCAGAACAAACTTCTTAGAAAGCTTGTCGCCGACCTTTCTATCGACAAAGAAATCCTTAACGAGGCACTAGATATTTACAAAAAAAAGTCGGAAGAATTGACGTCCAAGTCGCAAAAGAAATCAAAGAAATAGGTCACTACAAAACGACACAAATCTGTAGAAGCCTGAGTGTTTCTAGGGCATCAGTCTATAAAGCTGCGAAGGAAGAAAATATGGGAAGATACAAGAAAGTGTCTGACGATGAGTTATTAATTGAAATTAGAAGACTTAAAAATGAAAGACCAACTTACGGTTACAAAAGAGTCACCGCGATGTTGAACCGAGAAAGAGTTGGAGAAGGTCTTAAAAGGCTCAATAAGAAGCGAATCTATAGGATTATGGATATGCACGACCTTCTTCAGAAGAAATATCCAAAGCGAAAAACGCATGAAGGCACAGGAAAAGTAATGACCCTGCACTCGAATACACGATGGTGTTCTGATGCTTTTGAACTTCAGTGTTTTAATGGCGAAAAGGTTTACGTTGCGTTTTCTTTAGACTGTAGAGATCGGGAGGCTATAAGCTTTGTAGCAAGGGAACGAAATTTAGCCGCTGAGGATATTAGATCCCTGATGTACCATTCAGTTATCAAAAGGTTTGGAGATGCTAAGACAGAAAACAAAATCCAGTGGCTTACAGATCGAGGAACAATTTATAGAGCAACTATCACAAGGCAAGCGGCAAATGAGCTAGGGCTTTTGACTTGTTATACGGCACCCTACAGTCCATCTTCAAATGGTATGGCCGAGGCCTTTGTTCATACAATCAAAAGGGATTATGCCTACCTTGCGGACCTAAAAGACGCGAAGACAACGATGAAATTATTGCCAGAATGGTTTGATGATTATAACAAGATTGCTCCTCACTCAGCATTGAATATGTTGAGTCCTGAGGAGTTTCGTATGACTAACTAAAAGTGTCTACTGAATCGGGGTCCAAAGCAATTTCTTGATTTTGGAGACGCCAACAAAAGATCTGAATTTAGTGGAGTCACCCAGGAAGTTGTTCTTCCTTCTTTTGGGCTTGAAGGAAGAAAGCAAATTAAACTTTTTAAACGCTACTTTGAAATTCCGCTAGATGTAGAACTTAGAAATGAACTTGGAATGATTGCCAATGATTCACTCAGCTTTCTTATCAGTAAAAAGTATTGGAATGCAAAAGTCATGAGTGGACTGCGCTACTTTGCTTGGAGAAAAGGAAAAAGAGACATCACTGTTATGGGAAAATTAGGGCCTCTCATTCCCATAACAAGCAATGGTGAAAGAACAAGTATTGGTCTAATTTATGGCCTAAGTACAGAGTATTATCAAAAGTTAGGAAAACGCGCGTCCCTTCGCACTGATCTATATTATGATGTCTACAATCAAGACTACGGCAACCTCGAAATGTCTCGCAGAGAACTAGGAATCAGGGCAAATATTGTTTTTAGGATTTAAGTAGAAATGCTTCCCGGTTTGTCTTTCGGACTATTCGAAACAGAGCGCTCACCTTGAGAGCTGTGTCTCTTCTTAATCACATATAACTCCGGGTTCCTTGATTTTTTAATTTGGGGTTTCAAGCGAAGACCTTCCCATTAAGTGGTTTAATCGGGAACAAAATAGAGCGTCGCTTTGCTCACGTGATTTGCTCTAGAATGGAGCTGCGCACTTGTCACTTAAATGCGCCCGGCGGGCATTTGTGCTCGCGGCGCTTGTGCTCGTTTTGTGCTCGCTTTAGATTTAATTAAAATTTTCTTAGTAAAAACAGCAAGTTAGAGATGCATCCGGCAGTTCAATTCTGCCCAAAGCCACCACGTCTTTTTCTTTTCACGAATCAATTGCGAAATTTATGGAAATATCATTTTAATTAAGGTTCTTAAGAGATTACTCAATTGAGTATATAATTACCCATATGATGAGATGTATTTTCTCCCCTTTAATATTAATAATTTTCGCTGCAACCCTTTCGTCGTGTTCAGTGAGCGTAAGTCATCCTCAAAAAGGAAGTAGCGTATTTGATTCTCATAGACCTACCGAGAACATGTCCAAAGCTTTAGCAGATGATTTGAAAATTTGTCGGCACTGGGTAGAAGAACAACTTATTAAAAGCGGTCTAAGGATATATCGTAATCAGAATGCTTCGATAAAAGAGTGCCTAAGAAGAAAGGAATGGTCCTTTCATCCTTAGACTTAGACTTAGTTAAGTATCAAATTATCAGTCAAATTCTTAAAGTGACATAAAGTTTTAAGCTTAAAGCAAAGTTGGAAAGTGGAAATTAAGAAGAAAGTGATCCTTTGCTCCATTTTCGAGTGGCCATGCTTCTTCATCACCATTATGCCTTTTTAATAAAACCCACTCATCTGTGTGAATGATTACTTGGCAGGGTAGGTCTCTACTATCAATCCACAAATAAGACTTTGATAAAGCAGACATTGCAAGCTTGTTGAGATCAGTCATTGATGCTCCTTAAATGATAGGTTTGGGTGATGAAAAATTTAGTTTTGGAATTCAAATTTGATTGATTTTAAGAAGGCCTTAGGATCATGGCCTTCTTGCTATTCTTTAAGCAAAGAGCTGGCCAAAAATGAGCACTTGATTTCAAGCTGATAGAGAGTAGAACCTGTCGAAATACTAACATGTGACAAAAGAGTAGACGATTCCCCGTCCGCTAAATTAGCGAATTAAGGAATCAATTGTTTGAATAAGAATTATATCTGCAAGGATGGTGCCTAAAGGCTTAAATTAAAGGCCAATGTTTTTCTTTAAGAACTTCAAGAAAGACCTTTAGGACCTTTAGGAAGACTTAAAGAATAACGAACTAAATAAAGAGATATAGCGCAGCCTAAAAAGGTATTACAGTTAAAATTCTAGGCTGCGTATACTTTGATTTTATCATTATAGCAGACTAACTATACCGTAGAAGAAATAATGAGGGCCAATCCTAACTTTCCCCTAGAACTTCCCTAACGCTATCAATCTTATCTTGCATGGTCTGATTTCTGTCGGTGCGGGTACCTAAACGCATAGAACTCGTGATTCGAGGGGCACCCATTTCATGAATTTCTTCGTGACATTTTTTGACAGCTGCCATGACTTCATCCCACTCGCCTTCGACATTAGTTCCATAAGAGTGCATGGCATAGCTAAGTTTAGCTTCCTTAAATATGTCCTGGCACTTTGCCACATATTTTGAAACAGAGGTTCCAACCCCAACAGGGACAATGCAGATATCGATCATGACTTTCATAGTTTCCCTTCTTTTGATTAATTAAATGGAATTATAACAATTGAGGAGTTGAAACAAAACCTCATATTCAATTCATGAACAGGGTTTCGACGGACTCTTCAGTGTCCTTGATATATATTTCTTTTACTTTTTTACTGGCATACCCATTTACGAGTTTCCCATTGATATTAATAACAATACTTGTCTCAATTATTAAGATTAGCCCAAGGTACTCCATTTCTTCGCTGATTACCTTATGGCGAGACTTTGGCCGCATAAAAAAACCTCCATATTGTTGGCGACAATCCAAGCATTATGACACACCCAAATATCGAGGCCGGTACAACTTGAATCTTTACATCACCATCCCACTTTATGATTTCTTGTTGATAATTACCCATAATCTCTACTTTAAACTTTGTGTTATTGAGATTAACCATTGAGTACTGTAAAGCATATATTAAGCCTATCAACTCTCCAGTATCACTAGGGTCATCAAGACCAATTTCTAAAAGAATTCGACCTGACTTGAGTTTAAAACTTGAGATGACTCGCTTAAGGAATTTTAAAAATCTTTCTCGAAAAAACTTATTTTTAATAAGGCCCAAGGGGAAACTAAAACCGTTTTTTTTTGTTTTTGCCTTAGCTTGATTCACCTTCTTTTTTTTAATTTGTTCTTTTTTTTTTATTTAGAGGCAGATCGATATTAACGAATCCAAAAAACAAGGAGAGACCTAACTTATAATTATGGTCGATCTTATTATCAACCTCCATAGTGAATTCTATCGGGATCATGAGCAATCCCAATAGTAATAGAGGTATGAAATATATAATCTCCATGTTTAGGAATTATCTTGATTCTCAGGCGTTAGGTTATTTTTCTCATTTGTTCTTTTGCTGATGATGTCTCCTACTGTAGATGCAAGTTTAGTCACAACGCCTCCAACAGCACCAGTGATTGGTTCTACTCTTGTGTTTCCCTTACTATCAGAAATTAATAACGCTACAGGTTTAATTCCAGCACCTGCACCGGTTCCTCCAGTTTCCCCAGTCCCTCTTTTATCATCAGTTCCTTGTGAGCCACCTGCACCAAAGCCAAAGCCCATACTTAAAAGCGGTATTACAGAATCCTCTCCTATTACAATTTTTTCTCCTACGACACTTTTTGAACTTAGTAATCTATCAACTTCCTCTAGTGAAATTTTTAATAATTTTTCTACACTTTCCATAAGTCCTCCACGGTTTCTCCTCATGTTAAATGAAACATGAAAGATTAGATTTGATATGTCTCATCTTAAGAAAGGTTTAATGTCAGAAACCAAGCGATTAACGAATGTTGGCAACTCTTTTTAAATAAAGGATTATTTAATATTCGATATGAATGAGATGGAGCCCTTTAGGTGGAGCTTTAGTGCGAACTCCGTGTATTTTCCCACTGTTTAAGGAGAGAACAAGTTCTTCTATTGATAGCTTATTTAATCCTATATCCCATAGGGCACCCATAAGATAGCGAACCATGTATTTCAAGAAACCTGTTCCTTGAATTTTTAGATAATAGATTTCTTTTTCTAGGGCCAAAAATTTTGTTTTCTCTATTGAGCACTTAAGAATATTGCGATTTAGTGATGCTGGAGCAGGGGTTGGAGAGCAAAAACTCAAGAAGTTGTGATTCCCGACAATTTTATCACATGCAATTTGCATGAGTTCTAAATTTAAATTTTCATTGAAAGAGTAAACTGTTTCAGACAACAGAGCATTTTCGCTCTCATTGATCGTAAAATAATAATGATACTCTTTAGATAATGAATCTCGATTCACATTTAGAAATTCATCAGCAAATTCACAACTCACAACCCTTATGTCATTCGGAAGTTTTGAGTTCATACCTCTGGCCAAGTTTTCAGGAGAAACTTCGCGAGGAAGAGTCACTTTTAAGACTTGTCCACTGGCATGTACACCCGCATCGGTGCGACTAGCACCAATAACCTGAAATTCTTGATCCCTCGCAATCTTGGTAAGAACCTTTTCCACATGATTTTGTATGGTTTCAGGGTATGGCGTTTGAAATTGCCAACCACGATATTGCGTACCTCTATAAGAAATCTTCAATTTATAGGTAAATTTTTGAGATTCTTCCATAGTCCCTATTCATAACACGGAAGACCGAACAATAGGGCCCGTGTATCTATATTTAGAAAATTATTCGACTTTAATGGAGTTAAAATCACTGGAGTGGTGTCGTTCTTTTAGCTGTTGATCCTCACTTCCCCATGATTTATTTACGAGCCGACCTCTTTTGACTGCTTCTCTCTTACTTATTAAATCTGCCCATCTTAGTACATTTTTATAAGAGCTAGCATCTAGAAACTCTGCAGCATCATAGAGGCTACCCTGAACGAGAGCTCCATACCATGGCCAAACAGCAATATCAGCAATACTGTACTCCTCTCCAGCAAGATAGGTTCTATTTTCCAAGTTCTTATCTAAGACATCGAGCTGCCTCTTAGTCTCCATTGTAAAGCGATCAATACAATATTCAATCTTCTCTGGTGCGTAGCTATAAAAGTGGCCAAATCCACCACCTAGATAAGGTGCGCTACCCATTTGCCAAAAAAGCCAATTCAGCACTTCTGTTCGTTTAGATAATTCTTTTGGAAGGAAGTGATTAAATTTCTCCGCAAGATAGACAAGAATAGAGCCTGATTCAAAAACCCGAATATGAGGAACTTGTGATCGGTCCACCAGTGCAGGAATTTTAGAATTAGGATTAATTTCGACAAAACCGCTAGAGAATTGATCCCCTTCGCCAATATTAATAAGATAAGCATCATACTCTGCTTCTTTGATTCCAAGCTCTAAGAGCTCCTCAAGCATGACCGTAACCTTGACTCCATTTGGTGTTGCTAGTGAATATAATTGAAACGGGTTTTTACCGACAGTTAACTCTTTATTATGAGTTGCTCCCGAGACGGGCCGATTAATATTGGCAAATTGTCCACCATTCTTATTTTCATATTTCCAAACTTTTTGAGGAGTGTAGGTGTTATCCATTAAAGAAATCCTTTTTATATTATTAAGTATTTAAGACTTAATTACTCTGGGTTTAATTTCTAAACACTGTAGATAGAGTTACTTTCCTTGGATAGGTCTGATCTCAATTAACATTTCATTTCTACGTAAAAAAGGAAGAGTCCAAGGTGGATTATAACCTGCAAACATAGGTTTAGAGGTGATCTCGTAATCTTTATTTTCATTTATCCATTTTGTAAGTTCTCTGCCTTTTTCGGTATTTTTAGCTTCACCCCAAAATCCTGAAAAAGTAAGTGCGGCAACAAATCTTTCCTCTACCACTTCAATTAAAATTCTTTCATCAATAGGCTCTGGAAGAGTTTCAAGATTAAATTGAGAAGGCATACTAAAGGTCATTACCCATGAATTATTCGCCACATTTGTAGAACTTTCATCCTTTGATATTACGACAGGAGATGTCATTGAAATTTTTTCACTACCCGGCCCTTGTACGACAGGAGATGTCATTGCTATTTTTTGCTTTGATTTATTTTTCCCAAAAATATAGCCCGCGAGAATACGAAAACCCTTACTTTGTGCATCCTTAAAATCTCCTTTGATAATAGTCTTAGCAACAATATAAGAGTCATATTTACGAATTTCTTTATTCTCCGCCTTAACTAGAATTTGGTACTTGGGTTGCTCCTCGCCCCCGACTCCAAATAAAGAACAACTGGTTGTAAGAATACCCATTAAACTACCTATGATAAAATTCTTCATGCTCACCTTCATTTTGTCGTAAACCAAAAATTTCATAAAGATTTAAAGCCCACAAAACGGGCCCTTTGATAACGAAATT
>JAFMBV010000023.1 GCA_017858255.1 Bacteriovoracaceae bacterium
TCAAGACGCTTCAAAATGTATCGAAACGGCGAAGGTTGTCTGTGGTGAAGGTGCTGAATTTAAAGAATGCCTGGCCACACAGGCCGGTAGCTTTCCAAGTTATTGTCGTGACCTTGCACGCGATCGTGTGGATAAAATGGAAGCTGCTTATAAGAATGATCCTAAGCTCAATAGCTGCACGAATAGTTTAATGAAGAAGTGTAAGCTTGATATGGGTAAAGATGACGAGTTGGATAAGAAGGTCGTAATGGCCGGTCTTAATAAATATCAAGCCTGTTTAAAAGAGACACTTCCTAAAATGCGTGAGTGTTCAGACCTTGTGAAGGTAGATAAGAAAACGAAACCAAGTGAAAGTGTTCAGCTTATTAAATAAGAGATTATTTTATAGGTATTGCACGAAACGATTTTTATCATCCACCAAAATACAGCGGGCCTCAATAGGATGCTCGCTCATTTGAAAACCAATGATGATGACTTCTTCGCCTTCTTTAATGAGGTGAGCGGCGGCTCCGTTAATGCAGATTTCTCCATTTCCTGGAGTTAATCCCTTGATGACATAAGTCTCTAATCTGGCACCACTTGAATTTGAAACCACTAAGACTTTTTGGCCAGGCCATAAATCTGTTTTTTCTAAGAGAAGAGGATCAATAGTAATGGAGCCTACGTAGGAAACATTGGCTTCCGTAATTGTGGCCTTATGAATTTTGCTTTGAAGCACTTCTCTCATATTTATAATTCTTAATTTGTGTTTGTTTGGCGTTTATACCTCAAAGGAGAAATCCCAACAACCCCGGCGTTACGTGCACTGTGTTAAGTATAAGTATTATAGAGGCCTTTAGACGTTTTCGGCGGCTTCAGTGCCAGGGATGCCTAAGAAATAGAGAATAGAGGTCATAGGTCCGTGGCTCATATGATTTTGGGCCTCTTTTTTGACGATATCTTTGGCGTGAAAGGCAATCCCAAGACCGGCCACCGCCAACATGGGCAGATCATTGGCCCCGTCACCAATGGCGACGACTTGCTCTAAAGAGATCTTTTCTTGTTGAGAAATCACTTTTAGAAGAAGAGCTTTTTGTTCTGCATTGATAATAGTGCCCTCAACCTCACCTGTAAGGTATCCATCGACAACTTTTAAATCATTGGCAAAGGCATAATCAAGGTCGAGTTTTTCTTTTAGAGCATTAGCGAAAAAACTAAAACCACCACTAATAAGGGCGACTTTGTAACCAAGGTTTTTGACGGTCTTAACAAATTCTTCTGCGCCTTTTGTAAAGGGGAGGCCTTCAAGAATTTCTTGCATTTGTTGTAGGCTGAGGCCTTTAAGTTTTGAAACTCGTTGGCGCAGAGACTCATCAAAATCCATCTCGCCATTCATTGCTTTTTCTGTGATGGCGCGTACTTCTGCGCCTACACCCATAACGTCGGCCATTTCATCAATGACTTCTGTTTGAATAAGAGTGGAGTCCATATCAAAAACAATAAGTCTTTTAGAACGACGAAAAACATTATCTTTTAAGAAGGCGACATCAACTTGATGCTTGGTTGAGACGTTTAAAAGTTTTTCTTTGATGTCGGAATAATCTAGTTTTGCCGGCACTGAGGTTGTTATTTCAAGTGCCTTAAAGTTTGGTGGTCTTACATTATCAATTCTTAGAATGTTGATGTCGTTATCTGCTAAGCACTTGGCCATATCGCAAATAAAGTCGGCATAAATTTTATCGGGAGAGACACAATTAAGAATAAATTTTTCATGATCAATTGTGGGCAGGTCTTGTTGTTTCTCAATTTCCTGATAGGTGAGGTTGAGATCCATTTTACTGGCCTGAAAGAGCAGCTCTTTTAAAACGGGCGCTTCACCATCAACGCGATTCTCTATTTCAATAAGAAAAGATAAAGACAATAAACCATGAGTGACGGCCTGACCCATGTCTTGCAAAGAATCTCCCGATTCGTGAATGATACCCATGAGTTTAGTGGTAATACCTGGATGGTCGGGACCAGCAACAGTAACAAGAATGTGATCGGTTTTCATGAAATGCCCTTTGCTTTCAACCGTTGTGTTTCTTTGCCTTAATCTTTTTTATTAGTCCCGCGGAATATTCTAAGGCGGAATAAACTGAAAAGATAGAAGCGAGGTAAATGCCTATTGTTCCTAACAGAGGCATGGGAATGCCCCAAGGGTGGTCATTGGCCATAAGAAGGGGGATGCCTACCATTTGAGTGGCAGTCTTCCATTTTCCTAGCTTCCCAACTGGTACGGCCAGGCCCCTTTCTGAAGCTAGGAGCCTTAAACTTGTAATATACATTTCACGCAGCACTAGAATGAGGACGACCAAAGAGGGGATGCGCTCAAGCTCACCTAAAACGATAAGAGAAGACACCACTAGAAATTTATCAGCAATGGGATCTAGAAAAGAGCCAAAAACTGTAACAATACCGCGTTTTCTTGCAATATATCCGTCAAAGAAGTCAGTAATGGAGGCCAAGACAAAAGTCCAAGCGCCTAGGTAGCCAACTCTTAGAAGAACCACTTCATTCAGGCCCCAGTTGGCCTTTTGTAAAATCATACTTGAGATAATGACGGGAATAAGAAGCATGCGAAACATGGTCAGACGATTGGGGAGATTATCGATTTCCCATTCATCCTCACGCATAGCAGGTCCTGCAATTTGTTCTGAATTTTCCTGATCGTTTTTGTCTGTCATATGATTCGCTCTACTCACCTAAAAAGGTAACGGGTAAGGTGGGCTTTGACTAGGGTAAGACTGCCCTACCTTGGAAAAATTGCGACTATCTTCTAAAATAGAGAGGTCATTGATGACGCATCAACATTATTGCAATTTGACAGGATGTCTTTATGGAAAACCACCTCTCCCTCATTAAAACTGGCTATCAAGATATAGAAAAAAGAATATTGCCTCGCTTTCCTTTCAACTACCTCACTTTTAAGGCCCAAAATGGTGCAGAGAGAGTATTTGCGGTAAAAGATATAAGCTTCACAGGTATGCAGCTTTCCTTAAAGGACGGTGGGCACCCTTATAAAATCGGTGAAACTGTGCATGGAGAACTTCATTGGCGTGGGGCAGTTTTGGACCTCAAGGCCGAGGTTAAATGGGTTCATGGGCAGCGCCTTGGTGTAAAGTTTTCTGACACTCCGGCCTTTGAAGAAGAGATCAAGGGCTTTCTTTCTATCGATAATATTATTAAAGGCATGAAAGCCTTGCATCAATCACGGATGGATTTGGATTTCCCAAGTGATCTTGAATATTGGCTTCAGGCCGATGGTCCAGTAGAAGTCTTTGTTTGGACCCACCATGATCGTGAAATATCACGCTTTCAGCTAATAATGATGGAAAGCTTTGTGGAGTACCAAGACGGAAAGGGTCTTAAGAGTGGCCGTGTCCTTACCAAACGTGATTTAGACACACCATTGGTACAAGAGGATGAATTTGTCTTCGAGATGGATGAGACCCTTGATGACGAACGGCTGATCTTTGCCCAAAATATTGTCACCAAAATTCCTGAAGGTTTTCTACCAGAGCACGTTTTTGATTTTCTGCGCCTAAAACTTCGCATCTCGTAAAAAAGAACTTTCAAGAAAAGCTTTTCTTTTTTTCAAAATCTCCTTGGAGCTCCTTGCCCCTTTGTCATCCCTTTAAGTATAGTAGGGGCAATAATCTTTATTAAATTGATTTCGCTCAAATAACGAAAGGAACTCTCAATGAATCGTAACCTTGCCCTAGAATTTGTCAGAACTACTGAAATGGCGGCCATCGCATCGGCCCGTTGGATGGGACGAGGGGACGAGAAGGCCGCTGATCAAGCAGCTGTTGATGCTATGCGACTTATGCTTGATACCGTTGACTGCCAAGGAACAGTAGTTATTGGTGAGGGAGAGCGCGACGAAGCTCCTATGCTTTATATTGGCGAAAAAGTAGGCTCTGGTAATGGACCTGCTCTAGATATCGCTCTTGATCCCCTTGAAGGAACAACGGTTTGTGCTGTTGGCGCCTCAAATTCAATTTCTGTTATGGCCATTGCTGAAGAGGGTGGCTTTCTTAACGCTCCAGATACTTATATGGACAAAATCGCTGTTGGTCCTGAAGGCCGCGGTCTTATAGATATTAAAGAAACACCAAAAGAAAACCTTCGTCGTTTGGCAGAAGCTAAAAAGTGTAAAGTGGCTGACTTAACAGTTTGTATCCTTGACCGTGATCGTCACCGCGACCTTATCGCCCAAGTTCGTGATGCTGGTGCTCGTATTAAGCTTATTGGTGACGGCGATGTGGCGGCTTCTCTAGCATGTTGCGAGGATAACTCTGGCGTCGATATACTGATGGGTACTGGTGGTGCTCCTGAAGGTGTAATCGCAGCAGCGGCCCTTCGTTGTATGGGTGGAGACTTTATTGGCCAGCTTCGTTTTCGTCACGAAGAAGAAAAAGAGCGTGCAAGAAAAATGGGGATTACTGATCTGAATAAGATTTATACCATCGAAGAACTTGCTAGTGGCAATGTCATGTTTGTCGCAACAGGCGTTACAACAGGAGCGTTCCTTAATGGTGTACGCTTTAAGCCATGGGGTGCGACCACTCAATCTATTGTCATGCGTTCTCAGTCTGGTACAATTAGAAGGATTGAGGCCGAGCATCGCTTTGATACTAAGCCTCGCTATTAGTTTTTATATATAATTTTTTATCTATAATTAGGGAGTAATGGAATGCCCCAAGCGACTCGTACTGAAACATGGGATGCCCCCATTGAGAAAATTTTTGAGATCATCACTGACTACAATTCATATCCTGAATATGTAGATGGTTGCTCAAGTGTAAATGTTCTAGAGCAAAGTGAGACTGACGCCCGTGTGGAGTTTGGTCTTAACCTCATTAAAAAATTCAAATATATCCTTCACCTTAAGCAAACACGCCCTAATCAAATCTCTTGGTCTTTTGAGTCTGGAGATATTTTTAAGAAAAACGAAGGTTCATGGCAGTTTAAGGATCTAGGCGATGGTCGTACTGAAGTCCAGTATGGGCTTGAAGTAGAAGTAAAAGGGTTTGCTCCCAAGACTTTAGTAAATTCTTTAACGGAAAAAAATCTTCCGGCCATGCTTAAAAGCTACCATCAACGTTGTAAAACTCACTAAGGTTTGAACATGAGTGATGAAGAAAAAAAAGAAAGTGGAATACAAGATATTATCAAGCGTATTGTGGGCGTCGGCGTAGGCGCTGCTTTTATGACTGAGGAGTCGGTTCGTAATATTTTAGGGGACCTTCCACTACCAAAAGATATTGTCTCCGGTCTGGTTCAAAATGCAAAAGGTGCTAAGGAAGATTTTAGCCAGGGACTTAGAGATGAGTTTAAAAAATATCTCTCTCACCTAGATATCGAAAATATTATTGATTACGTTGCAGAAAATTATGATGTAGAGGTAAACGCGAGTTTCAAATTAAATAAGAAAAAAAGCGACACTCCTAAATCTGACTCTAAACCAGACTCTAAAAAGACGAGTAAAAAACCCCTATAATGGAAAGATCTGAACTCATTTCCATCCGCCTTGACCTGATTAAACGCCATTTTCATCCCAGTCATGTGCCAACACTTGTGGCCGTGACAAAGAAACAACCAGTATCTGATATAGAGTTTGCTTATCGTGCAGGAGTTCGGGACTTTGGGGAAAATAGGGTAGATGAGCTGTTAGAGAAAGCTAAAGAATGCGAGAGATTAGGTCTTGATGATATTTGCTGGCATTTTATCGGTCAAATTCAATCAAAAAAAATTCCTAAACTCTTAAGCGTAAAAAACTTAGTGGCCATTCACTCGATAGATTCACACGTTACCTTGCAAAACTTGATGAAACGCCAAGATGATTTTAACGGCCACAACTTGCGCCTTTTTTTACAAGTCAATACCAGTAACGAAAACGAAAAATCTGGTTTTATTGAATGGGATGAATTGGCCGCGGCCATAAACCTTCTTCTTAATAACGAAGGTCAGGCCTTTGAGCTTTATGGCCTTATGACCATGAGTAAATTAAGAACCAATAACTTTGAAGAAGATGCCCTAAAGTGCTTCAATCAATTGAAAAAAATTAAGGTCTCGCTAATTAAGGACTTTCATCTCCATGATCTTAAGCTCTCAATGGGTATGAGTAATGACTTTGAAGTGGCCCTGCAGGCAGGAACAGATTATCTTCGTTTAGGAAGTTCTATCTTTGCACCCGATCAAAGGGACCGGGAATAATTGCTTAACTTTGTGATTCTATTTTTCCATCTTAAATCTCTAATAAAGTGGCCTTTCTCAATCCAATATTAACGCTTTGTTAATTTTGGCCCTTCTTTTGAACATATACCTTATTCTGATCTAAGCTTTAGCAATAATTTTAGTAAGTTAAGCCATTAATTCTAGGTTAAAGAAATCGTCCAATAGGACCACAACTGTGTATTCACTAAATAAATTTAAAGGCAATCTTCCTTATGATTTTGTTTGAGTAGGTCCTGCCTGGTTTTATCTCCTAATGGACTTACATCTCCAATGAAACTTCCTCTGTTGCTGGGTGACAGAGGAAGTTTTCACAAATATGGAAAAGATTCACAAAGTCAAAGAATGTTTTACACGTTGCGTTGAAGATTGTTCATATTCAGGCTAAATTACCCAAAACACATACTAAGGTATTGAAATATGGCAGATTTAATTGTTTCAGAAAGTCTCGACAACCTTCTTAAGGGCACCAGACTAAGCATGAATCAAATAGCTGGCAAATGGGGAGTATCTGCTCCTCTTCTTTCTCAAATCAAAAATGGCAAGAAGAAACCAAGCCTAGAATTAGGCCTAAAGATCTTGCGCGAATCTGGTGCGACCCTAGAAGATAGGAAGCGTTGGATGGAAGAGCGAAATGCTGAGGGGCATGAGCTTGGGCGAATTTACAAAGATGAGAGAAAAGAAAGGGTGGAGTTTTCGTTAAGAAAAAATATAGGTGAGCTTTTCGAAAGTAGTCCGGTTCTTTTGGACCTATTTTTAGATATCTCATTAATGAAAGAGAAAGGGCTCTCTTGGAATGGTGTTTTCAAAAATTACGGTGAGTACGGTTTAGAGCTAAGTCAGACTTTAATTGAGACTGGTTTAGTGAAAAAAGAAGGCGACCGCTACTTTATCGTTCAAGACGAGCTTACCCACACAATTGATACAGAAAACTCTCTTGGAATCATGAAATCTGTTTTTGAATCATTAAAGCAAAAACATAAGAGAGATGGTTTTCGCGGAGAGTTTCATTTCGATCTAAATGATGTCAGCCCTCAAGGTTACCAACAACTTAAACAATTAAACGTAGAATACACTAGAAAAATGGTGGCCATAATCAAGGAAAATGAAATGCCTAGAGTTAAGGGAGGGCTACGGATTGTTGCTCAAAACCTCGTCAGTATGCTGAAGTGTTTTGTCCTACTCTTTGTTGTCGCTCAAGGTGTTGATAGCACTTATGCTCAAGGAAGTGGCGTTAGTGGCGGTGGCAGTGGCAAAATTGTTGACTCTGGGGCCATCGATATTAAAGAGTTAAAACGCGTTCTAAGTGTGAATTCCGCTGGTATCGGTTATCCGGGACGAACGCCGAGAGCTTTAAGAATTCGTGATAGAGGCGAACATTATGAATTAAAATATCAAACAGCAGCTTTTTTAACGCCTTACTTTGCAACTGAAGAAGCGGTCGTTGAAAGTGTTGTTGAACTTAATAAAGTTATTGAACATGGACGTTTCGGTGAAAAAGAAGCGACACATATTACCCGTAATCTACCAAATCGTTGTAAAGATTGGATGGGCGGCGGTAACAGCACTGAAAGAAGGGCAATGGCCAAAGCTTTTACCCAAGAGGGAACGATAAAACCTCTCGGTTTCAAAATCCATAATAGCTACACTGCAGATGGGAAACCTCGTTTTTCTGCAATCGCTGGTTTCTATATTCCTTGTGTAGTAGAGAAAAATTAACAATAAGGCCTAATTAATAATTTAATTAGGCCTATCTTTTTTATCTAATTTCGAGATAGTTCTAATAAATTCAGGTAATTAAAGATAGTTTGATGTTTATCAGGTAGTTTTGTGCATTGACTAAAATTCAATTTTCGGGGAAAAAGGCTGGAAAACATTATCGCTTTTTTTAGGAGCAAAGAAATGGAAACACAGACTCAAGAAACTATGATTCAAGAACAAGATTCAAAAAGACAAGTTCCAGAGCTCTCGCTTCTAAGCTATATCGAAGGTGGTGCTTCTGATAAAACCAAGTTCATCGACGCTCTCTTTGGCGGTCTAAAAGATTACGGTTTTATCATTTTAAAAGATCACATCATCGATCAAGGAAAAGTCGATCTTGCTTATGAATATGTTCATGAATTCTTTCAACTACCAGAAGAGACAAAACTAAAATATTACAACCAAGAAATGGCCGGTCAGCGAGGCCTTACTCCTTTTAGAAGGGAGCACGCGAAGGATAACCCAAACCCAGACCTTAAAGAATTCTGGCATGTAGGGCGTGAACTTTCGGCGGCATCTCAATACAAGGGTGTCTATCCTGAAAATATATGGCCCACCGAAATTCCAGAATTTAAAAAAGCGTTCATGGAACTTTATTCAGCGATGGATGCTACAAGTATCGTTCTTCTAGAAGCGATTGGTGTGGCACTCGATGTAAAACCAGGATTCTTTAAAGAGATGATTCATGATGGTAACTCTATCTTAAGAACCATTCATTACCCACCAACAAAAGGACAGGACACTAATAACTCTATACGTGCTGCTGCCCACGAAGATATCAATCTCATCACTATGCTTGTTGGGGCCACAAGCTCTGGTCTTCAACTTCTTGACCGCGATGGTACTTGGCTTGATGTTAATTCAAAACCAGGCCAGGTTGTCGTTGATACCGGGGATATGATGAGTCGTCTTACTAATAATATTCTGCCTGCCACTACCCACAGAGTAGTGAACCCAGATACAGATAGCGAGAGACGCTACTCAATGCCATACTTTGTTCACCCGCACTCTAAGGCCATGCTTAGCTGTCTTGATTCATGTGTTGGAAATGGTCGAAAGTTTGACGACATTACTGCAGGTGACTTTCTCGTTCAAAGACTTATTGAAATCGGCCTAATGTAATAATTCTGAACAGTTGTTGGCCCATCTTACAAAGGTTTAAGACATTCTAGTGTCTTAAGTTAATTGTGAGATGGCCTATTTTTTGCACTTCTATAAGGTATGAAGCAACTAGCACTAATTTTACTCTGTCATCTAACTCTCTTTGGTCAATTATACGCTGAGGAGTTCCCAAGCTTTGCTAATTGTAATGAGAATGGCTGTCAAAACCTTGATGTCTTTGGTCCTCTTTATATGGATATAGATATGGACTTTGGCTTTGAGGATTATGATTGCTTAAGTTGTGATTCCAATTCTTTAAAAGTAAGGCGTAGGGAAGACCCAAATTCTGAGTTGGTTGAAGAAGTCTCAACGTTATTGAAAGTGGGCCTATTGGCAGAAGTTTTGGCCAGTTCACAATCTGAATCAGATAAGGCCAAACATATTAAAGCGGGAGCCTATATTGGCTACTTCTCTAGTGAAGCCTGTAAACATGGACCAGAGCTCTTACAACTTAATATTCGTATCAATAGAAGGGGCCAGTTTTTTTGTGCCTTAATAGGAGCTAGTGTTGCAGGCCTTTTAAAAGAGGCCTATGACAGCACAGACAGGGATAGGCATACTGTTGATGCTATGGACGCTTTTGCTACATCTCTAGGGGCCTTGTCTAATGTGCCCCTTTATCGTATTCAATTTTGAGAATGAACTATTTTAAACCTCCTGGTGGAAAGGTATAACTCCTTTTCCACCAGATCTATTACTTCTTATTAGAAGACACCAAAGTTAAGTGAAATCCCATAAGTAAAACCTGATAATTTATTGTTACTGATGCCTGGTAAATCGACATCTGTAACGGCGAGATAACCGGCGTTAACGGCCATTCTAAAGTTTGTTGTAAATTGATACTGAGCACTGACTTCTGGTTCAAAAGTATAGATACCATCACTACCAGATAAATTGTCATTGAAGTCGATGATTCCGCCTCCTATGAGTAAGCCTGCGGTCAAAGCAACTTTATCTACAGGTTGATAAATATACTCCATTGTTACGCCGCCATATCCAAAATCTAGACTGTCTCTATAGGCAGGAAAAGCAACATTATTAACGAGGGCGTAAGCTGCTCCGCCTAAGGCAAAATTATGGTTGATAATCCAAGCGCCTTTCACTCCGTTTAAGAGGGCATCCTTTTCATTCAATCGAGTCATCTTAGCGACTGGAGCACCGTAGCCTCCACTCTCAAAACTACTTTCTTCGCTAGTTCCCTCTGACATTGCCATCATATCTTCGGCAATAATTGGGGTTGAAATAAAGGCGAGAAGTATAATTAAATTCATTAGTCTGTTCATAATCGTTATCTCCTTGATAGTTAAATCCTTAAGCATTTCTATCTTTCTTTGGTAATTACCCCAATGACTTAATAGACATCCATTGATGACATTCATCAACTTTACTTTGATGAAGTTTGCATGAAGAAGGTTTTTTTATAGAAGTGAAGTTCTGTATTATGAGAGAAACTTAAGACTAAGATAGGGAATAATGAAAAGTATTATTGAGGCAATTTTAAAGTTCGCCATAAATCTAAAATATTCCATTGGGAGAGACTCTATCTGCACCCCAAAAAGCTTGGAGTGAAGCCGTCCTACAGGTCTTCTTAAAATGATTAAAAAGAGAGTGGCAAGAATTAAGTAGGCGATGCAAAGAAGGCTTGCCCATCCAAAAAATGCCTGCATATTCTCTCTTATAGGTAATAGGTTTAACAAATTCATAAGGCCTTCCTAGTCGTTATACTTTAACTTATCTTCCTATCTTTGTGCGGCGTTTGAGTTATTTGAAGGACGCTCTTCGTTCTTCCAGTAGCCCATATTTCCATTTGCAAGTCTGCCAACACCATCAAAGATATGAGTTCTAACCTGTGAAACTCTACCTCTTGTAACCCAATCGAGTTGATATCCAAGAACAGCATTATCATAGTGCTCTTGACAGTCATCTTGTCGACCTTCTTCAGTAAGTTTTTCTAATACGTAATCCATTTTCACTTCATAGCTTGTTAACTCTGATCCATTTAAACTATAGGATTCATCGAAGTCTCTAGCATGGCGCTCTAGTTTGGCCTTACATGATTTATGGTCCAAGAAGTTAAGGGCGTTATTCACATTATCACCGACTACAACTGCTGCATCGGCGATAGCGTCTCCTGCTTTATAAAGAGGTGACAATCTATAATCTTCTAAACTAGAGAACTCAGACCCCTGCTTAATGGCCACTACAGTCTCTTCTTGGTCCTGCTTACACTCATTACTCTCTAGGCCACCAAAGCAATGAAATGTCATTGACTGCTCATGCCCAGGAATACGAACGCGATAAGTTTTTCCTTTAAGTTGATCGACGCCATTTGATACTGCATTTTTAGTGTTATCTGCGGCCCTTGCTAAGGCATCTCTTGTGTTATTTGCACCTCTCGACAGGGCGCCACTTGCGGTATCAGCTCCAGCCGAAAAATTTTCACTTGCTGTTTCTACTCCTCTCGCGACAGCGTCTCTTGTAGAGTCTGCTCTTCTTGCAACAGCGTCCCTTGTAGACTCAAATCCTCTCGCGACAGCGTCTCCTGTAGACTCAGCACCTCTTGATAATGCGTCTCTTGCAGAAAGAGCACCTTTTGAAACGGTATCTCTTAAGGCAGCTGCATTATTACCTATATATTCTCCTGTTTGATTTAATGAATCTTCTACTCTTGCCCCTGTCAACCTAGTGGCCTCTTGATTGGAGCCTTCTCGAAGCCTACTTTTAGCTTCTTCTAATTTATACTGACATTGTTTAGAGTTAGCATTGAAGCAAAAAACCGACATGGTTTGGCCTGTTTGAGTATTTCTAAGTTTGATGGTTTTCGAGTAGGTATTTGATGACACAAGAATTACGGCCATAAAAAATAGTGTACCTGGTTTCATCAATCTCTCCTTGCGCTTCAATTATTAAGTATTGAATACACTGCAAGAAGTGTGACAATCCTATTTATATAAATTTAGTAACTTAAGTGATGTGATTTGTTAAAGGATTTGACGTCTTTAAAAAATGACCAAAACTTAGTCACTTTACTGAAAGAATTACATTTTAGATTATTAGATAAACAGCTACATTTGGTGAGGTTTAGGCGGAAACATGCCTTCTGGCGTATTGGCCATCCACTGCTTAAGAGTTTGAAGAATGACTTCTTTATCACGAGGAAGTGTTCCACCTAGTGGGTGTTGATTGGAAACATGATTCGCTCGAAAGATTACGGGGTTCAAATCAAAGTGGCTTTTGGCCAAGATATCGTGCATCTCTCTAAAGAGCATTTTTGAGGTTAGGGGCTTTATAAGACCCCTTTCCACCATCGTATGATAGGGCGTGCCCGGTACTGAAAATGTTGTTAAAAAGGAGAAGAACTCAGGGCATGTGTCACTTAAGATTTTTGCCGTTCCCTCTATATGTTCTTCTGTATACTTTTGGCCCCCAACACCTAACATCGCAATTATTGAAAGCTTAAAACCACATTCTTTTATTTTTAGAGAGGCCTCTCTCATCTCTGATGAGGTATTTCCTTTTACTATCATATGAAGAATTTTGTCATCACCACTCTCAAGGCCTAGGTATGCAATCTCTAATCCCAATTGATTTAAACGCTTAAGCTCATCTTCTGTTTTATTTAGGATATTCTCAGCGGTTGCATAAATGCCCACTCTTCTACAATCGGGATAAGCTTGTTGAATGGTTAGAAGGGTTTCCTCAAGGATCGCCATGGGGGCTCCGAGAGCATCTCCATCACAGAGAAAAATTTTATCACCGTGAACTCCAGAATTTGCACAAAGAAGAATGTCTTTTTTAATGTCTTCAATAGGGCGCACTCGATAAGTCTTTGAACGATACATATCGCAGTATGTGCATAGATTATTTGAGCACCCGATAGTGACTTGAAAGAGTAGTGAGCGCCCCTCTGAAGGTGGTCTATAAACAGGGGGCTCATAAGTAATAGGGAAGTTATACATTGATATATCTAACCTAATAAAGCTTGATAGCGTTTAAAAGAATCTCTCCCACTAAGTCTTTCTTGCCACTTATTAATTGCAGGGTAGTCCGCTAGACTAACTCCTACTTGATCACATATCGCCACAACTGTAGAGACGTTTAAATCTGCGAGGCTGAAAGATTCTCCCAATAAGAAGGCGTTTTTCTCTAGGGCAAGATTAAGAATATTAAGCATTGCTGGAAGTTTCTCTTGAGACTTTTTAATAATAGCGTGGTCTTTTCTCTCTTCAGGAACAAAGATAAGTTGAATAAATATCGCGATGAGAGGAGGCTGAAGATCAGCAATAGACCAAATACTCCACTGATGAACTAGGCCTTTTTCCTTGGCCGTGCTACCTAAAATCTCCGGTTTGTAGGCCTCTGCCAAATAGAAGTTGATGGCCATTGACTCCCAAATGGTAAAGTCGCCATCAATAAGTGCCGGAACTTTTCCATTTGGATTAACAGCAAGAAACTCTGCAGATTTGTGTTCCTGATCTTTAAAGCTAATACTCTTTTGTTCATAGCTTGCACCTACTTCTTCTAAGCACCAAAAACAACGACCAGCACTAGATTGTGGGGACCCATAAATTGTCAACATATTTTCTCCTTAATATAGATTATGAAATTTGAGGTTTAGTAAAAATCCTTGAGAGGATAATAACTAAAAAGGGTCTTTATGCCAAAGAGGAGAGGTACAGCGGATAAAGCAGGTTGTTTAAAGCGGTTTGAAAATCAAAATGAATAAGGTTTTTTTTAAGTGCATAAGAAGCCATTATAAATATTGCGAATGCAAATCAAATGATTAATAATAGCGTATCGCTATTTGAAATTAATTACGGAGCTATGGTTATTTTATAACCATAATTTCCGCCACAATAAAGACCGCTTAATGAAGTCATTTCTAGCTATCATTTTTTTATGCATGGCATTTACGGTGAATGCAGTTGTTATTGAGGCCGTAGATCTTGAAGGCGCTACGAAAACAAAGAAATCAGCAATCATTAGGTGGGCAAGTATTCCCATTGGTGAAAATATTTCCCAGGAAGAGCTTGATTTTGTTATTGAGAAAATACACAGGATTTCACAGCTAAACCTCATAGACGTTAAATTTGAAAAAGGAATTTTAAAAATTAAAATTGAGGATAAGTGGAGTCTTTTTCCGGTTCCTATTGTTTCTCAAAGTGGTCAATATTTCTCTCGTGGTTTCTTGCTCTACGAAAATAATTTTCTTGGACGATTGGGGACTTTTGCCCCCGGAGTTTTCTGGACCAATTCTGGTTTAAACGCACTTGTTTACTGGCAAGAAGATAATATTATTTCAAAAAATGTGGGAATGAAGGTTATCTTGTTGCATAAGAATGACCTTACTCAGTTTGAAAGAAATGATAATATTGAAAAAGAATTTGAAAGTAGATTAGATAGCGTAATCCTCACGCCTAATTTTCAGCATGGTAATTTCGATCATAAGCTAGGTCCGATTTTTTTAAAGAGAATGATTTATGAAGGCCAAGAAAAGGTCTTTGATAGCAAGAGATACGGTCTCTATTATAGACAGCACTATAGAGGGTTTAAAAAGCTTCCTGTATTATTTGATGGTTTTAATGCCACTTATGACTTCTTTTTTATTCCTAAGGGAGAGGATTACGACTATCTAACAAGTGGGGAAGTCGTTTATTTGGATCCAATTGATAGAGACTTTCTGCAATATGGCCTTCATTTTAATTACACAAATAACAGTAGTTATCTTTCCCCAAAGACTCTTGGTGGTAATCAGGGGTACAGGGGATATGACCGAGAATCCCTACCTACACAATGGAATTATGGTGGTTTTGTTGAGTATAAGAAGCATTTATTTGGTACAGTATATAGCTCTGTTTTCTATGAATACAATCAATCAAAATTAATTAAACCTGTCATGGATGGGGCAACTTTATCTGAGAGCACTGTTGGGATAAATACGGCCTATTATTTTCAAAAAATCTCCATACCTGCACTTATTTGGGAATACGCATATAATGTGGATGATAAAAGTCATCATTTTCTATTTAACTTAGGATTAACACTATAAGATGATCTATTATCTATTATAGATATAGGCTTATATCTTTAGCTGAGTTAAATAGTTCTATTCTCTCCAAACATCTTCTTTGGTTTTAGTATCCGTAATTTGACACTTAAAGAGTTAATAATTGTTAGGTTAATTCCCAACCTGTGGATTGGAAGTAACCTGAAATGGGTTTAAAATTAGGGATGATCTTAAGCACTCTGTTTGTTCTATTCTTTAGCTCTATCTTCGCCCAAAACGGACTTGTTAAAGAAGGTTTTCTTGTTCAAGACTCACAAAAGGTATTTTTAAAACACATTCAACAAAATAAAGCTCTTGTTATCGATCATATGAGCAAGAAAAGTTATGAAGTTTATGGGCCAGAAGGACTTGGGCTTTGGTTAAAATCTATTGGTGCTCCAATTATTGATTTGGCCATTATTGAAGGATTAGATAATAAGAATACTGGCGATTATCCCACTCCCGAGAAAGTTGGTGATGATCTTTTAAAACTTTCAAAAAAATTTCCTGATATCATGACCCTCTTTTCTATTGGTAAATCGAGAGGAGGAAGAGATTTATGGGTTATTAAGATTTCAGATCATCCCAACGTTGACGAGACCGAACCGGAAGTAAAGTACATCGGTAATATGCACGGAAACGAAATTGTTGGCCGTGAACTATTGGTAAAACTCATCGAAGATATTGGAAATCGTTATTACTCTGGAGACACTGAAATAATAGATCTGGTAGATAATACCGAAGTCTTTATCATGCCTTCGATGAATCCTGATGGGGCCTTAAAGCGTCAGCGCGGTAATGGGGCGTGGAAAGATCTTAATCGTAACTTTCCTGATTTTTCTACTTTAGATAATCGTGATATCCCCGATGGGCGTGAGCCTGAGACAATGGCCGTTATGAAATGGCAAAATAGTCGTAAATTTTCTTTATCAGCTAATTTTCATGGGGGTACTAAAGTCGTTAATTATCCATGGGACACAACTCGTACACCGGCTCCGTTAACTGACATGACCATCGAATTAAGTAAAGAGTATGCTTCAAGTGTAGATGGTTTTTTCAATTCCACGGAATTTCCTGGCGGTATTGTAAATGGAAATGTTTGGTATGAAGTTAATGGTGGAATGCAGGATTGGAGTTACTATTATCACAATGATCTTCAAGTGACGATTGAGCTTTCTCATCAAAAATGGCCGCCCTATAGTGATATACCCCAGTACTATAGTGAAAACTCATGGTCTTTAGTTCGCTTCTTAAAACGGGTGCATCAAGGCCTTGGTGTGAAATTACCAAATAAGACTTCGGCCGGGAAGCTCTCCATTCTTAGGATAGAGAATGGTCGAAAAAAGAAAGTTGGTGATTATAGAATCAATAATGGTGAATTTTATAAAGTCCTTAATCAAGGCATTTATGAAGTTCAAGTTATCCTAGATAATGGTGAAACAAAATCAACAAGAGTTGAGGTTAATTTTGATACATTTCATTCCGATGGGAACTTTCTCTCTCTTTGGCCGTAGCAGCTATTTCTTCTAATTCAGAAATATTCTTCCTTACCTTCAAAAGAACATCAGGGTTAAGTGAAATACTATCAATCCCTTCCTCTACCAAGAACTTGGCAAAATCTGGATAATCACTTGGTGCTTGTCCACATATTCCTACTTTCTTCTTCATCTTTTTTCCTGCTTTTATGACTGAAGAAATTATTGTTTTTACGGCCTCATTTCTTTCATCAAATAGGTGAGAGATGATTTCAGAGTCTCTATCAACTCCTAGGGTAAGTTGTGTAAGGTCATTTGATCCTATAGAAAGGCCATCAAATATTTCTAGGAATTTATCGGCCAAAATAACATTACTTGGAACTTCACACATGACATATACTTCTAGATTTTTTTCACCTCTTTTAAGTCCATTTTTTTTCATCACTTCAAGGACCTTTTCTCCTTCTTCGATAGTACGACAAAATGGAATCATTAATTTTAAGTTGGTAAGGCCCATGACTTCTCTAACCTTTTTCATCGCCTTACACTCAAGAGCAAATCCTTCTAGATACCTTTCATTGTAATAGCGAGAGGCACCACGAAAACCGATCATTGGATTCTCTTCACTAGGCTCATAATCTACTCCACCTATTAGTTTTGCATATTCGTTAGTTTTAAAATCACTCATCCTAACGATAACTTCTTTTGGATAAAAGGCAGCAGCAATCGTCCCAACTCCTTCAGCAAGTTTGTCGATAAAGTAGTGAGTTTTATCTTCATAATTTTTAGTCATCTCTGAAATTGTCTCTTTGGTGCGATGATCAGTAAGTTTATCAAAGTTAACAAGTGCCATCGGATGGATCTTAATTGAGTGATTGATGATGAACTCCATTCTTACCAGTCCAACACCATTATTTGGTAAAAAAGACAAATGAAAGGCTTCATCAGGGTTCGCTAAAATCATCATAATTGATGTTTCTGTATTTTTAATTTCTTTCAGCCGAATTTTTTCTATTCTAAATGGCAGCTCTGTTTCATAGACAAAACCAGTGTCTCCCTCTGCACAGCTTACTGTCACGGTTTGGCCAGTTTTAAGAACTTCTGTTCCTTTCTCAGTCCCGACAATCGCCGCTAGCCCTAGCTCTCTGCTCACTATGGCAGCATGACAAGTTCTTCCTCCTCGGTTGGTGACAATGGCCGAAGCCTTTTTCATTACAGGTTCCCAATCTGGATCTGTTTTTTCTGTGACCAAGATCTCACCTTGTTGAAGTAACCCAAGCTCACTTGGATCATTTATAACTCGCACCTGGCCCGATACAATCTTCTCTCCAACACTACGGCCGGTAACAAGAATAGGTCCTCGCTCATTTAGATAATATGTTTCGACTTCTCCAATTGATTTTTGGGATTGAATAGTTTCAGGCCGTGCTTGAACAATATAAAGGTCTTCGGTTTCACCGTCTTTGGCCCACTCTATGTCCATAGGGGAGAAATGACCTAGCTTTTCGCAATAGTGATCTTCAATAATACAGGCCCATTTGGCCAGTCGCAGAAGTTCATCTTCATTAATTGAGTAGCGATTTCTGGCCTCTTTTGTTACCGGAATATTTTTTATCATCTTTGACCCGTTAAGATCGTAGACCATTGTTAATTCCTTAGTGCCTAATCGCTTACGTAAAATAGGCTTAAAGCCTTCTTTTAGGGTGGGTTTGAAAATATAAAACTCATCAGGATTAACAGTACCTTGAACAATATTTTCTCCAAGTCCATAGGAAGAATTGATTAATACGGCGTCTTTAAAGCCACTTTCTGTATCAATAGAAAACATAACACCAGAGGCAGCAAGGTCAGAGCGAACCATCTTCTGAACACCAATTGAAAGGGCGATCTTCTTATCAGCAAATCCTTTTTTTTCTCTGTAGGATAGAGCTCGATTAGTAAAAAGAGAGGCAAAGCACTTTCTACAGGCATTTAGAAGAGAAGTTTCTCCACGAATATTAAGAAAAGTTTCTTGTTGTCCTGCAAAACTAGCATCTGGAAGGTCTTCTGCGGTTGCACTACTTCTTACGGCAACATCTGGATTGTCAAAATACTCCTCACCGAGTTTAAGGTAGGCCGAAGAAATCTCTTCACTTAATTCTTCAGGAAAGTGAGCATTTAGAATTAACTGACGTATTTTGTGACCATTCTTTCTTAAGTTATCTAAATTGTCGGTATCCAAAGTTGATAAAATTTTGTGAATAGGTTCACTTAAACTATTGAATTCGATAAAATAATTGTAGGCATCAGCAGTGATGGCAAATCCATTAGGAATATTAATTCCTCTAGGTGTAAGTTCTCTAAACATCTCACCTAGAGACGCGTTCTTCCCGCCGACTCTGGGGACATCATCAATAGAAATATCATTAAACCATTTTATGAGATTAAATTCAGACATGAGTGTCCCTTCTTTTTATGGCCACCTATTAATAAATCGCCAGTTATTTCAAACTTCTTATATAGTATTAGCTTAATGCTTCCAAAAATATGACTTACATCAATTTAGTTTTAGAGTTAGAGCGCTTTCTGGTGCGCCTTTAAATCTTTCGTTGAGGATCTTTAAAGAGGGGAATGTGGATGGTTATTCTGTGTGAGTTACTGTTACTTTGTTATCAATGAAGGCCAGGGCAAGCTTACGATAGAGTTCTTCTCCCAAAACGAGATCTTCGATCTGGTGATCAATATTTGGGTTATCATTTACTTCTACAACTAATGCTTCACCATTATGTTCCTTGATATCAACGCCATAAAGTCCATTACCAACGAGACCCGTGACTTTAATCGCAGTATCTATGATGAATTTTGGCACTTCGTTTAGTGGAAGAGTTTCGGAGTCTCCAGAGAAATCTTCACCCTTTTTGGTATGGTCATAAATTTGCCAATGGCCTTTGCTCATAAAGTACTTGCATGCGAATAGTGCTTCACCTCTTAAAACTCCAATACGCCAATCAAAATCAGTTGGAAGGAATTTTTGAACAAGGACGAGTGCAGATTTTTTAAAGAATTCCACTAGGACATCTTTGAGCTGTTGGCGGTCCAAAACTTTCTTTACTCCTATACTAAAACTTCCATCTGGAATCTTTAGAATCATGGGGTAATCAAAACTCTTTTCTAAGTTTTCTAGTGCAGAGTCTTTACTATCGGATACAAAGCGGGAGGGAAGCTGAGGGATATTATTTCTTACCATAAGATTGTACATAAATACTTTATTTGTACACTTTAAGATACTTTCAGGGTCATCAATTACGACTAGTCCTTCTTGTTGGGCCCTATGGCTAAATGCATACGTGTGGTTTTTAATCGTCGTTGTTTCGCGAATAAAAAGGCCGTCAAATTCATTTAAACGAGAGAGATCCTTTCTTGTGACTCGCTCACTATATATACCCATCTCGGCACAAACTTTTTCAAAATTTTGTAAGGCCGTTTCGTCAGATGGTGATAGTTCTTCTTCTGGATTGGTTAATATAGCAAGATCAAAAATATATGTCCTCCTAGGATTAGGCAGCCTCCACATCTTTGTGGAATAAACCTCTAGGGATTTTCCGAAATACTCTTCTTCGTCTTCATTGAGCTCTGTAAAAGCAACGGGTGTTACAGAGTCAATTTTCCAAAGCTCTTTTAGATTAAGTTTAATTTCTAAAATCGGGCTTGGGAACTGCTCATAAATTTGTTGGGCAAGACCTTTAAAGACCGCTTCTTTACTGTGACCAAAGTAGCATCTAAAAGCAATGGCCTTTAAGTCATCTGATTTCTTTGTGAAACGTTCTGCGGCCTCTTTAGCCACTTCTTGGAGCTCATCCAGGTCATAGAGATAGAGTTTCTTCTTACTAAGGTCATTGAGAGTTTTTAGAGACGGAATAATTCTGTGGCCACGAGACTCTGCTAATAGTGAAGAGTAGTAACCGACAGAGAGATATTTGTAACTCTTGCATAGATTGATAACTCTTGTAGGTCGTTTTCTTCCACTCCCTAGGTTTAAATCAAAGAGGTAGTCTTTAGCGAGCATTAAATGTTCGGTTGGATAGTAGGCCTTCCAGTCCTCGATATTATCAACTAGTACTATGAGCTCTTTCATTTTTCCTCATTAAGCCTATTTGTGTTTTTTTTATTAAGCCAATATTTAGCTTTGATGTTAGTATGGGACAACTTTTTGGTCACTAAAATAAGAGAGAAAAAATGAAATTTCGGGCCGGAAAAAAGTCAGACATATCTGCCCTTGTGGGGTTGGAAAAGAAATCCTTTGATAGTGATCAACTTAGTGACAGAAGCTTCAAGTATTTTATGGACTTATCTCATGGAGAGATTCTTGTCCTTGAGGTAGGGGGAGAAATTGTTGGTTATGGAGTACTCGTTTTTCATCGAGGTACGGCCTTGGCCCGCCTTTACTCTCTTGCGATTGATAAACGCCATAGTGGCAAGGGTCTTGGCCGTAAACTCCTGAATCGTTTAGAGGGGCTGGCCCGTGAAAGAGGCTGCACCTACCTTCGCTTGGAGGTCAAGTCTTCCAATAAATCAGCTATCTCCCTTTATGACTCTTGCGGCTACCGGCGCTTTGCTCACAAAGAGAATTACTATGAAGACCAAGAAGATGCTGAATGTTATGAAAAGAGGATTCGTGAGCTTGAGGGCAAGCTTATTAAGGGACCTAAGGTTCCATACTATCAACAAACTACCGACTTTACCTGTGGCCCTTCGAGCCTCTTAATGGGGATGAAAGCTCTTAACCGAAAGATAAAGTTGAATCGTGAGCATGAGATTGAGCTTTGGAGAGAGGCGACGACAATATTTATGACCAGCGGTCACGGAGGTTGTGGTCCTCACGGGCTTGCTCTAGCAGCCCATATTAGGGGTTTTGAAGTTGAACTTTATATAAATACTTCTGCTTCTTTATTCGTGCAAGGGGTTCGTTCAGCTCATAAAAAAGAAGTCATCCAGCTAGTTCAAAAGTCTTTTGAAAAGAAAATTAGGAAAGAAAAAATTAAGGTTTTTAAAGATGAATATGATTGGGACACCATTAAAGATATTTTTGCTTATGGGGGCATACCAGTCCTCCTGATAAGTGCTTACAGGCTTACCGAGACTAAGGCGCCCCATTGGATAGTGTTGACTGCCATGGAAGGAGATTTTATCTATTTTCATGATCCAGAAGTAGATAAGGATCAGTTGGCAACGGATAATATTAACGTGCCTGTAAGACGAGATGAGTTTGAACTTATGGCCAAATTTGGGTCTAGCCAATTAAAGTCGATTGTCGCCATTTATAAAAAGTAAGGAAGATTAGTTTGAATTAAGGTTTCGTGCCAAAACTTTATGGAAGGTTATTTTAACTATATAATGAGCTTATTTTTTGTAAATGAACCTTTCTTTACTAAGTCTATTTCTATAGACTTGTCCTTCCATTGAAGCCCCATAGCAGAGAAATTTATCTTCACAAACAAAGAATGAGCTTGAACCAAGAGATTCAACGGTACCAAAGACATTGTCATTCTCTAAACTGGTCACAGTAAATTTTGTGAAGGTATTATCGCCATTATAGAATACTTCGTCTTCTACTTTTATTTGACTGTAAGGTAGAAGATAGTAGGTCTCGCCCAATTTAATTTCGAATGATTGAAAGCTAGGGTCCAGTAATGCTGGAAAAGTATTTAACTGATATTTATTAATTGGAAAGTTATCGTGCCACTGTGAAACGGCAAAATTTGGGGCATAGAGTGAATCATGATCCCAATTGTGGGCAGAAGCTGTACCTAGGTCATACCACGTTTGATCTAGGCGACAAAGAAGGGGACCACCAGAGTCGCCTGGCATAAGTTCAACCTTGTACACACCTTCTAAATAGATCAGTTTGTTTTTGAGTTTTAACCTTGTAGGGGAAAAGCTACTGCCATGAAGCTCCCCAGTTTTTGTAGGTGCCCCTTCATTAAGGCCGTAACCGCTGATGAGGCACTCTGTAAATTTAGGCAAGAGTTTTTCTAACCTCTCTCTCGTAGAGATAAGGGTAAAGGCAGGAATCTTAGGTGATGTCTCTAGTTGAATAAGGGCGTGGTCTTGCCAACGATTAAATTCTTCTCTGTTGATAAGACGATGATCATACTTTGGGAAAACTTTAGTGCTTACTCCATAGAACGTTTCATTTGTTCCATTACAGGAGATGTTCAAAACATTCGATTTATGAAGACAGTGGCCTGCCGTTTTAACAAGTCCATTCCCCACATAGCTTCCTGTGCAGTGAAAGCTCTCCTGATTATATTCTTTTTCTAAAGTAATGAGACAAAGTCCTTTTGGAAGAGACTCTGGAATAACTTTTTCTCCAAGTGATGAATGGAGGGAAAAAGAAAATAGAAAGAGGCCAATTAAGGTAAAAGCATAAGTCATATTCGCATACTAACCCAAAACATCGTGGGGCTGTATTAGGGCCGTAAAAAAGTTAAGACTTTTTGAGGACTAATAGGGCGTTTTCATTTATTTGATCTTCTTTTGGCGTAAATAAGTGATATGGCCAGTCTCTATGCCATTAAAGGACTGGGGAATGGTTTCGGTTATAACGTAGCCCATTTTGTCATAGAGCGCCTGTGCCGGCTCCATATAGGGCTCATCTGACGTGTAAAGCCTTAGATAGCTAATTTGCTGGGATAAGGCATAGTCTTCAGCAAAGTTGATCAGCGCTCTTCCGAGACCGAGGCCTCTTGCACTTTCGCTAACGACTAATGAGGTTATCCAAAGGGCCTCTTTGTGATCTTTTTTACTCTTATAAAGACCAATGACTGCTCGTACAACTTGCGTTTCCGGGTCCTTTGAGATGAAGTACTTAATCCATCCATCCCGGTACCAGTTGTTCATAATTTTCTTATAACGAGGATCACCTAATGAACCTCTAACATCATTTCTAATGAGCTTTAAATGTACCTTGTCCTCACTATCGGCAAAGTATTTTTGAATGAGTTTGATCGTTTGATCCCGGTCACCTTGAGATAGGGGGTGAATAGTACTCATAGGCGACAGTAGAAGTCTGGCATTGTCGTAACATGTTCCCTGGATTGGATTAATCCAGATAAAAAACGTCAGCAATAGGATTTTCAATAAATGATATCGATTCACCAACATTTATCGTCACGAATTATTAAAGGCTTTAGTTTGAGATGTCGAAAAGTCTAAGGCATTTAAAGTAGAGGGAGTTATCACTTGAAACTGTTTAATTTTAAATATCTAATTCCTTTGATCTTAATGATCTCCATATCTTGTAGTGTCTCCTATGATTATTCTTCGGCATTTAGAAATCCTTCTTCGGATGATCCCGAGTATCAAAAAATTGTGAACAAAGATTTAGTTAGTTATGGTGAGAAAGGTCCTAGTGAATGGGTTAAATCTCAAGTTGAGACATTTCTAAGTAATACTGACTCTCTTGATGCATCCTTACCACCTAACCTAAATGAGTCACGCTCCGTGAGCATAGTGGCAAAGAGAAATCCCTTTAGGGATATTCTTTATAAAGAAGGCTTCGTTGAGGCCAGTGATCGTACACTTTTTATGTTTGATAAATTATTTATGGCAAGGATTCTTGAGAATTACCTAGGTGAGTCCTTTAGAACCTATCACCAAAAGACAGATGGCCTTAAAGAATTTCTTATGAATAAGGGAATTGTGGCCAGAGATGGGCGAGTCGTAAAGTCTGCCCAAGAAATCAAGGCTTTATTTGAACTTGAATTTCCTCAAGGCTTTATCTTAAAGCCACCTGTTGGGATGAGTTCTGCAGGAAAATCATTTTATAAAGATCCTCAAGAAATTGTGGAATTAATTATGAAGCAAGATGGAGAAATCTATTCTCCAGAAGAGGTCGAGCGCCCCTTTCATTGGAAGAGGGTCCGTCGCTTTACTTCCGGAGAGCGCTATATCATTCAAGAGAAGCTTGAAGGGACCAGTGGTGTTGGTGGTAATGGTAATTATGGCGATTTTAATGAGTTTAGAGTGCACTCATTTTATGACAAAGTTGTTGATGGTGGTACGGAGACTCGTTGGTACACAAAGAATAGTGAACAAAAGAACAAACAAGTTAATGAGTTTGTTCAGGGTCTATTAGATAAACTGCCTAAAGAGTTAACCTACAAGCAGGCATGGTCCTTTGACGTTTTCTGGCTACCAGACGGACAAATGCGTCTGATAGAAGTAAATACCAATTGGGGTGAGGCCGGAAATTGGTCAGGCTTCTTTAGAACACCAAAAACTCTCGGGGCCTATATTCGTCATTTTGAAAAGCGTTTTAAATGGAGATTTGAAGGAGTTTCAGGGTGGTTGCTTCGTAATAATTGGGGCAATCTTCGCAATCATATTGATCATGAAAAATATGAGTACTGGGAAGACCTTAAGAATTGGTTCAAAGATAATGTTGCAGATAAATTTGTTAAGAGGAAAACTGCGGAGAGCTTAGAGTATTTTAGAGAGACTCCTTGTGAAGGGGCAATGTGCTTTAGCTCGCGTTTCTTCTATGCTCCCTACGAAGCTCCTCGCGTTGGATTAGAAGTTGAACTTACTGGTCTTAGTCAAAAACAAATAGTCACTGAACTTCAACAAAGTATTGGTGGGATTATCGAGTCTCGTGATGATGCTTATGAGTATATAGATCCGGCCACAAAGAAAAAGAAAACGGTAAATTCACAGGTTTGGAAGATTAAAAAAAGCAAGATTGGTAAAGTCCTTGTTGTCGTGGAAGACAATGGTCTTGATATGAACGATCTTCAGACCTCGACAAGAGAATCCAAAGTCATCGAAGTTATAACTGAACCCATAGAGCATAAACAGGTGCAATTATTTCAAATGGGTCTTAACCGGTTAGTGGCGGCCGGTGCAAGAGGCACCAATAGCGAAACACCGGTTTCAATTCAGGTGAATGTTGAAATCGTTGATAAAAAACATCCAAAGTTAGAGAGTGAATTTCTCATCAACCTAATGAGGAACTATTATCGAGATGAAAACTTTTCCACGATCCAAAAAGAAATTCCCCTTATTGCGGGGAGAGAAAACTATGTGGGGGTCTATAGTCCAGGCTTCATGGATCGCTTATTTGAACAAGACTATAAACCTAGCATGCGTGAACTCTTTGATGATTTCTTCTATCGCCAAAGTGCAGAGTATCTTGGCAACTTAGAAGCATGGGATGATGACATTACAAGCATTCAAAAGTTTGTTAAAGAACAACTTCCCGCACAGGGGTTTGAGTCCATTCTAAAGGTATTTAAGTGGAATGATTTGAGAGTGAGTTCTGCTCTTATAGAGCAATACCCCGATGATTGGATAAGTGATTACTTAGTTAAAACAGATTGGGTTAAACCACGACCTCTTGTAGAGTTTCGCAGGCCTAACAATAACTTTAATGCTCTAGAAGCAACAAAGAGTGTTGTTGGTATTGTTCAACGCTCAAGAGAAGGCGAGTTTAGCTACCCCGAAGAAGTTGCCAAACGCCATGGCATAGACGTCGATGGGGTAAAAGCAATCATGGCGATTGAGAACCCTTACGAGAAACCTTATATCGTCAGACAATTCTTAGGGGATCCAGAAAATCTCAGTGACTCTAAGGAGTATGACGAGTTCTTAAGTTTGAAGAAGTTCGCTTATAAACGCTCCGTTGCCCTTTGGGTGGATATGAAAAAACCTGTGCGAGCGCCATTTATTCTACCTGGGGAGAGTGTTGTCTTTCATCGTTTACCCGACACTGGTCTTAATATTATGGGTAAGTACAACCCCGCGCTAGTAAATGCAGAGCTTTCCAAGGTTTTAGATCATAAGTATGTTGAGGCGATGTTTTGGGAGAAGTATGCTCCAAGTGTCATGCCTAAGACAAAGCTTCTCGGTGAGATGACAACGGATAAGATAAAACCAAAAGACTTAAGAGGGCTTCTTAATAAAGAATTTCCTAATGGTTGGGTAATTAAAGGGGTTTGGGATAATGCAACTCAAGCGGACTTCCTTGTTACTAATGAGACTGATCTTGAAGAGGAAATTCAAAAATATAAGAACAACCAAGTTGATTTTATAAAGTACATGCAGGAACTACAAAAGGATTTTGGTGCCTCAAACCCCGACCTCTTTGTGAGAAAGCTTAGAGAGAGGCCAGAGTTCATGGGCTATCGAATAAATAAATTTTTAAAGAGCCCCGAACTTTCTATTGTTCAAGAAAAACTTAGTATTCAAGAAGAGTTTCGAGTTGAGGTAATTTCTGGCCGAGTATTGGGGGATGGTTCAACTATTCCTAGGTATCAATATGAATATCCTGATAATGATAATTGGCAGAATGATCCAAATATTAAGAGAGTGGAGAGTTACGCTCAGGATGCGTTAGATAAACTGCCACCGGAATTAAGAGGCATGACCTTTGGGATGGATGTCGCAGTTTTAAAAGATGGAACAATTAAAATGATCGAATCCAACCCTCAAGGTAATTCTGGATTTCTTGCCTATGATAAAAGGTCTGTGAAGGCGCTCGATAAATTTCTCATAAAGTATCCTGAGATGGTTAAAAGTGGGAAAGTTCAATTAGGCATGGAGCCTGTTAATCAGATAAAATGGATGAAGACTTTTATCGAAGGCGAGTTAAAAATGGATATGGAAGTTCACTATCCGCATCTTACATTTTTGAATACTAAGGTCGTCTATACCAAACGCTATGGCCGCTCATGTCGCGCTCTTCTTCTTCCTTTGTTGAGATTAAAGTCTAATTAGCTATAGTATTGATATTTCATGGGTTTAGCTAGTGCTTAAGTTCAAAGTATGTATAAAGAATTGACACTAAATAAAGTCTTTTCAACCTTCCACATCGAAACTTAGTTTCCTGATAAATTGGTTTTCTTTTCAAAGGAAACACATGAAACTTTTTTTCCTCTTTGCTCTACTTTTAATGGCGTCCTCAGCTTGGTCACTAGATGTATGCCAAACAAAATACACTCTGATGCATTTAGCTGAAAGCCGCTGCCTAGAAGTTGAAAGACCTATTGGTTATGAGAGTTTTAACATTCGTAGCGTAGTCGTTTCTAAAAAACTCGCGGATATTGATACACGGCCTTTAATCGTTATGATTCCGGGGGGACCAGGAGAGAGTCATGGGCCTCTTAGAAGGGCGCTTCAAGAAAGAGAGATTCTCAATGCTATTTTGCATGGGTTCAATCACAACATCGTGATGTTTGACCCAAGAGGAACTGGGGGCTCTTTACTTCCTAGGCCGGTTACAACCTATCAAAATGATGTGATTTCAACGGCAAACTTTGTTGATGATCTCAATGCTGTTATTGATGCTACCTCTCAAAATCAACCAGTAATTTTGATGGCGCATTCTGCGGGAGGGCAAGTCGCCTTAGAAATGGCAATAAAATACCCAAGTAAAGTAAAGAAGATAATTTTAATGGCCGCAAGTCCTAGTGCTCGTTTAATGGGGGTTACCAACCTTGAGTTCTTTGAGACTAGTGCCCCTGAGTTTTTAACTAAGTACTTGCGTGATTTTTCTTATGAAGAACGTCAGGACTTATTAAGTAAGTTTTATTTTATTGAAGATTATATGGCCCAGCAGCTTAAGGCCCGGGTTCTAAAAAAGCATGTTCATTTAGAATTTCAAAAGCAAGTACTTACTCGCAGCTTTAAAGACCCACGAGATTTTCGTAATGTTTTGCGAATAGCGATTGAAGTCCAAAGCCAGGTAAGTGCTGCAAACCGTATTCAAAAGATTTATCAGATGATTAAAGAAGTAGAGTCGTCGGCGAAGGAGCGTATTATCCCTGAGGAGTTGCGGATGCTGAAGCTCGATCCAACTCCCTTAACGAAGGGAAAGCATAGTAATAAAGAATGGATTCAAAAAATCATCATGTGTGGAGAAGGGCTAAGTAAAAGTGAATTGAGCCTACCCATCTTTTACGATGGACGAACCATGAACTATTTTTGTGACGGAATCTACAATAAATCAGGGGTATTTCTTAATAATGAAAGATTGGAAAGAGTCACGCAGCCTGTTCTAGTATTGGCCGGAGATAAAGATACTCAGGTTCCATTAAGCCTACAACGGGATGCCTATGCTCATCTTCCTAATGCTAAATTTGTAGTTATTAAAGATGGTGGCCATACATTTTTTAGGAGTCATCCAATGGATGTTTATAACGCTCTAGAAAAATTTCTCGTGAATTCTGGAAATTAATCCTTCGATTAAACGTCAATACTCTTTAACTGTACGCAACTGTGTACAGTTAAAAATATGCTGGATGGCGATCATAGCTTCTCCTTCTCTAAAAATATTTTAAGGGAGAGAAATTACTCCAAACCGTATAATTATACTTTTCAAAATAGTTGTTTTTACCCATCTCTTGGGCATTTTTTGGGTACATTTTTTTAGGATTTAGATATTTGACTTGCGAGAATACTGTTGCGTGTTATGAGTTGTTGACCCAAAATTTTAGGAGAGTATGATGACAAAATTAGCTTTTATTATGGCCTCAATATGTGTTTTAAGCTCATTCGCTGCAACAACAGTTGAAACAACTCAAAATGGAGCTGATTCAAGAAGTTCTGCTAGGATCACTATTACTGGTGAAGAGGCCAAGAAAATGATCGATTACTTAGGAGAGGTTTCTCAGTATACGGGGAGTTTCGTCGCTGAGGATGGGGGAATGGGGAAGTATTATATAAGTGGTCCAGGTATCACTTGTAGAACTCTCAATATGGGTCATGTTGAGCCTGAAGATAGAGATATTGATCGTCTCTATAGCTGTGAGATTTCTTTTGGTGCAAATGGTTCCGTGAATCTATAGGTTTTAAATAACTAAACGGACTATCCCTTTGCAATGGATTGATTTTTAATCAAATAGGCCCTAAATTTGAAGGGTATCTTTCAACTGGGACTAAAATGTCTAAAGTAATCGCTGTATTAAAGGCCATATCTGTAACAGGCGTTAATTCTGAAGATATCAGCAAAGCGCTGATTTGTTGGGACGAAACGGCAATGGACTCAGCGAACTTTTGCCTCAAATCAATTAATGATCAATTCTCTTCTGAATTTGTTGAAAATCTTAGAATCGCACTTATTGAATATAATTCGGCACCACAAACATCTCTAAACTCCTGTTTGAAAGCATTGGAGGCTCTTGTTGATCTTCCTGCCTCAACCCAACTTAACCCGGATTTCTTTCAAAATCTTAGAGTAGCCTTTCTTGAGTTCGAATCTGCTCCAGAGACTTCTCTCAATTGTTGCTTAAAGGCCTTTGAGTCATTGAGTCCCTTGTCTCAAGCTCCAGAGGAAGAAGCCGATAAATTTCAAAACTTGAGAATAGCTTTTTTAGAATCTATTGAAGACCCAAAACAAGCATTGAATTTAATTCTAAAAGTGATTGAGACGTTGCCGGAATTTTCTATTGTTTCCGATTTAAGAAAGGGCTTTCTCTCCTTTGAAGAAAAGTCAGAATTAGAATCGATTAATCATTTTCTTCGCTATTTTGGAGAGTTAGAAAAGTCACCTTTTATTTCAGATATTCGTAAATCGATTCAAAAGTTTCCACAGGCCAATTGGGCGGACGCTTTTAGTTTTGGACAAATTCAAAGTAAAGTATGGCTAATAGAAGAGTGGAGTAAGCTCAAACTTCCCCTTCCTAAAATGAGTTTTATTCTAGGTGGGTGGTACGGCCTACTCGCGGCCCTTGCTGAGGCCAGAAATCAAGCTCTTAGTGAAAAGTATCGAAGTTTTGATGTTGATGCTGAGTGCACGCTTATTGCGGACTCTATTAATAAAACTCTGCTTCTAAATGATTGGAAATTTAAAGCGACGACAGAAGACATGCACAAGATCAATTACCACGGACACGACTATCACACTCTTAAGTCAGATGGCTCTGAAGTTCGACTGATTGAAAGCCCTGATTTGATCATTAACACGTCTTGTGAACACATCGGTCATTTTTCTGAGTGGTACGCCACAATTCCTGACGGAACGACTCTCATTTTACAATCTAATGACTTCTTTGATGAGGCCACCCATATCAACTGCTCAAAAAACCTTCAAGAGTTTCAGTCCCAATGCAAAATGAGCAAAGTCCTTTTCGCAGGAGAAAAAGAGTTTCCTCTCTATAAACGTTTTATGCTTATTGGAATAAAATCTTAGAATATTTGTCTTTATTAAAGTGCAATTTACCTGTGTTGAATATAGCTTAGTTTCTGTTACGATGGGGCTATCTTCAACAAGGATTTAGTTCTATCAACACTGAAAAAAACTTAAATAAGAATGTTTTCTTTAGCTCTGTGTTTTTTATTCTTATCATTACCATTTTGGCCTCCGTTTTCCCAAAATCTTTTGCCCAGGTCTTTATTGAAATTCAAAGCTGGATAGTTGAATCAACGAGTTGGTTATATGTTTTATCTGTCGGCATAATCATGTTTATTGTGCTGTGGATGATGCTCTCTAAAGTCGGTGAAATAAAGCTAGGTCCTGACCATTCTACGCCTGAGTACGGCAATCTCTCGTGGTTCTCAATGTTATTTTCTGCAGGGATGGGAATTGGCCTTCTCTTCTTTGGTGTGGCCGAACCTATCATGCACTTTTCTTCTCCACCTATGGGAGATCCTAATACATTAGAGAGTGCCCGAGAGGCGATGAAGATTACCTTTTTTCATTGGGGTCTGCATGCTTGGGCCATATATTCGATAATGGCCGTAACTTTGGCCTATTTTTGTTATCGAAAAAACCTTCCTCTTCTACCGCGCTCTGCTTTCTTTCCTTTAATAGGAGATAAAATATTCGGAGTAACGGGAGATATCATCGATACCTTCGCCGTTATTGGGACAATGTTTGGTGTGGCCACTAGTCTTGGTTTTGGTGTTACTCAGGTTAATGCCGGTCTAAACTATCTTTTTGATGTTCCACAAACCAGTATGGTTCAAGTGGGTCTCATTGCCATTATCACTCTTATGGCCACAGTTTCTGTCGTATTAGGTCTTGATGGGGGAATTAAAAAGCTTTCAAATGCTAATATCATTTTGGCGGTTCTGCTGTTATTGGCCGTTCTCATTCTTGGGGATACAGGGGAGCTTATGCGCTCTTATGTCCAAAATACGGGCGCCTATCTTTCTGATTTGATGTATAAAACTTTTAATCTCTATGCCTATGAAAGAAAAGATAAATGGCTCGGTGGCTGGACTCTTCTTTATTGGGGATGGTGGATTTCTTGGTCACCTTTCGTAGGGATGTTTATTGCGCGAATTAGTCGTGGGCGAACAATTCGCGAGTTTCTCTTGGGAGTTCTCTTTGTTCCTTCAGCATTTACCTTTTTGTGGATGACCGTTTTTGGAAACTCTGCGATTAATCTTGTGCTTAAAGATGGCGCAACTGAATTAGTCACAGTTGTTAATGAAAATGTCCCCGTCGCGCTTTTTAAGTTCTTTGAGTACTTTCCCTTCTCAGGTGCCTTAACTTGTCTTGGGTTGTTACTAGTCGTAACATTCTTTGTTAGTTCCTCAGATTCTGGCTCTCTTGTTATAGACACCCTGACCTCTGGTGGTGCAGAAGAGCCTCCTGTTTGGCAGCGAATTTTTTGGGCCTTACTTGAAGGTGTTGTTGCGGCGACTCTCTTACTTGCAGGAGGACTTGAGGCATTACAAACAATGACTATTGTCTCGGCCCTTCCTATGATCTTCTTGATTCTTATTGGTGCCTTTGCTCTCGTGCGATCTTTGAATGATGATGTCATGCATATGAAGGCCGTGATGAATCATACGACTACCGTTCAATTTTCTAATTCAAGCACCTCATGGGAGTCTAGATTGGACTCCATCGTGAGTTTACCTAAAATAACTGAAGTAAAAACCTTTTTAAAAAAAGACGTGGCGAGTGCTATTAAAGAGCTCTCTACTACCATGAATAGTAAGGGGTTAAATACCAAAACTGTTATTGATGAATCAAGTGCAAAAATTGTCGTCATAAATAACGATGTTGAAGACTTTGTTTATAAAGTAGTGATCCGTAAATTTAGTGTTCCAGACTATGCCAATGATGAGCAAGATGGTTATTGCCGTGCCGAAGTCTTTCTTTTATCTGGTGGTCAGGATTATGATATCTTTGGTTACACTAAAGAGCAGATTATTACGGATATAATCACTCAATATGAAAAGCACTTTCACTACTTACACCAATCTAATTCTGAGGTTTACTCTTAGATAATATGGAAGCCTCATTCTTATGATTTTGAGTGGGGTTCCTTATTTCCATTTGCGATAAATGGAAGTTCCAACCATTGGCCTTTGTAATTTTAGTAAGTCCCTTTCGCATATCTGATTTTAAATTCCAACCACTACTTGGGTTCTTCGCCCAGGCGGCCAGCCAGAATTTAACTGAGTCCTTATCTGTACCCATAAACCATAGTTTTGGTTCCTCATTATCTTGGACATGAAAGTATGTGGATTTTTTTGTTATTTTTATTAATTCTGTTTCTAAAAGATCAAAGTCAGCATTAGGTTCAATAAAGAATTCGATATATGCCCAGACATAGAGGTCATTTAAACTGTAATTGAGAAACTCTTTTGATATGAGTGTGGAGTTGGGTACCAGGTAACGGCGCCAATCCCATAGCTTTATCGTAGTGTAGGTCAGGTTAATCTCTTCAATAGTGCCATAATGTCCATCCACTTCTACAGTATCGCCAATTCTTGCTGAGTTACTGAAAGACACAACCATTCCCGCAAAGAGATTTTCAATATAGGGTTTTGCGGCCATAGAGATAAGAACGGTAATAATAGCAACAAGAATGGAAGTGTATGTTTTAGAGGCACCATCTAAAAAAGGGAGCAGAAGGAGGATGATCCATACACCTAAAATGAAAGGGCGAGTGAAGCGTTGAAAGAAAATAAATCGTGTCTCGATATTTTCAAGACCGCGAATAAGAGACTCTTCGTGATTGTCTGTAATGGGAGACTCTGTCATAATTGATTCGAGATTCTTTCTCTTCTCTAAAAGCCTTGTCTTCTTTTTTTCCATCCTATTCATCATTCCCCTCAAAAGAAGCCAAATGGTTAAGAGGGATCCTGTTACAATTCCACTATATATAAAATAAGATTGGTTCAATTCACTTTTCCTTTTAGGTCCTAAAAACTTTGCTGAAATTTTAATGTTGTTAACATTACACCGACTTAGTTAAGAATCACTATTAGTTTGATGGTCTAAAATAGAATTTACAAATATTGAGTGAGGTATTTATACTTTGGCCGTGAGGGTAGGCTAAGTTGCTGTTTTTACTTATATCTAAAGTCGCTCTTTTTCTTCTAAGTCTACTCATTTATTGGTGTTAGAAAACTAACAGGCGTAATTTTTATCTGTTTTTCCTGTCTGAAAGACCAAAGTGTTATTGTCTCCCATGACTATTTTAAAAGCGCTTTTGCTATCAGTATTTCTTTGGCAGCCCCTCTCGTGGGCGCAAGTTTCACCTACCGAAAATATTGTAAGAAACCTTTTTGATGGCACCCAAATAATATCTTCAGAATATATTTATCGATTAGATATTCTTGAACAAACAAAGATTTATTCAAAAAGTGGTAAATTGACCGCATGGTTAAAATGGCAATTACTTGAAAATGGTCATTGGTTGCGAGACAGACTCGATCCAGAAAGTGGTTTATTAAAGGCAAGAGAAGAACTTAGATTTAAGGATGGTATTACTCCTAGAAACGCTAAACTAAAAAATACGACGATTATTAAAAAATGGAATTTTCCCGATAATATTGAAAAAACCCCAACAACGATTGAAATATTTGAAGATAGGGGAGTCGTTCATGGCCCTAATCGTCCACTCAAGAAGCAGATTTTGGACTCTACGGGAAATATCGTCTCTGAATTAAAATTCTTTTATAACGGGCAAGAGAGCAAGCCTTATCGCTATGAAGAATATCAAAATAATCAGGTCACTAATATTTACGAGCTATATGAGGCCTTTAATCCTGAATTAGTTTGGCAAAATTCTCATCTGAGCGCAGAAGAAATAGAAAAGAGAAGGCGCAACCTCTATCGCGGAGATAAATTTCTTGTGGCGATTATTGATAGCGGTTTTGATTACAATCATGAAGAACTTGCTCATCACTGGTATCAAAACCCAAAAGATCCTGTCGATGGTGTTGATAATGATAACAACGGTTGGGTTGATGATTTTATGGGTTGGGAGAGAGAGAAGGGGGTTGGTCTACCTTCAGAGAGTTCAACGGGGATGGCCGAAGGCTGGAGACCCTTATCCCACGGAACCCATGTGGCCCATATCGCGACTCGCAACATGACGGGAGTTGGGATCATAGGTTTTGCGGGAAATTATACAAATACAGATTACCTAAAAGATATAAATCGCTTTTTAAAAGAACATAAAGTGAAAGTCGTTAACATGAGTTTTGGATTTCCGGCGGACATAAGGAATCATATGGGCCTAAGAGATGCCAATAAGGTTTTAAAGCAAATGGTCAAGGAGAACTCTGAAACTCTCTTTGTTGTGGCCTCTGGGAATTCAATACCTGGAGTGGATATCGATATTTTCGCTAACCGTCAGTATCCAGCGATTATTTCGGGCAAGAATATCATCACTGTCGGCTCAATCAACAGCGATACTATTGAGGCGGACCTTCTAGACGAATATCTCATGGCAGACTTTAGTAATTTTGGTGAGAAAAGTGTTGATATTCTAGCACCAGGACAAGGTGTTTATGCGGCCTCTCTTGGCGGTGGTGAAATTCGTCACTCTGGTACCTCTATGGCCTCTCCCTACATGGCAAACGAGGCCATTAGACTATGGCAAAAATATCCTGACTTCAGTGCTAGTGAGATAAAAGAGATTTTTATGGAAAGTGCTTATCCAATGACCACAGCACCGCTAATTTTTGGCCGAGGTTTTGTTTATAGGGAAAAGGCACAAGAGCTCGCAAGAGAAAAATTCGTCAGTAAACGCTGGCAACGCGCCAAATCTCTCACACAAACCAAGAATGGTCCAAACTGCTGGAACACCTCACTCTATCTCTCAGGACTTACAGAAGGTCTTCGCTACGTGAGCGGTGAAGAATTTAGAGCGACAATTGATTCTCCCCTGTGCATAGAGGTCGAAATACCACAACTAGGTGATGTCGTCGCTCTTAGGCGGACAGATTTAGAAGGAAGACCTCTTAAGCACGCCATGCACTCAGAGATCCATGCTTATACATATTTTGATGAGGAGAAGGGTCTTACTAAAAATGGCCAACATGTTTTAAATAAATATGAGGAGAAGTCTCATGGATCTATTTTTCAAAAATATAAGAATCTTTCTAGAAAAGATTGCAGGATTTATGGCATTCCTAAAGAATATTGCAATTTGAGGTCAAAGTATTATCGCTGCCAAAGTGCTGCCAGCTATCTTTCAAAAAATCCTTGGGCCAATTCTTCATATGAGTCCCTCTATCAAAATATTTTGTCCCTTGAAAAATCAAAAGAAAATCAAAACTTTGGTGGAGAAGAATTTAAAGAAGTCTCTCTAGAACTGCCTGCCCAAGGTGAAAGTGATCTTGATGACATCATTTTGGAGCGCCTTCGTTCTCTTGGTAGCAGAATAGATTAGGGGATTATCTATATTTCCTGGTTTTAAACCGCACTAATTACTTGAGTGATTTGCTTTGTTTGACGCTCTTTCATTTGTCTGTAGTCTTATCTTTCTTTATAATTTCGCTATGAATAAAGGCATTGGGTGTGCATTTCCTAACTTTCATCTTCAAATAAAACCAGGCGGAATTACTAAGCCTTGCTGTCGCTTCATTATTGACGATGATTTGGCGCGCATGGGTGGTAATGCTAATTTGAGTGATTACTTAACTTCAGACTACTGGAGTAATTTACGGAAAACTCTAGAGAAAGGTTTAAAACCCAGTGGCTGCTCAAAGTGTTTTAATGAAGAAGATTCTGGCCAATTCTCAATGAGGTTAACTCATGAGGAGGCCGAGAAAAAACTTGATTACAATACACGAGAGAATATCGACCTCATCGATTTGGAAGTAGGCTTTAGTAATATCTGTAATTTGGCCTGTCGAAGTTGTGATTCAAATTTGAGCACACGTTGGTATGAAGATGATCAAAAACTTACCGAGGCAGGAATTCTTGAAAGAGGAAGACCAAAAGTTAAAATCAAACCGGCCTTTAATGATCTTAAAAACCTATCCATACCTAATACGATAAAATCAGTTAAATTTACTGGTGGGGAGCCATTTCTTCACAAAGAACTGCCGATTTTCTTAGATAAAATGGTAAAAATGGATATTTCTAAAAATGTAGAGTTAAGATTTTGTACAAATGGAACCATTCTTCCTAGTGACCAAATAATTGATACATTAAAAAAGTTTAAGAGCATTGATTTTAGCCTCAGCCTAGATGGTATTGAGAAGGCAAATGATTATCTAAGGTATCCTTCTCGTTGGGACGAAATTTTAAAAGTCATTGAAAAGCTTAAGGCCCTAGTGAAAGAAGATCGCAGGTTTAGCATCACTAGGTGCACAACAGTAAGTATCTATAGCCTAGAGATTCTAGATAAAATGGAGTCATGGTGGAATTCCTTCGTAGAAGATATTCCTCATGAAAAAGGAAAGTCTATCTATCAAATGGTTCATGCTCCGTCCTATTTATCACCTGAAATTGTGCCAAAAGAAATTATGGAGGAGTTTGACGTTCCTGCATCGGTTAAAAATATGTTTACAGGCTTGAAAAGTGGGAAAGAAACGTTAAATCTATTTAAAACTTATACACAATCTTTGGATGAACTAAGAGGCGAAGATTTTGAAAATGTGTTTCCAAAGCTCTCTAAGTTAATTGATCAATATGAATTTTAAGAAAGAAGAATTAAAAAAAAGTAAGACTTTCTGTCTCTACCCCTTTGTTCATCTAAATTATAAAGTGGATGGACTTACGGCCCCATGTTTTCGTTCTAAACCTGTCTCTTCTTCCGAGGAGAATGATAGCGGTTGGAACTCGAAAGAATGGACTGAGCTTCGATCTGACCTCCTCAATGGTAAGAAAAATGAAAACTGCAAGGCGTGCTGGGACTTAGAGGATTCTGGTGTGGGTTCCTATAGAGAATCAACATTAAAAGAAGTCGGATCTTTTAAGAATTGGTGGGACCTACAAGACGTTCTGAATGAGGACTTTTCTATCAAGAGAGGACCGCGCCAGCTTGAACTGCGATTCAGTAATAAGTGTAATCTTCAGTGTCGAATGTGTGGTCCATTATTTTCTTCGAAGTGGGAAACTGAGTATCGCGAAATTAAAGATGATCTGAATGAGCTTGGAATTAAATATAATAGAGAATCTCTGGGACCTAAGCTCTCTCTTCTTGGCCAAAAAATGCTCAAGGATATCGTTTCATGGAAGGATTCACTAGAGTACATCATGATAGCGGGGGGAGAGGCTCTCATTCAAGATGAGCACTTGGAGTTTCTAAATATTATTTCGAGTAATGCAAAAAACATAACGTTGGAATATTCCTCAAACCTTTCCAAGCTCACGTATAAGGGAGTGGATTACATTGAGGAGTGGTCCAAATTTAAAGCATTGGTTATGAAGGTCTCGATTGATGGTGATCCCTATATTTATCCCTATGTACGAAAATATGGGAAAATAGAGACTGTTGTTGAGAATATTTCCCGTTTAAAGAAAGCGAAGAATATTAATATTGAGCGTCTCCTAGGAACGATAACAGTAAGTGCTTATAATATAGAACGACTTATTCCTTCAATAGAGTTTTTACTAGAGAATGGCCTTTTGGTGCATGCTAGCCAAGTTAGTGAACCTCAAATACTTCGCACCCAAGTATTACCTAAAGAAATTAAAGAGAAAATTTCTTATGATGCAGGGGTATTTTTGGAAAAAATAGATGAAGTATTGGAACGCTATCTGCTACATGAAACTGTCGAAATGATTGAAAATCAAAGGAAGAGAGTCATACGTATGGTAAATGACTGTCTTAACTTTATGATGGCAGAGGATCGTGAAGAAGATTTTCATAAATTCTTGAAGTATGATGCCACTTTAAATGGGGGAGAGAGTAAGCTATTTGAATACTACCCTCACTGGAAAAATTATCTCTAACATGGATATGAATTACGCTAGGAATTTAACGGAGATTCAGGTTGAGTTATCAACTGTATGTAATGCTCTATGTGTTGGTTGTGTAAGAACTGCTTCTAACTTAGTTGAAACTAAGGACACAATACCGAAGGGTAAGTTTCTACAAAAGAGTGTTCTTCTAAATCTATTACAAGACGAAGCTGCTCGAGACATCTATAAAATTGAGTTTTGTGGCAACATTGATGAACCTTTGGCCTACCCAGAACTTTTAGAGCTTATTGAAGACATTGGTAAGATTTCATATAAATACAGAATTATTATTCACACTAATGGATCTTTAAGGGATGAAGAGTACCATCACCGATTGGGTTCATTGCTTAAAAGGTTTCAGGGTGGATCAGTATTAAGATATGGCATTGATGGAACAGATCATGTTCATGAGTTTTATCGCTATCAAACAAGTTTTTCAAAGTCTTTTGCCAATATGAAAGCTGCTGTAGAGAGTGGTGTTGATGTAACATGGCAGTTTCTTATTTTTCCTTGGAATAAACATCAGGTTGATGATGCCAAGAAAATGGCGTCTGAAGTCGGGTGTAAAGAAATTCGTTTTCGAGAGGATCGTAGCCTTGCTTCAGAAATGGGTGAAGAAGAAATAAAGAGAAGACGCCAGGAAAAGGTTCCTCAACAAATAAGCGCTGGTGAATTTGATATGAACCGTTTTTTACCGATTAAAGCTACAGAGAAAATTTCTTGTAAATTTAAAGGAAATGACGAAACAATGCTTTTTCTTAGTTGGGAAGGGAAGGTATGGCCTTGTTGCTTTCATTCTAATGCTCTTTATGCCAAGCCTGCTGTTAAGGAAGCATTTCTCAAACTTGTAACAAAAGACTGTGGGCCTGACTTTAATTCTCTCCATAATTCTTCGCTTACTGAGGTTTTGAATCATTCTTTTTTTAAAAAACAGCTTGTAGAGAGTTGGAGTGATTCTAGTAATGAAAGGTCATGGAGATGTGCAGAAAAGTGTAAGGTAAAAAAAGATTATACTGTGGAACTCAATAGCTATGAGGTGATTGAATTTTAATAGATTCGCATATTCCTTTTTTGTTAGTTAGGATTAAGCGAAATATAAATACTTATTTTAAATGGAGATGAAGTCGTTGAGCGCTGGAAGAACTAATATTGTGGCCCGCTATAAAGAGTGGAGTACGGATGTTGCTAACTACAAGAAGTGGAGAGTACTGATCTGCATTCTTGTGTCCGAGAAGGATTACAATGAAGAAAATGCAAGTATTGTAAAGGGACTCTTTGAATATGAAGTGTGTCGCTTGCTTACTGAACCCACTTTTAAAATGTGCTTTTATAGAAACATAGAGAAGGCCATTAAGGAGAGCTCTAAAAGAGATGATTTTGATTTCTTAATCATCAGTAAACTAGGCCATGATTATAGGGATTTCTTCTACCTATTAACGGAGCATCTTAATTATAATATAGGGTTAATGGGACATATCCTTGATCGAAAAGAGCGCTATTATGAACTTCATGACCAGCATATAGTGATAAATCGAAAACTCTTGTTGAAATTGAATGAAGTTCCCTTTTACAAAAACGAAAATGCAAATAAAGAGCTAATTCATATTAAACGATCAAAGGAAAACTTTCATGACGACTACACTCCTATAAGTGTGTGTGCTGGAGAAGGGCAAATACGTGTTAAGGATATTGCGAATGGCGGCCTTTGGATTCATGAAGCACTGTCGGCCGGTCTTGATGTGGTTCCCTTTAATGAGGAATTACGAAGAGAAAAGAGATTCTTCTATCCAAATGAGAAATTAATAACCTGTGAAGCCTTAAGAATTGAACAGACAGGTCGATATGATCCCTTTTTCCCAATCAGCTTAGAAAAGGCGATCATAACAAGAGAGTTTATAGGCCCTCTTAGAAATTTAATTTCAGTTTGTTCTTCACTTAGGCCTTTCCTCCTATTAAAAGAGTACGGCCATTCCCATGAAACTAAAATTTGCTTGATTGATTTTTCAAAGATTTCGTTGGAAATAATGAGGTTTCTTTTTATTGAGTGGGACGGTTTGGACTATCCAGAGCTAATGGAGTCCTTGAAACCAATCATAAGAAGAAGCTCTAAAAGTGATCTTGATGAGTATTGGAATTACTTCTTAAGCTTTTGGGAAAGTGAAGAAGAGTGGCTTCTCTTTCTAAAAGATATCAGAGAGAAAAGTACTATAGTGTTTAAAGAAATAAATTTATGTGAGAGCGATTCCTTAGATTTCTATTTTAATAAGGAAAGTGATGGGAAGGGTGACTACTTATGGCTTAGTAACTCCTTCAATTACAAACCCACTATGACAATGCTTGATAGTGACGTCATTCGGGCCAGCGCGATGAATTTTTTCACTAAAGCAAAAAAAAATAAGCCTGAATTGTTCTATGATGGGTTTGTGCCAAACAATTTGCGGCGAGCAGGTGATTTCATAAAAAATATTCATCTGTTTAAAGATCTTACCCTAGAAAATGCTGTTGATTATGGTGAGGCCTTTTGTTTTTTTCAAGAAAATGTCTTTGGATATAAGGATTTGGATGCTGAAGATTCTCCTTTTCCTCTTTTAAACGCCGATTTTCCCCACGATGAAGTCTTATCAGAAGTGATCTCTTTAGAGGGGAGCTATGTTAAGCATCGCTTGGATGCTGATGGATGGACGAGTGTTGCCTTACATGGCATTTCAGACTCTCATACTCAGTCCCATTCTCACTATGGTTATCAAACAGATGATGAGGTTCCTTATCAATGGACAAGTGCTATTGAGAAAGCACCGGCCCTTAGTAAATGGTTAGAAGACTTTTTAAGGGAAGGGGATCTCTTTGAAAAGTATTATCGGGTGAGGATCATGAGGTTAGCTCCAAACGGCCATATCCTTCCTCATCAAGATCATGAAAGTGGTGAAAGAAAGTTTTTTGCCGTTAATATTGCGATAAATAATCCTGATCTTGCAAAAATTGTCTTCAAGGGATTTGGGGTCACTCCATGGGAGGCCGGTGATGTACGGTTATACGATGTTTCTGTGGCCCATAGTGCATGTAACTCAAGTGATTCTCCTCGCTATCATTTGATTATTCACGGAAAATTTAAAAGAACTCAAAGCGAACTCTTAAAGTTAGTAAAGAGGAATCAATGAACTTTAACAATTTTAAAATTACAAAGTTATGTTTAGAGTTGAGCTCTGAGTGCGAAGCTTTGTGTGTCGGTTGTATTCGTACTGCTAGGAACTACAGTGAAGCTAATCCTCATATAAAAAGAGGCGTTTTCTTAGAGGAAGAAATTTTATTAAATATCTTTAATTCTAAGACTACTGAAAATCTCGATTGTATTGAATTTAGCGGTAATATTGATGATCCATTATCGTATCCTAATTTTTTAAATGTATTAGAAATGATAGAGAGGTCTTCTTTTAATGGGGTTGTTAACGTCTATACAAATGGTTTTCTAGGGACACCTGTTGATCATTTTGAATTAGGAAAGAAACTTTTGGCGATAAGTCCAAACTCCAGGATTATCTATGGCATTGATGGCCTAGGAGAAGTCGCGAATTTATTAAAATTTGGTATAAAAACAGAAGCCGTTTTGAAAAATATGAAATCAGCCATTGATTCAGGTATCCCTGTAACATGGAAGTTCTTTGAGTTTAATTTGAATAAACATCAAGTTGAGTCCGCGAGAGAAATGGCAAGGGACCTTGGCTGTAATGATTTTTTTGTAAGGGAAGATGGTAGCGATGCATATAATGTGAATAAGGACCTGATAAGTATCTTACGAAATGTCACTGGTTATCATAAGGAAAGAGAAAACTTTGATTTGGATAGTTACTGGCAGAAGATTAATAAACGAAAGGTATCCTGTAGGGCGATCATGGGATCAAGTAGAACTCTCTTTATTGATCATTTAGGCAAGGTTTGGCCTTGTACTTTTATGAGTAATAAAAATTATATAGGTCGTAGGGTAAGAGAAGAATTTGATAGTCATGTACTCAAAAATCTTAATGAAGATTTTAATGATCTTCATAAGAATTCTCTTGATAGCGTTTTAAAAGAAGGCTTCTTTAATGATTTACTGACAAATTCTTGGAGTAACGAAACTGATAAGAGAAGTTGGTACTGTCGTGAAAAATGTGAGAACAAGGCAATTAAAAACTCATAACTGGTTTAGCTCTTATGATGTTGATCATAAAAATTGCTAACCAACTTCATCTTGAAAATTAAACTTAGAAGAGTAATACTGGTCTTGTTTGAAGGTAGCGAAGCTAGCTGATCCTCCGCAGGTGAAAGTCCTGCC
>JAFMBV010000126.1 GCA_017858255.1 Bacteriovoracaceae bacterium
AATCGATTTTGTGGGTTAGAGAAAAAAAAAGTATTATGCAAATTCGACAACTTAAAGTCAGAGTTAACCAAAAATTGTAGAAATATCCGCCTTATAAATTTGGCAATAGAACTGGAAGTCTCTGATTATTTTGAAATTGTGTCTTGTTGGGAATTACTTTTACGTACGTTTGCGCTCTTCAAGATGCTCCATCTCAGCACTATGCTTTTTCTTTATGTCTTCGAGTCTATCTTTATAATTTTCTTCTAACTTTTTGAACTTCTTGTCCATGCGCTTACTAAGGTAGTTGAGGTCATAGTCCTTTTGGTAGTTCAATTCTTTGATCGTGCTATCTTTATCTTGAATAATTTCTTCATAACTAACTTTAAGGTTCTTGAGCTCGCGTTCAAAAGATTTATTCATGGTTATCTTTTCTTCATTAAAGCTCTCTCTAATTTTACTAAGTTCTTTATTATTTCGTTTATCCATCTCTTTTATTTTTCCTGCAATTTCATTTTGAGAGCTAGTAATACGAGTGTTGTAGGATTCAGTAGACTCTTTACTCTTTTCAGCGTGAGTTTTTTTAATATTTTCCAAACGGTGAGAGTTAACTTCATCTTTATTTTCTATCTGACTTTTGAAACTTTTTCTCATTTCATCTAATTGATTACGACGCTTGGACTCCATCTCTTGAATTTGTTTTGAGTGGCGTTGAGATTCTAGGTTGGCCGAGCTATTTCTATTTATAGATGACATCATTTTCCTCTCGCAGAGGTATAGTATTTCCTGCGTGAGATCTATTTTACTAAAAGTTATCCATTTACCGAAAGAGTGAAATAATTTCTTTGGATTAAGAATTCTTAATCTAAAGAATTCGGTGAAGCCAGCGAGCTGCCCGCTTAGGATGGTCGGATAAGACTCTGTGACCAATACCATCTTCTAAATAAAACGATTTTTCCATAGATTTAGGAATTCTATTATAAAAATGCCTATGCGCCGCTATTGGGACAACTGTGTCCTGGCAGGCACTAAGTAAGTGAATGCCAAGTGGAAGGTGAGGTGTTTCATCCAAAGCTTCATCGGTATTTAAATCAAGTATTCCCAACGTTAATTTTGTTAAGGCATGCATCCGGTTGGGTGTCCAATTTACACTTGGATTTAATTGGCCTTTTAAACGTGCTAACTGGAAGTAATAGGGAAGAGAATAGGGAGATAAACGTTTTGTTAAGGGATTCAAAGAACCAAGAAAATAATAAAGTCCTGCGATACCGGGCTTGTAAGATTTAAAGTCGGTGACATAAGGAGCGATAAGTCCTAACCCTAAAACTCTTTGGGAATAATGACCGGTGTAGTGGAGGGCAATACCGCCGCCATAGGAGAGGCCGACCAGAAATATTTTCTTCTTCTGTTTATTCTCAAGAATCGCTTCTAAAAGGTGGGCCTGCTCATCTAGGGTTATACATGAGTTTGGAATGAGTCCTTCATCATCTCTTGTTTTACCTTGTCCCCTTAAGTCGATACCAAGTAAAGACCATTCTGGATTGAATTCTCTAATGAGGTTAAAGGCCTTTTCATAAAAAAAGACACTATCATCAAGGCCTGGAAGAACAACAATTGTTCTCTCTTCCTCTTGTGGACTGTGGTCGCCACTTTTAGAAGGGCCTTCCCACATATGGACCTTGAGCTTTAGTGTTCTTCTACCTTTTTTAATAGTGACTTCTTCACACAATTCTTTAAGAGGTGGTGGACTATAGTCGAGCAAAGAAGTCTCCTTTGGGTGGTTAGTAATTGTATTTTAACAGAAATTCTAAAATAATTATACAAAAGTATAAAAAGTTGATGCAAGAAAAATGTTCTTCCGTTAAATTAACAATATCGAATTTTATTACATGACTGATAAGGAGGTTGTCATGACCCAATTAAATGATTTAACAGCTCAAGTTAGTACGCTTTGTAAAAAATCTTACGAACAAACAAGTGAATTCTCAACGAGAGTAGGTGAAGAGGCCACTCGCGTGATGGAAGGTCAATTTGGTCAGGTCCGTGAAATGGTTGAGCTTGGAATGCAAACCCAAACAAGTCTTTACACAGAGTGGATGAAGCAAACAGCGACGGCACGTGATATGTGGACAGAAGCATTTCATTCCTTCTCAAAAAGTTTTGAAACTGGAAAACCAGTAAAAACAACAAAAGCTTCTTAAGTATAGAGTTTTTAAAGATGGTAATGACCTCAACTACTCCTTTGCACAAGTTTTTTAGGGAAAGGCCAATGGCACAAGAGCTTTGGAAGTTCCCCTTGCGTTTGAGAAACCTTAGCCTTCTCAAGACACCTTTAATAAAGGAAGGGATCGCTGGGACGCCTTACGAAGTGATTGGTCAAAGAGGTCGTTGTCGTCTTTTAAAATTTTCTCCGTCTATAGGAATTCACCCTAGTGGGGAGGCCATATTCGTAACGCCTTCACTGATTAATCGTTATTACATTCTAGATCTGTATAAGGGCTGCTCTTTTATAGAAGACCTTGTTGATCATGGTCATACCGTTTACCTCTTGGATTGGGGTGCTCCACGCGAGCAGGATCGTTTTGCCACATTAGAAGATCACATTCTTAACTGGCACACATGGGCCTATGAATTGGCGTTGACTAGCTTTGGGGCAACGAAGATCCATTTATTTGGTCAATGTATTGGTGGAACTTTTGCCACTCTCTTTGCCGCCTTAAACCCCAATAAAATAAAGTCTCTTCTCTTGCTGACTTCTCCGATTGACTTTCATGTTGAAGGAACCTTTTATCAGTGGGCAAACGAGTCCAATATAAATTTGGAACAGATGGCCGATGTCTGGGGAAATATTCGTCACGACTTTCTTAATCAAACATTTAAAATGCTAACGCCTTTAGGCGGGGTAAGGCAGTGGCAGTCTTTATTAAAATTAAGTTGGGATAAGGAATTTGTAAAAAAATACGCCGCTATAAATAGTTGGGTGGGCGATAATATAAATTTTCCTGGTCTTACTTATAAAAAGTTTATTCAAGAATTATATATTGAGAATAGACTCATTCAAAATGAATTCTATCTTGGTGATCGCCTAGTAGATTTGAAAATGATTAAGGCACCAGTGCTTTGTTTTTATGCCTTAGGAGACATTATTGTTCCTGCTCAAAGCTCATTGGCCATTAAGGAATATGCACCAAATGTTGAAGAGGTCGCTCTTGGTGGTGGTCATATCGGTTGTGTCATTAGTGGTAAACACCAGCAAAAATTTTGGAGTGAAGTGGAAAATTGGTTAACAAACACAAGGGAAGTTGAATATGCGAGTTAGTCTTAAAAAAAAGATGTGGCAGCGTGGGCTTGATTTAACTGAGAATACTTTGGAGAGTCTTTATCGTGACAAATCCTTTTTAAAATTATCTTCGATGAGTCTTAATATGAATTTATGGTTAAAGAAAGCTTATGGCAAAAACGTTCAATGGTTTTTAAAAGGGCTAGATCTTCCCAATGATGAAAAGCATTTGGTTCTTCTCGAATCTCTTCATCAGCTAGAGAGTCAAAATGATGCTAATGAAGATAGAATTAAAGAACTTGAAAAAGAAATTGTTAATTTAAAGGTTCTAATAAAACGGCCTCAGCCTACCTCTCGCATTCGCAAGAAACAGACTTCAGCTACAGCTTAACTTATTCACATTGAAGTAAAAACTTACGAAATCCCTTACCTGGTAAAACAGAAGTTTGTCTTACCTCTAACCGCCTATCAGTTTGCAAATACTCTAGTCTTGTGCGGACACCTTCTGCAATACGAATCTTAAGAACATCTTTTTTCTCTTTGAGCTTGTCTTCAACAGCTAGACTTAAGTTCTCTCGAGTATTGCTCTCATCTTCAATTTCTATAATATTACCGTTGATGCCGAGGCTACGCTCGCCATCTTCAAGATCTCTCGTGTAAAGGCAGATTTTCGCTTCTAAAACTTCTCTTTTGTAGGGGTATGCACCCGAGAGTCGTCCATCAATAACTTGATTACAATGGCCTAGAACTGTAACTTTTTCAGACTTTAAGTAGTCACAAGGTTGAGTTGGAATAATCTCTTCTTCCTCTGCAATGATTTGTGGCAGAGGTTGTTTCGGTTCTGTAATGACGACACCTGAATAGCGTGCAATATCGTTAAGTTCCCATTGAAAGTCTTGATAACGAAGCTTCGTGTACGTGCTTCTTTCTATACCATTTTCCGTAAAGAAGTTTTCAAGTGTCTCATACGCTTCTTCAAATTCATCCTTATACCATTTAAAAAAACGAGCTACTTTTAATGTTTCCCCCTCTACTTTGGCATAGCGATCAATCTTTAGGGCATTCTTTGTCGCAAAACTTAATTGGGCCTCAAGAGTATCTGGTCTTATTGCTTGGTTTAAGAGCGTGGCCCGTCCAAGAGTTGCTCCGTTTAAAAGGAAGTAAAAGCGAGCATCTGCTAGTTTATCTCCTTTTATAAAGAGAGGTTTAATCTCTTTTTTCATAATATCGTCTAAACTCTTTATGCCATCATAAAATTGAATAGCAGATCTAATCAGAATTTCGAGTGAATAGAAGCTCTTTGATAGGTCTTTTATCGAAGAGATCATTTCCCCATCTTTAATAAACCCCTTATTAACTAAGCGAATGGCCGAGTAGTTATAGGCATTGATGTAAAATGCTATTTTCGCCTCAGGCTCCATCTTTGATACATCTGTACCGGCCATCTTTTTTTCAATAATACTTACGAGGTCCAGAAAGTCTTTATCTCTCGAAGATCGTAGCTGGTGCATGCTTTTATAATTAACTCGCGTGTCAAAAGGTGTTTCAGAAACGACAGGCACAAAGCTTTGGAAAAAAAGATCCCACAAATCGAATATGTCCTTAGAAAGGTATTCTTCATTTTCGGTTACGTTCACTTCTGGAACGATGATATCGACTTGGCTTTTGTCTTCCTTTTCCTCTTGGATTGGAATTACCTTTTTAGGGAGGCCAATTTGTGGCTCCTTCTTAGACTGGCAGCCAATACTGATCACAAGGATAAAAGTTATTAATAGGGGAAGAATATTAATCCTCATAAGTCTCTCTCTCTTCAACTTGTTCTCTTTCAACTTCTTCATGTGCAGGTTCTTGTTCTTGTGGGTATGGTTCATCATAAGAGTCTCTGGCCTTTTCTTTGCGACCACTATCTTCGCGAGCATAATCTTGTTTATAGTCTCGCTCGTCAGGCTCTTCGTCTTGGTATTCTGTGCTGTTATTTATTTCTGCCTTATTTTGAAAGCTCTCAGCATCTTCTTGATTACCGTAGTCAGAATCGTTATAGGAATCTTCCTGGGCCAAGAGGGACCAACTAATAAGGAGGAATAAGATAATGATATATTTCATAATAGGTTAACTATCATAAAAGCTGGCGCGGGGCGTTATTAAGTTTAAATTGGTGAAATTATTACAAATTGGTCATTCACTAGGGAAGGGCTTTGTTAAACAGATTTATAATTAAATTAATCAGTTAGACCCCATGTCTTGGCAAGAATTTTGGCCGCACAGATGCCAGTGTTGATGACAACTGGTGAGGGTTTGCCACAATCGGCCGATGAGTTGATCGGCCAGCCGTGACCAGCACCGATAATGACAAGTTTTGAAACTAGAACTTTACCGTCCTTTGAATGCTCTTCTATGGTTTGGTTGTTGATAACAGGTCTAGTGTTATCCGCTCTGCCATCAAGGCCATGAACATTTGTCCATTGGTCAACACTATAGTCGGCGTTTACTGGGTTAACAAAAGGATCAATTGATCCGTGCATAATAGTTACGTGTGGAAAAGAACCGGTGTAATCATTTGAAGCTTCTCGAACAAATTCTCCTCTTGTCTCAGAAGGAAGGTTTGAAGGAGCAATCATACAAGTAAATGATTGATAGAGTTGAAAAGCACACCCGAAGTAAACACCTGAAACGATTGCTCCAGAGTTGATACGATCTGGGTAACTTGCCATAAGAGCAGAGGCCATTGTTGCGCCAGCAGAAAGCCCTGCCACAAATACACGTGACTTATCTACTTTATGGGTAGTTTCCATATAGGACATCATATTAGCAATTGAAGCAATTTCTCCATTTCCACGTGTAACATCACCTTTTTCAAACCAGGTGAAACACCTCATGCCATTGTTACTCTTTGTTTGCTCAGGAAGTAGGAGAAGAACACCCAAATCATCAGCAAGCTTTTGCCAGCCTGTTTCAACAGCAAATGACTTTGCCTCTTGCATACAACCATGCATAAGAACTAACATCGGAGCATTATTTTGAGCTGTTTTTGGAACGAACTTGTACATAACAAGTCCACCTGGATTTTCACCAAAGTTTTCTACTCTTTCGAAGGCATTTGGCGCGAATGCAAATAGTGTAAGGAAAGCAATTAGACTTAATTTTTTCACCGAGACCTCTATGTCTTCTGTTTCCGTGGTTACTGAGAAATAATCCTTAAGACTTGTTGTTTAACCAGTTGCTTTGCTTCTTTTAAGGTTCTATTTCCTGTTGTTGTGACATCCATAATGGTACCCGAAACAAGGTTTTGAATGGTTTTGGCCATTACGGCAGCTTCCTTGACCGGAATTTTCTTTGTTAATTGATTGGTTAAAATATATTGAATTCTTTCAACTCCACCTGAGCGAATCGTTGTATGAAGTTCCTTATACTTAGGGTCTACAGTGCATAAGTAATAAAAAAGTAGCATGACTGAGAGTTGCTCTGGATTCTCTTCGGCCCAAAGAAAGGGGGCTTCTGCATAATTGACTAGCATCTCTAGACCATCTTTTGCTTCTTCGATGCGTTTGATTGAAGTTTGCTGGTAGCTCGCCATAATGTACTTAACGCAAGCCTCAAAAATATCGGCCTTGTCTTTAAAGTGATAAGCAACATGGGCGCGCCGTGTATCTATTTTTTGGGCTATGGCCTCGTATGTGGTCTTTTCAAAGCCAATAGTCGCGATACATTCAATGGCCGCTAGGATAATTTCCATCTTTTTAAGATCGCCCTTACGGGGCTTAAACTCAAAAAGTTCATAAATTTTGGTGTCTGTATTTGAAAAACTATTCATGATGATGACTATAAGCAGCTAAAAACCCGTTGAAAAGTTTTTATACTAACGCTTTGTGTTTTTAGTACATGTGTACTAAAAAGTTTGACATCACCCTCCTAAAATGAAATTTAAATCATATAGAAAAGACTCCTAAACGAGGGACAAAGATTATGGGTCGATTACAAGGGCAGAACTTCGTCTTAAGAAGTGGTGCGACTATTCACGCTAAGCTGAGCCCAGCATTTATTGAAAATAGAAACTTGGAGAACATCATTTTGTGTTTATCTGGTTTTGGTTGTTCTCATTATAACTTCATTGAACTTGAAAAGGATCTTGGAGACAGCTACCCCATGGTATTAATTGATAACCGGGGAATGGGAGAATCTTCTTCAGTTGAATTGGACTACTCATTAGAAGAGGTTGTTGATGATGCTTTAGAAGTTATGGAGGTTCTTAATTGTGAGTCTTTTCACTTGATGGGAATTTCTATGGGAGGATTCATATCCCAACTGATGACTTTGAAAAATCCAGAAAAAATTAATTCTTTGATTTTAATGTGCACCACAAGTGCGGGACAAGAGTTTGTTCCTATGCCTGTGATGACAGAGGAGATGCTTCAGGGATTTTATGCTCTAGAAGAACCTCGAAGAACTGAGATGGCCGTTGAGGCCACTGCTCACCCAAATATTAAAGAGCGTGCTTATGGGCGTTTTCAAGGGATAGTTAAACTTAGGCGCTCTCATCCAGTTAGAGTTGATCAGGTTCTAAAGCAAAAGCGTGCTGTGGATCTTTTTCTTGAAAACCCGTTGCCTCTAGAAACGATTAATGTTCCTACCTTAATTGTTACAGGTGATGCAGACCGGTTTGTTAGTCCCAAGAATGGTGAAATCCTTCACAAAAAAATTAGCAATTCTCTCTTTAAAACAATACCAGAAACAGATCATTTATTTTTCTTAGAAAAGCCCCGCCTAGTCGGTGAGGTTGTTAAAAACTTTCTAACAACACTGCCTCTAGCGGCTGAGAAAGAAAAACTTTCTCAAGGAGTAAACCTATGACAGCGATTAACTTAAAAAAATCGGCCGTATGGTTACCTGAAACTTTTGAAGACTCTGCCTATATTGCCGAGCAATCAGGCATACCAAGAGAGGTCATTGAGAAAAAGATGGGCATTATAAAAAAGTGCCGAGCTCCGAAGGATTGTCATCCCTCTCAAATGGCCATTAATGCCGCAAAAATGGTTCTAGAGGGTGAAGACCCAAACTCCATTGATCTCGTTATTTGGACTGGTTCTGAATATAAGGACTACCATGTGTGGTCAGCAGGGATTTTTGTTCAAAGAGAGTTGGGCCTTAAAAAAGCTTGGGCCTTTGATATGGCCGCTCGTTGTTCTTCGAATGTTGTAGGCCTAAAGATCGCCAAAAGTATGATGATGGCCGATCCTAAAATTAATAAGGTTTTACTATGCGGAGGTCACCGAACAGGTGACCTTGTTAACTATAAAGATGAAACATCTCGCTTTCTTTATAACCTCTCTGATGGTGGCGCGGCCATGCTCATCGAAAAAGGTGAGGAGGAGCATAATCCAATTCTTGAGAGTTCTATTATTACTGACGGTGACTTTTCTCTAGATGTCATTATTCCTGGCGGCGGCACAAAGAATCGCAGCAGAGATGGCCTAGGTAAGTTTGATACTTACCTTACCTGTCCAGATATTGTGGGAATGAGAGAAAGGCTGGCCGATCGCTCGATAGAAAACTTTTTAAGTGTCATAAAAGAATCAGCTCAAGCTTCTATGAATAAACCCATTGATTATCTCTCTCTGCTTCATATGAAGAAGTCTGCTCATGACATGATTTTAGATGGTCTAGAGCTTAAACAAGAGCAATCGATTTATCTTGATCATTACGGTCATTTTGGTGCTCCTGATCAGGTACTATCCCTCGGTCTTGCTGAGAGACGTGGGCTTTTAAAGAAAGGTGATCACATTTCTTTAGCGTCTGCTGGTATTGGATATACATGGTCTGCGATTAGCTTACGGTGGGATGGCCCTACTTTTAATCAAAATGCCCTCAATAGTTTTGAAAGCTAGTTTTTAAAGTAAAAGAAAATTTAAAAAAATTCATTTAATAAAAAGTAAGGAGTAAAAAATGAAGGGACTAAATACAAAGAAAGTTATCATCACCGGAGCGGCTTCAGGAATTGGCCGTGCAACAGCACAAAGATTTTATCAAGAAGGTAGTGAAATTATCCTTATTGATATGCCACCCATCGAAGAAACCGAACTTAAGGCGATGTTTCCAGAGCGCATGACTTACATTCAAGGAAATGTCACAAATAAAGATGACCTTGCAAAAATTCAAACTGAAATGGACAAGGGATTTGATGTTCTTATCAATAATGCAGGGATCACTCGTGATGCCACTATTGCTAAAATGACAGATGATCAATGGGATTCGGTTATTGCCGTTAACTTAACTGCTGTTTGGAAACTCTCTCAAATGGCCGCTACAAAGCTTAAAGAACTTGGAAAAGGTGGGGTTATCTTAAATGCTGCTTCTGTTGTTGCTCATTATGGAAATTTTGGTCAGTCAAACTATGTGGCAACTAAAGCTGGCGTCATTGGCATGACTAAAACTCTGGCCAAGGAGCTTGGTAAATCAGGTATTCGTGTTAATGCCGTAGCGCCTGGTTTCATTGGTACACCAATGGTGAGAGCGATGCCTGAAAAAGTTATTCAAATGATGGAAGAGAAATCACCTCTAAAAAGAATGGGCGAGCCTGAAGAAATTGCTGCAGCTTATGCCTTCTTGGCGTCTGATGATGCAAAGTTTATTTCTGGAACATGCTTGAATGTTGATGGTGCGTTGGTAATTGGCTAAGGAGAAAGTTTTGCAATTGAATTACAAAATAGAAAATCAGGAAGATATTAATAAGCCTTGGCTTATCTTTGTTAATGGACTTTTTGCTGGTCTTAATAGCTGGGATGAA
>JAFMBV010000127.1 GCA_017858255.1 Bacteriovoracaceae bacterium
GCTTGGTACAGGTACTATTTGCTAATGAAATGTTTGAAAAAGTTTTACCTTACGCTGAGCAATTAAGTTCCTTAGACCAAAGTGACTTGAACTTAAGAGTTAGGCTCGGGATTCTTTATACAGATGCTAAAATGTACGACAAGGCCATTGGGGTCTTTAAAGAGATTCTGGCAGCGGTGCCTAGTTCAGATAAGGTTCTTTACTACCTAGGTTCTCTTTATCAGCAAACTTCAGATTTTGAAAAAGCGCTTGATTCCTTTAATAAAATAAGTGAAGAGAGTTCTCTTTATGTAGATAGTTCTATGCAGATTGCTCAACTTTTACAGTCTCTTGTTCAGTCAAATGATAAGAAATGGTCTGATAAATATAAGGACTTTCTGACTCAAAGAGGAGGCACGGTTGAGGCGTTGAAAATAGAATTTCAAATGATGTTAGCAACATACTTTGAAGGTTTGAAGGATTACTCCAGGGCCATAGCTTCTATTGAAAAGGTTCGTCATCAAGGTGACTATTCTGAGGGGCATGATTACTACTTAGCCTCTTTATATGAAAAGGTTGATGACTTTCGAAAGGCCCGAAACATTGTTCAAGAAATCTTAGATAAAAATCCAAAGAATGCTCATGCTCTAAATTTCCTAGGCTATAGCATGTTAGAAAATAATGAGGACCTAAAAAAGGCTTACTCTTTGATTCGTAAGGCGATTGAACTGAAACCAAATGATGGTTACATAAGGGACAGTCTCGGTTGGTATTACTATAAGACCGGTCAAGTGGATAAGGCCTTAAAAGAACTGACAAGGGCATTTGAACTGGTAGAGTCAGATGTTGTCATTGCGAAACATTTAGCTATCATCTACAGAGATTTGAAAAAATATGACAAAGCTAAAAAGTTCTTTGTGGAGGCTTTAAGAAATTGCAAGCAAGAATCGGAAAGAAGAGATGTTTTAAAGGAGCTAGGTGGCCTTCAAGAGGAGCGCTTACCAGCTTCTTCGTCGTCTCCTTAGTTTTAGTGGGCCTTCAGGGCTGTGCTTCTAAAAAAATTAAAGATCCAACTATCCTTAAATCTATGGATTCAATCTGCCTCACCGGACAGGGGAAGGGCAGGATTGAGTATTCGGGCGGGCGCCACGTCTTTAGCTATGAAAGTTTATGGCAACCAAAAGAAGACAAATGGTCTCTTGCTTTAGGCTTACCCTTGATTGGCCAGGAACTACTTGTTTTTCAGCTTCCTAAGAAGGACAAAAGGTCCCGTGTGTCAGGAACTTTTGCAAAGCGATTAAAGAATGAGGTTAAGTCAAAAAGAATGCGGTTTTTACTGGGAGCTTTTTACAAAAACCTCGCGGACCTCTTAAAAATTATAAAAGATCGAAAAACCCCGCTAGAAGGCTCTGCTTGGCAGATTTACTTAGAAAAAGGTGACTTTTTTGCAAAGAGTAATGTTGGCAAAAACTATGTTTTTAAGCTTCGTGCCTTTGAGTGGGACGAAAAGTATGAACGTCTCACTATGTCATTGTCTGAAAAAATCAAAATGAAAGATTCACTCAAGTTACTAAATTTGGAGCTGTTTGTTTCAAGGTGTGACCTCAAATAGTATTCGTGATGCTGTGTGTTTAAATCATAATCTAAATCCCTTTAAAAACAGCAATTTTTCTTATATAAACTTCCTTTGAATTTGCGACATGCAAAATAAACTACAAAAAAACTTAAGTTAGTTTTTAAAACGTATTTTATTTTTCTGCATAACCAACTAAAGGACCATAACTATGAAAAAGATCTCCTTCATCCTTTCCATCTTAGCTCTCGTAGGGCTTTTGGGTACATCTTGTACAAAGAAAGCAGATATTAAGGGAAAAACATTAAACATGGCCGTTAGCTCCCAAGTTAAAGGCATGGACCCGATTTATGCTAATGATCGTTACTCATCTAATGAGGTAGCTAGGATTTACGAAGGTCTTCTTGAATATCATTACCTTAAAAGACCCTATACTTTGGTTCCAAACCTTGCTGAGGCCATGCCAATAGTTTCTAAGGATGGATTGACTTACACTTTTAAAATCAAGAAAGGTATTATGTTTCAAAATGATGCTGCTTTTCCTGAAGGAAATGGACGTGAGCTCGTGGCTGAGGATTTTGTTTTCTCAATTAAAAGACTTGCTGATCCAAAACTACAGGGACTTGGTTGGTGGTTGCTTGATGGAAAGATTACAGGACTTAATGAGTGGAGAAAGAAATATACTGAACTTCCTACTGTTGATTATGAGGAAGAGGTTGAAGGACTTAAAGCCTTAGATCGCTATACATTACAGTTTAAGCTAGCAAAGCCTTTTCCCCAGTTCCTTTATGCTCTTGCTATGCCTTTTACTTTTGCTGTCGCAAAAGAAGCTGTTGCTAAATATGGTAATGAGTTTCTTAATCATCCTGTAGGTACAGGGCCATTCGCCATTAAAGATGGTGTTTTTAAGCAAACGAAAAAAATTACCTATGTTAAGAATCCAACATTTCGTGAGAAGAAGTTTCCATGTGAAGCTTCTGCAAAGTTTGAAAAAGAAGGTCTACTTGCAGACTGTGGCAAAAAGCTTCCTCTCGTCGATAGAGTTATCGTTAATATTATTGAAGAAGATCAGCCACGTTGGTTAAACTTTCAAAAAGGTAAAGTTGAGTATGTATCAGTACCAAAGGATAACTTTGATACTGTTATTCCAGATGCCAAAAACTTGAGCCCAGAATACCTTAGTAAGGGTATTGATTTAATGGTCTCTCCATCTTTAGATGTGACTTATACTGCTTTTAATCATGACCTGAAGCTTTTTAAAGACAACGTAAAACTTCGTCAGGCGATGTCTCTTGCATACGACGTGAATACATCAAATAAACTTTTTTACAACAATCAAGCCATTCCGGCTCAATCAGTTGTTCCTCCTGGGATTGCAGGACACATTGAAAACTATGTAAGCCCTTACCGTGGTAACGGAAGTCCTGAGCAACTAGTGCAAGCGAAGAAGCTTCTTGCTGAGGCCGGTTATCCAGAAGGAAAAGGTCTTCCTGAAATTACTTATGATTGTCCAAGCTCTACGGTAACAAGACAAATTGGAGAGTACTTCAAGAAACAAATGGCAAAAATTGGCATCAATGTGAAGGTTACTCAAAATCCATGGCCAGAACTTCAAAAGAAAATTACAACACGTAATGTAATGGCTTACGGGATTGCATGGGGTGCCGATTACCCGGATGCCGAAAACTTCCTTCAGCTTCTTTATGGTCCAAATAAGGCACCAGGTGCAAATGGTTCAGGCTACAATAACCCGGAACTAAATAGACTCTTTAAGGTTGCAGCAGTTATGCAAGACAGCCCAGAGAGAACAGCATTGTATGAAAAGATGAACAGAATTGCAGCTGAAGAAGTTCCTTGGATCTATGGTGTTCACAGACAAAGTTTTGTTTTAAAACACTCATGGTTAAAGAACTTTGTTAACTCTGACTTTGATGCAGGCATTGCCCAATATTTAAACATCGATAAAAAGATGAAAATTGAGATGGTAAAGAAACTTTAGTTAAGGGATTATAGTGAGCCTAACCTCATACGTTCTTAGAAGATTATTTTATGTCATTCCAGTAATACTGGGAGTGTGCTTTCTTATCTTTATAATCTTCAGTGTCGTTTCACCTGATCCGACTATATCCATGCTTGGAAAGCATGCGACAAAGGCTCAGGTTTTGGAGTTGAGAGAGGCTTTAGGTCTTAATAAGCCTCTTTATATTCAATACTTTGATATTGTTAAATCTGCCTTTACCTTTGATTTCGGTAGAAGCTGGTCAACGAAGCAAGAGATTTTTGAAATGATAAAGCAGGGTGCAATTCCCTCAATGACGATCACTTTCCCTGCTTTCTTTCTATCTGTTTTACTTTCAGTATCGATTAGCCTTTTTGTGGCATTTTATAGAGGAACATTTTTAGATAAGGGTGTCGTATTCGTTTGTGTTGCACTTATGAGTATCTCCTCCTTAGTTTATATTCTAGTAGGTCAGTGGTTCTTTGCCTTTAAGCTGGGCTTGTTTGAAATCTCTGGTTATGAGGAAGGTTTTCCTGATGTTGTACCCTACGTTTTACTTCCAATAATCATCATTATAATTCTAAGTGTTGGTCCTGATGTTCGCTTTTACAGAACCGTGATGCTTGATGAAATTTACCAAGACTACGTAAGAACAGCTCGTTCTAAAGGTCTTAGTGAAAGGAAGATCATGTTTAAGCATGTGCTTAAAAATGCCATGGTCTCGATTATTACTTATGTTGTCCTAAGGATTCCTTTTTTGATCCTAGGCTCACTACTCATTGAATCATTTTTTGGAATACCAGGATTGGGAGGAATGACTCTTAAGGCTGTAAACTCTTCAGACTTTCCAGTCATTAAAGCTATGGCCGTACTAAGCGGCATCGCTACGATTTTGTTTAATGTAATAACAGACGTGCTCTATGTAGTTGTAGATCCGCGTGTAAAACTTAATTAAAGGATTTGAAGCCCATGGCAACAAATGAGCAAGAGTCGAAATCGCTTTGGCATCACGCTTGGGATTCCCTTATGTCTGACAGAACAACTGTCATTGCTATGAGTATTGTCCTAATTTATAGTGTCGTTGCCCTCCTCAGTTCTACGGGATTGATCGTTTCTGATTGGTCTAAAGAGGTTGGGCCTTCATATGCACCACCATCGAGTGAATTTTTATTCGGTCTCGATATCTTTGGACGCTCGGTTTTCGCAAAGACCGTTAAGGCAACGGAAATTGCCATGTCTGTTGGTCTTGTTACAGGGATTCTTACTGTTCTTATTGGCGTAACATTAGGTTCGATCGCTGGTTATTATGGTGGGAAAGTTGATGAGGTTTTAGTGTGGTTTTATACCACAGTAAGCTCTATTCCTGGAATTATGCTTCTCATTAGTATTGCCTTCATTGTTGGAAAAGGACTTCTTGCTGTTTACCTATCTTTGGGTCTGACAAGTTGGACAGGGTTGTTTCGACTTATTCGCGGCGAGTTTATTCGACACAAAGACCGAGAATATGTTCAGGCTGCAACTGCAATTGGTGGTGGTGACTTTCGGAAGATCTTTAAGCATATTCTTCCAAACGTATTTCATATAGTTATTATAAATTTTTCTCTTCAGTTTCAATTTGCCATTAAATCAGAAGTTATCCTTTCCTATTTAGGTTTAGGTGTTCAAGGGGTTCCTAGTTGGGGAACTATGATTAATGATGCGAAATTAGAGCTTGCAAGAGGGAATTGGTGGCAACTGGCTGCAGCTACTGCAGCGATGATGGTTGTTGTCTTAGCATTTAATATTTTAGGGGATTCATTGAGAGATGCATTGGATCCTAAGCTTAAGGGCAAATAAAGGAATTGGCATGGCCGAAAAAATTCTTGAGGTTAAAGATCTCGTTGTAGAATTTAGAACTGATCGAGGAACAATTACTGCCGTTAACGGTGTTAATTTTGAAGTTTTCAAAGGGCAGACACTAGGGATTGTTGGGGAATCAGGTTCAGGTAAATCTGTGACCGCGCTATCAATCATGCGCCTTATACCGAATCCTCCTGGGAGAGTTGCTGGTGGAGAAATCCTATACCGTGGGCAAAATGTTTTAGACATACCTCTCGATGAGATGCGCTCTATTCGTGGTAATAAGATTGCGATGATTTTTCAAGAGCCAATGACGTCTTTGAATCCTGTTTTCACAGTAGGAAATCAGATCGAGGAAGTTCTAGAGCTTCATCAAAAGGAACTTTCTAAGCAACAGAGAACCGAAAAAGCTATCGAAATGCTAAAGCTTGTAGGGATACCTTCACCGGAAAAAAGAGTTCATGAATATCCACACCAATTGTCAGGTGGTATGCGCCAAAGAGTGATGATTGCGATGAGCTTGGCCTGTGAGCCTGATATTCTAATAGCGGATGAGCCAACCACGGCATTAGACGTAACTATTCAAGCTCAAATCCTGGAGCTAATGAAAAAACTTCAAACTGAAATGGGAATGGGTATCATTATGATTACCCATGATCTTGGTGTTGTCGCAGAAACTTGTGATGATGTAGCCGTTATGTACTGTGGCCAAATTGTAGAACAATCAGATGTGAAAACATTATTTGGACATCCAAGGCACCCTTATACAAAAGGTTTAATTGAATCGATTCCATCATTCGATTCAACGACCGGTGGGGCCAAAGGAAGACTACCAACAATTGAAGGTATGGTACCGTCACTCTTTGATTTACCTTCTGGTTGTAATTTTCAAAATCGTTGTGCCCATGTGACTGAAAAATGTAGAGGGCCTCATGGTGAGCCTAAGCTTGAGCCAGTTTCTAAGGGACAAATGGTTCGTTGTTTTCATCCATTGAGTTAATTTTAAGGGACATATATGACTGACAACATTTTAGAAGTTCGAAATTTAACAAAAAGATTTCCCATTAAAGGTGGGATCTTTGGTCGTGAAGTTGGTGCTGTTAAAGCCGTAAACGATGTGTCTTTCTCAATTAAAAGAGGAGAAACATTAGGGCTTGTTGGAGAGTCTGGCTGTGGCAAGACAACTCTGGGAAGATCACTTCTGCGCCTTATTGAGCCGACTGCTGGTGAGATTATTTTCAACGGCCAAAATATTGTGGACCTCAATGCCACTCATATGAGAGAAATGCGTAGAAAAATGCAGATCATTTTTCAAGATCCCTACGCGTCCCTTAATCCAAGAATGACGATTGGTGGAATTCTTGCTGAGCCAATGGAAATCCATAATTTATTTCCAGGAAAAGAAGAAAGAAGAAATAGATTGTATCAACTTCTTGATCAAGTTCAGCTTCCCAAAGATACACTCAATAAATATCCTCATGAATTTTCTGGTGGGCAAAGACAAAGGATTTGTATTGCTAGAGCGCTGGCCGTCGAACCGGAATTTATTGTTTGTGATGAGCCGGTTTCTGCTCTTGATGTTTCTGTACAGGCACAGGTCGTGAATCTATTAATGGATCTTCAAAAAGATCTTGGATTAACATACCTTTTTATTGCTCACGATCTCAAAGTCGTCGAATATATAAGCTCACGTGTTGCCGTTATGTACCTGGGTAATGTTATTGAAGTTGCGGAGTCTCACGAGTTGTATGGTGGTGCCCGTCACCCTTATACCAAAGCACTTTTCTCGGCCATTCCGAAGCCTAATCCTAATGTTCACATGGATAGAATTCTTTTAGAAGGGGACATTCCTAGTCCAATGAATCCTCCTAGTGGATGTCATTTTCATCCAAGATGTTGGAATGCCACTGATAAGTGTCGAGAAGTATATCCAGAAATTACAAATGAAAGTGAAACACACCAGTATAAGTGCCATAATCCTATACGGTTGAATTAGACGTCAATTTTGGCATGGGTAAAATCTTTACCCGTGCACTTTACTCCTTTTACTTTTTCTTAAAGATTCCGAAAAGTTATAAGACTTTTAATAACTTGGGAGGGTCTTTTTTGATTAAGGAGTCCACTAATAAATTCTTAGAAGAGAGAGACTTTGTTTCTCTGCTTGGACTTTGTCCACTTGTTCCCTTTGATCTTTATTGGAAAAAGAAGAATGGGGAAAAAGTGCTGCTTAAGTCTTGTGGAGATATATGTCATAGCTCTGATTTGGAGAGATGGCTAAACAAGGGCATTAATCTAGAAACTGACTCTACTCTTAATGAGGAGTGGCTTGGTGAAGGGTTAACAAAACTTTTTGAATTTGTTTCTCTTCAGTCTGTTGATCTTGTGAATCAGAGGGCCATTCAAAATTGGCGAATTAATTTTATCAATTGGTTAAATCCAGCATTGTGGGAGGAACAGCAATCTATTAGTCGTTTAGATGTATGTTTTCTTGTTGGTAGTGTTTTCTATACTTTAAATGAAGAGCAGGAAAGCTTGTTTTTAAACTTCCCTATAGAAATTCAACGAAAGAACTTTTTGTCTGCTACTTTTGGCGTATTGCTTGCGATATCTTTGGGCTATATGGATTTAAAATTTTTAAAAGAATATTTCACAATCCTTTTATTTATGGATTATCCCTTTTGTCGTTCCATGTGGAGCGAAAATGAAAGAACTTTTATAAAACAAGAATGGTCAATGCCTGGCCTAGGTCAAGTTTTATATGAGCAAGTCGGGACTCGAGTGTTTAACCTTTATGATCAAGAAGGAGAGCAGCTTCATGAGTTATTTGAAGAACACATAACACATAAGTCGTTATTAAAATATTTGAAATGGTCTTTTGCAAGACTAAATGGTTCGGGACGGTTACCGTACCTAAAACAGGAAGAGTTGAGCGACCTGGATATTTTGACAATATTTTTAAATCATAGTTTTTCTTATGATGAAAATCTGAAAGAAATACCTCAGACTTCTTTAATAAGAAGGCTTTTCCAGGTTAGTCATGATTTTAAAGAATTAAATTTAAATACGAGAGTAGAAAATATTATTAAAACCGCATTTGAAAGAGCGCAGGAGCTCAAAAGCGGATATTTAGAAATAGTAGGTTTATAGTTTGAGCAATAAACGAAAAATTTATTGGAATGGTTTGGTTCCTGAAAAATTAAAGGCCTTACTGGCCGACTCAGAAACTGTTCTGACTCAACAAGATGGAGACAAGGCTTCATCACAGCTTCAGTATGGAACTGGAGATCGTAGCAATGTCTTCTTTGAAGCTGTTGATTGGAAAAATGTAAAAGCGTCACCATGTGCATTCATAAATGAAGATTTGTTAGAGTGGGATATTCCAAAATTAGTATTAAAAAGGTTCTTCGCTGGAGAAGGTTCTATCGGTCCAGAGGAGAGCTACCATGGAGTACTGCTAAAATCTAATACGTTAAAGATTATAGATTCAAATTCAATTGGATATTATTCTGATGTAATTACGGCTTCAGCTTCTGAGGCCAATATAAATCCTGTTCGCGTCCGTAGTTTTACAGTAACGCTTTTAACCTATCTTGATTATCTTAAACGTTCTGAATTGATAAGCTTTCCAATAGAATTAGATTACGGGTTTAGCCAGGATTCTTTCTTTATTCAAGCTCATTGTGAAAATAATGGTGTCGTTTTAGAAAATATTTTGGATTCTGTTAAGGATCCAAACACTGAAAACCCTTTTGAATGCCTTGTTAAAGAGTCCCTTGTTAAAACAGATTTATTGGAAGCTTATACTTTAAAGAATTCAAATAAACTTGTTATAACTGGATGTTGGATTGGTAACCCTAATTTCATAAGAAACAACTTCTTTAGCTCTTTGTTAATTTATCAAATCGATTCTTACAACCAGTCAAAAAATGTAAATGGTAATGTTGTTGAGTCTCAATCATTCTTTAGTCAGTCACTTGCCGACTTATCAAAAGTTAAGACAGTGGGGGAATTACCAAAGAGGTATCAGGAACAGGAAGGTCAAAAACAACCTATAAATCCTGTTCTAGTTAAGAGAGTAAGCAAATTTATTATTGATAAATGGTCTGAAAATAATAAGGAAATCCCTTTAGATTACAATATAGAATTCCTTAAAAGGGATGTTGAAGACTTTCCTGATAAAGATGCTATTTCTAGATTAAATAGTTTTGAGGAATTGGAGGTTTTAAAAGTATTGGCAGAGGGCCTTGAGAGTCTAGAAAGTGATGTTGATGAAATTAAAAAGCAAATTGAACCTGATAAATATTTGGACGGAATTCTTGGAACGATAGGTAATATTAGTAAGGAACAAATTTCTGCGATATCTGGGGAACCAGAGGACTTAACGGAGGCGATCACAAAAGTATCAGGGACACCAGAGGACTTAAC
>JAFMBV010000128.1 GCA_017858255.1 Bacteriovoracaceae bacterium
TATAAATTAAGTATGAAGCGGGTTAATGCCCAATACTCAGCTTTATCCTGACTACTTTAGATTAATGAAAGAATAGCAAGCTATTTGCGGATAAGCACATTCCAGTCGTTTGAATCTTCCGACTTAGAAATCGTTTTTTCTAAAAATGGCTTTAATGAAACGAGATGTGCTGCCCCATAAATCACTACGACTTTATCAAATTTTTTTGTATGTTTTCGAATTAACTTAGCTAAATGAATATTCCTATTATGACTAAGAGTTCGAGAGATTTTATGAAAAAGATGAATTGGTTTATCTAAAGGAGCAAAGTCATTAGGATTAAGATTCTTTTTTGACCACTTTTTACTCATGATTGAGCTAAACCAGTTTTTAAATTGAAGATAGTCGAAGTTTTTATATCCCTTAATCCGTAATTTGTTTCCATACTTCTTTAAAAGATGATTATATTTTTTTTCGGTTTTTCTTCCTCTAAATAAGGTGCGTGCAATATAGAATCCTAGTATATCAATTTCTGATACCCCTAGTGCCTTAATCGCAACATCTTTCAACCAATGGCCCCGAGGCATGCCTCCCAAAAAGGAAGTGCCAAGACTGTGTCCAATTTTAACTGCATAACGCTGTTCAGGACAGTTCTCTTTTGGGCAATTGTTTGCTCTTTCAATAAGGTTACTTGGGGAAATCCCTAAATTTGTTGGATATCCTTCTACAATTAATAACTGTGGCTTATATTTTTTAAGGATATTAGCGATTAATTCATGGGTAGGACTTTCAATATTTTTGCTATGCTTTGCTGCGACAAAGACTAACTCTTTTCCACCACTTCGAAAAATCGAAAAATAAGGTAAAGTCATTTCCTTTGACTGGAGCTCTGAAGACCAGCTTCTGATAAGGGAATAGTCTTCTTTAAAAACCCCAGTTGCACAAGAGGCCGAGGCTAAAGAAAAAAGAACCAATAAATTTCGAAACTTAATTATTATTACTTCAAGTGTGTTAATCGATATTTAAGCATTATAGCATAAATCATTTCCTCTGCGAAAAATGAACATGCTTCATAGGTTACACTTATGAGTCTTACCTAGAGAGACATCGAAATCCACCCAATATTGAGATACTAGTCTTTGAAAAAACAGGAGAATACTTCTTATAACTTCTTAGCTCGTGGTTTTTATTCATTTTTGTACAAAAACGAAAGGCTGCCTTCCACATTCTGCTTTCAGCTAATGGGTAAGCAGATCCAACATGGTCCTTTTTGGTTTTAACAAAACCACTACAAGTGAATTCAGATGCTCCGACCTCATCAATCTCACAGGAGTTTGGACTAGGCTGAGCCCCATAGGAGTCTGTATTAAGTTGAAAAACAATAATACATAAATAAAGAAACCTCATGAGGTTCAGATTAAAATTATTAGAGAGATCTGTCTACCTCAATATCGCATCCCCCTTTTCTAAGAAGCTACAGTGGTATTATTAAATCTTAATTATAAGTTAAGACTATGTGAAAGAAGTCCCAATTGATAACTCTATCAACTGAATCAGGAATACCATTTTTGTATTAAGGAACATGCTTTCAGTTTGCAGATTATCAGTAACCAAGAGTGTAATTACTTGATTTTACGAGCAAGACCCTATTTCTTGGCCTTGGCCTTGGCCTCTCTGGCCCTGATACTCTCGCCACTAAACTCAAGTATTGTTGAGTGGTGTACGAGCCTGTCCACGGCTGCCATTGTGGTCATTGGGTCTTTAAAGATCTGCTCCCATTTAGAAAATACCAAGTTGCTTGAGATCATAAGACTTTTTCTCTCATAGCGATCTGCTAAAAAGGTAAAGAGTACCTCCATCTCGTCACGGCTCTGTTGGACGTAACCAATGTCATCTAAAATCACCACGTCAAACTTATCAAACCTCTTCAGTGTCTTTTCAAGTTCCAGCTCTTTCTTTGCCACAAGAAGCTTCTCAACCAGTTTAAACGTTGGAGAAAAATAAACACTCATGTTGTAGCGTAAAATAAGCTCACGCCCAAGAGCACCTAAAAAATGGCTCTTAATTAACCAAACCATTCCATTAACCTCAATTTTATCTTAATTTTCCAATCGATGTTAAGATAGTTCCCATAATATTAATTCAGAGAACTCACAAAAAAGGCGTTTATTTCTCTTACCCATCTTCACCGTTAGGCATTGAAAAATAAAACGTTCCCTTGGATGAATCATAGTAGCCCGGAATATTCTGAGACTGAGGATTAGTATTTAACTCTATTTTTATTTCAGCAACAGTTTGTATTGTAAATAACTTACCTAAATTAATTTTAACTTTTTCATTTATATCTTTTAAATACTTTATTACCTCCTGGGCAGAGGAAGACTTCGTATTTTTACTAGGTTTAATATTTGATAACTCTTTACGGATTCGTTCAATTTCATTCATTTCAAAGCGAGATATATCTTCAATTGATAAATCAAAATCATTCGTCCACTCAGACAGTGCAAGTTTATAACTTTCTTTATATAAGGGCATAACTTCTTTTAGTTCTTTGAAGTTTTTAACATTTTTGGATTTGAGCTTTTTAGAAAAGCTAAACCTTTGCTCAAACCTTTTAACTTCATGTTTAATGAGAGTACAACTAATACTAGCAGCACAACTATGACTAAGTTTTTGAAGTTTATTTATTTTATTTTCTAAGTTAGAGTTAGATAATAATCCTAAGAGAGATTCTATATTCTTTTCATGTGATAATTGAAACTCTTTAATCTCTAAATTCTTATAAATGCTGATGAACTTATCAATGTCCGTAGATGGAGTAGAAGCTTTTACGTATCCATGAAAAATCATAAGGATTGCAATGACAACATTCATAAGACTCCCTCAATCATCTCTTTAACTTAAATCTAACAATAACATTATCAAGAAATAAGCGTAAATAAGAACTCTATCAATGATAGTATTTATAAGTGATCTTACTATTGTAGAGAAAGCATCTTACAAGTCACGCCGAGGTTTAAACAGAAGAGATCCTATTACAAGATCGCTCTTTGATCTCGATAGGACTTTCTGTCTTATTATTCTCAACAAGATAGAACAAGTGGAAGCTTGAATGTGAGTTAGATATTAAAGGACCTCACATTCTTTGTCCTATCGTCTTGATAGATTAAGCATGAAGTTTAATTTAGAATCGCCAACTTTTTGAGAATAACCTTCTCAATAAATATATGTACTAACATTAATAAATACAAATACTTAATCACTAAAAAAAAATCGTTTATCTTTTATGTGATATTATCCGATAAAGAATAAAAGCTTATAAAAAGGATCTTTGTTATGTCGAGACTAATATATCAAATCATAATATTTAGTATTATTACTTCCACTTCTATTTACGCTTCGCCTCCCCTAGAAAACTGTGGGGCTGGATACACAAATGACCTTAAATCCATACTTGACGGCGTTATCGTTTGCGAAGGTCTTTCTGACCCTTTTGAAGATGAGTCAATGAGAAAAGTATACAATGGCAAATGTAGTGAATTTAATTGTGCTCCTGGTGAGTATGTTTTTGAAATCTTTATAAACACTCCACCTCCAACAAATGAACAAATTCGCACCGACATAGTAAGAGATATAACCTGTAAAAATAATCTGGCAAAAGCCGTGAAAGAGCATGCAAAGTTTGCTAAAGAGAGAAGAAGCTCCCAGTTTTCTCCAAACTGTAAATTAGACAATAATTGGGACCTCAAAGTAAATCGTAATATTGTAGACACTAACCCCGACAATATCCCAAGACTCGCTTCAAGTGAAGAGGCAGCTGACTGTGTTTATATTGCTACACAGGTTATTCACCCAGGAGCTCCAGGATGTGGAAGTACTCCCGCCTGTATTGCAACAGTTTATTGTGAAGGAGAAGGACTCATTGGAACTGCCATGTGTGATGCTTCAAATGGTCAATGTCCTGATGTCTCTATTTGTACAGATAACTCTAGGCCTTCCCCTTCGTGGCTTGCTCCATTAGGAGGTCCATCAAATACAACTATTAACAAACAAAATTTAAACCGAGTTATTAACAGGTAATTTATGAGATATTTAATTTTATTTTGCCCCATCTTTGTTATGGCGACGATTAATGCGGAGATCATTGATAAAAAAAACATAAAAGCCCTTCCCGTTCTCAAGCTCTCTCCAACACAGACTGTAATTATAGAAAATGAAATTAAAGACAAGGAAAAGAAAGGCCCATTAAAGCTCACCCTTGTATGTAATAAAGAGAAAAGGCCTCTAAACCCTAAACTCATCTGCCAGACGGTACAAGTAGAAAAATTATAGAACAAAAAATTTATAGGTGTTAGGTATCAAAAAATCAACTCTCTAAACTATGTTGAAAATAGATTAGAGAGAAGGAAATTTATTTTAGTAATTACAAGTACTGACTTAACCATTTTGAGTAGGATTGAATATTAGTGAAGCCAGCAAGACCTTTACACAGAACTTCTCCACCAACGGCATAAGAAGTAATCCCTATCAGTTTAGGCTTCTGTCCGTTTTCATAGTAAACAAGAGGACCGCCACTATCACCTAAACAATTACCGGTTTCAGGAACTACTCCTGTGGTTAAAAGGACATTCGAATTATTTTGTTGAATAAAATTTAATAACTCATCGTCCATATTAAATTCGCGAATCATTTGTTCACGAAAATCCTGATCTATTAAATCCACTTTTGTAACACCAACTGCTCTGACATCAACTTCCATAAGAATTTTTGAATAAATGGGAAAATTATTTGGTGGCTCTTTCGACCCCCAACCTGTTGAACTAAAACGACCTAGCATATCTCTAAAGTCACTTTCAATGAAGAAGTTATCCTCCTCATTAGGAATATCTATAACTGCTAAAGAATCATTTAAACGAACATCTCGTTTTAAAATGATGACTGCAATATCATGAGCAACAATGTTATCAGGGTTAAAATCAGGATGCATATGAATGGACTTAATTCTTGGCAGTCTTCTTAGATTGTCGACTTCTCCATTAGAAGACATACCTTTGAGTCGTAAAGTACTTGGACTAAAACTTTTTACACAATGTGCTGCTGTTAAAACAACATTTTTACGTACTAAGCTTGCACCACATAAATGACCACTGAACTTAACCTGAAGCGAGAGTTGCCAGGGATGCTCTAAGTTAGATGTCTCAGTACCGCCAATAACCTTATCAATAGCAAATGTATTCAAGGACACTAGCGCCAATGAAAATAAAAATATAATAAACCTATTCATATAACCTCCATGTATATGCTTAAAAAACCATGTATTAAAACTGTATATAGGCCTAAATTAAATATCTATAATTTAGGTTCAAGATGATTTTTTAAGAAAAAAGAAACAAGTAATTAGAAAGGGCCCTTCCATGAGAAAGCTCTTCCGTGGCAAAACTAGCGATTTCACTAAAGTCTAATCGATTAGGTTCCCCCGGAACACGAAAGTATAGGCCTTCAGAGGTAAATTGAGAAATTAATTGCCAAAACTCACCTTGAGTTGAGAGGTCTTGGTTATTACTTAATTAACCAAACCATTCCATTAACCTCAATTTTATCTTAATTTTCCAATCGATGTTAAGATAGTTCCCATAATATTAATTCAGAGAACTCACAAAAAAGGCGTTTATTTCTCTTACCCATGCGCTTGGTTTTAAAGTGACTGGAATTGACATCTCTTCAAAAATGCTCCAACAAGCTAAAATTAGAGACACAAATAGTAAAATAAACTATCTCCAAGCAGATATGCAGAATCTTCCATTTCAAGATAATTCTTTTGACGTTATCAGCGCTATCACCTCACTAGAATTTGTTCAAGATATAAATCAAGCTATTAATGAAGCCAAGAGGGTACTTAAACCAAAAGGGTATTTGTTAGTCGCTGTTTTGAATCAAAGCTCACAACTTGGGATTTCAAAAGATAGTGATCCTATCTATTCCAAAGCTAAGTTTTTTACGAACGAAAAGATACTCGACATGTTGAAACCGCTAAAAGTCATTAACATTAAGGGTAGTGTTCTTCTCAATAATAAACGTCAGGTTCTTGATTTTAATCAAAAGATCGAACAATCAATACTGGATAAGAAAGGGGCTTTTATTATTGCTTTGGCCCAAAAGGAAAAATCATGACAACTATAGAATTAAGCTACTACTCATTTGATTCAGACTACCTTGAGTTAATTAATTCTGTTTTAGAAAAGTTAAAAGAGCTAAATTTCGATCACCTACAAATTGGCCCAACTTCTACTATTATTTCTGATGATTTTCAAAATCTACATAATAAATTTTTCCCCTTGATCAATAATGAGCTCTCTAAAAGACCTGGACTTTTTATCTTAAAAATTTCCCAAAGTTGTAAAATCTAAAAGCCTAATATTCAATGTACAATTTTTATCTTTTCACATTACTACTTCGTCTCGTAACTGTAGATGCTCATTATCTTTTACTATCTCTTTGGCAACAAAAACATATTTATCAGAAAGAGAAATCCTCGACCCCGTTATTTCAATCATATCTGCAATATCGAACATCACACCTTGATTAAGAATATACCAAGCGGGGCCTAAGTGAACCCAGGCCTGATCCTTGCCTGTTTTAACAAGTAAATGAATGCCTGCTCTCATCCCACTATAAGGACGTACCTCTTCAACCTCTAGAATTTCACCCTTGATAGTTTCCATTGACTTCGTATTATAGAGCTTTCCATATTGGCTACTCACACCCCATCCTTGAGATTTTCTCCATACAAGTTCCTTCTTTCTCGCATAGACTTCTAAAGTAAAAATACAAGTAAAAATTAAAATCGAAGCTATGAGAATATTTTTCATTTTAGACCTCTAAAAAAGTAATGAACAAGGACAGATAAGGATCTGATTTTGATCAATATTTAATTAAAGGCCAATCTTACGACATAAAGAAGCAATAATCCGAATAAAAACATTAGCAGATGAATTAGATTTGCACTGATACCTGATTCTTTTTTAATCTCAGGAATTAAATCAGATGCAGCTATATAGATAAAATTCCCCGCTGCAAAAGGAACGAGAAAATCAACATTGACTCTAAAAGACAAAAAATAAGTAATTAAGGCCCCTAATAGAAAAGTAGCTGCTGAAATAAAATTGAAGATTAAGGCCTTCTTCTTGCTCCAACCACCACTTATAAGAACTCCAAAGTCTCCAAGCTCTTGAGGTATTTCGTGAGCAGCTGCTGCCAACCAGGATATAATGCCGACTCGAAGATCCATCACAAAGGCACTGGCCACTCCCAAACCACCGATAAAATTGTGGAGCCCATCAGCAATAAGGATAAGGTATGTAAGTGGTTTTTCTTGTTGAGTTGTTGAATGAGAATGCTGCCAATGAAGGAATTGCTCCAAACAGAAGAATACCAAAAAGCCGGCCATTAACGACAAGTAAATCGAAATTTGGTTTCCTAGCTTGTCAATGGTTTCAGGAATCATATGGAAAAATGCTCCACCTAGCAGTGATCCTGCCGAAAGAGCAACAAGTGGAGTGATAATCTTTTTAAGTGTGGATTCACTTAAAAATAAAGTTACACTTCCCACCAGTGCAATAGAACTCATTGCCAATCCTGAAATAAATATCCACCAAAAAGTTTCGCTCATTTTACCCCCAATAACTTACTGGTCTTTATACCATCAATCACAAACTGCGATGCAATCGCCGCTAAAATTAAACCCATTAATCAAGTTAGGATATTTGTTCCAATATGTCCCATTTTCTCTACTAGATTTGTCGCACTCACGTCCTTCTTAGTATCAGCCTTGATGGAGAATTTTGCATCCTCTCCCTGAAATTCATCTACCGCATCACAGACGGCATCTTATACAGCTAAGCCAAGAAGATCGCGATCTTTCTTGGCCAGAGATTCATGCTGTTTGTTTTCTCTTGATTGCAATGATTGTTTAAAGCGTTCACCTAGTTTTCTCATTTTGTACCTCCGGAGGTAATTAAAGCCGTTAAGTCGAGGCTTCCACTTGGCTAGTTCGTGGCGACTGTTCAAGTGCCACTGTATAATTAGATTTTTTTATCTTTGTTGCATTTGTGGATTTAACCGATTTCTTCTTTAAGGAAGGATGCTTGGCCGACAAAAGGTAGAAGTTTGTGAGATTGCTCAGGTATTATCTAAATCGCAATGTATAGATAGAATGGTTTTATTGCTTCTTTGTCGATATTAAGCTACAAAATTGAGGATTGCGGTTCGATAATCGCCCACTTCGGGGCACCAATCTTTTAAAGTTAAAAAGCCCAGTTTAACCCACTGGGCTTTTTTTATTTCAGCCACTTACATTTTTACCCAAATTCGTTTGTCTTTAGATTTTGCGTGCGCTTAATTATCTATAAAAAAACGTTATTCACTACAACTAGATTGAGATTAGAAGGAGTATAAGCTTAGTCTTTCCCATTATTACCTCCGAAAGAGAGCAAAACAGAGCGTCGCTTTACTCCTGTATTTAGTTCCAAGGGTTGGCTGCGATCGCCTGTGACAGGCTTTAAAAGGACCTCTTCGCTTCGTCCCATCATCGTGACGTAGGGAAGAGAAGGATAAGACTAATAATACAATAAACGAGGTTAGGGCCGCTGATTCAATACGATGATTTAAAAATTGAATCGGAGAGTTCGCTGGTGGTGGGGACTCATGGACATATTGAGCTGTTTCGGTTGCAAGTCATAAAGCCAAAATGGTTTTTTTCAATTTCCTCTTAGCATCGAACAGATTTAAAATCAGCTTTAAATTTACGCACTGTCCATGGCACGGTATATGCTTATAAGATCTCATCAACAAATTTGGGGAGGAACAATGAGTATAACCATAAATCTTTTAGTCATCTTACTGATGGGGATCTTGAGCTTTGACACGGCGGCAAAAACTTTTCTCATTAGGGGCAATAAGACTCCAATTGAATTAAACTTAACGCAGTTCGAGGAGCGTAATGGCACTATTGAGTTCCAAGATGATCTCTCCTTAGATCTTCCTTACAAAAGTCTTGAGCTTTATAACGTAGAGGGTCGACTTTGGGATTACGACGAAGAGACAGGACTTTATGATTCGGCCGAGTTGGTTGTGTCCTTTCAAGATTTCTTATCTCAGCTTTATGATGAAAATGTTCCCATAACAATGGATATAAGAGCGAAGGTCCTTGTGACTGTTACTGAGGGCAACGACCTCATGACTCGCATCCCGCTCAATTCCAAAAAACGTTACCTTCAACTTCAAGCCGTCGGCGGTCGCTACCTTGGTTTTGGACCGTTGAATTTTGAGATTGCCCTTATCCAAGCTGAACAAGAAATGGGATTAGGACTTGAAGAGCCGACTTTCTTTTTATCGGGAGCACTCTCGGGCCTTGGCGCATTTCTTTCTCCCATTCAAATGGCAGGCTTTGGGATTTCAACTGAAAAAGTTTTTAAATACAGACCAAAGACAACGTTTGGCCTTAAAGATGATGTCTTGAAGGCGATGCTCTTTGATGGACAGCTTGCGATTGTGGGGAGTGCGGGAATTCCTAAGCTTCCTGTCTCATTAACTGGAGAGCTCGTAACCCAATTTGATGGGCCAATGATTGAAAAAAGAAAACAAGGA
>JAFMBV010000129.1 GCA_017858255.1 Bacteriovoracaceae bacterium
AATTCTTTTGTGTAGATCCAGTACGGCATAACCAAGTTATGAATGGGGCCTGCAAACTGATCTAAAAGGTTTTCAACTTCTACTCTAAGTTGAGAGTTTTCCAAAAGATTGTTTTTAAGAAGATTGGAGGCGTCGGCCTTTTTTATAATTTCAAGGGATTCATTTATGGCGCTTTCATCAAACTTTACTATGGGGAGCATTTTTACGCCTGTTAGCTCTTTTGGCGTAATTTCGTCGTTATAAGGTAAAACTTGGCTCTTGTAAGAAGTTTTCAGGTAACCGAAGGCCATTCTTACGCGGACACAAAAAGGGCAGTGCACATAGTGAAAAAGTGTAATCATATGGAGATCTTAGATGATTTACGCGCCTCATGCAAACACTCGTTCGGTTCCTTTTGGCCCCATAGTTATTAAGGGGTTAGATACACCGTGAAATTTTTTCAAAGTAAGAGCAATTGAAACACCAATTGGGATAATTTTAATTCGCAATAAGCTGTGACGAAGTTTTTAGGAGCAAGTATGAGAGCGAGTTTACTTACCTTAATTTTTTGTCTTCTAACATTCCAAATCGGAATGGTTTCAACCTATGGCGCAACTGAAGATTTAAAGGTTTTAACAGTAAAAAATAGTGATGAAGAATCCTTTTTCGATCTTTATATTAAGGCCGATGAAGATCTTCGTGCTGTTGGTCTTAAAATGTATGATCGCTCAGATAAGGATTGGAAGAACTTCGATGTTAAGAATCTCCAACGTGGCGTCATTCTAAAACAAGAAGGGGAGCATAAGGTCATTGTTTTAAAGTCGACTGACTTTACCGATGATCGTGGCGGTAACTTTAAGGTTGATTACCTTCATAATGGGATTACTGGGAAAAGAAATAATATTGAAATAAAATTTGATTTTGATGGAACCTCTTGGAAAATCTTTCACGAGGGTGAAGAAGTCAATATGCTAGATTTCAAATTAAAGAAGTTCTTTGGCAAAACTATTGGTATCGAAAACGTTACAGCCCTCTAGAAGAAATTGTTTTTATTATTATGTAGCCGACCTTGATGGTCGGCTTTTTTGTGCCCTTTCCACTCACTTTCTCACAATGCTATGATTTTCTATATCAATATTTCTCGGGAGAGTTTGTGGAGCTAATTTTCAAGGACAGAAAGTTTTGGCCTCTTTTTTGGACTCAATTTCTAGGTGCTTTAAACGATAACTTCTTTAAAAACGCTCTGGTGATTTTGATAACGTTTCGAGCTGTAAAAATTGGATCACTCGACGCGACCCTCCTCGTTCCATTGGCCGGTGGAGTTTTTATTTTCCCTTTCTTTTTATTTTCGGCGACAGCTGGACAAATGGCAGATAAATTTCAAAAAGCGACGATGATTAAAAATATTAAGCTCGCTGAAATCTTTATCATGGCCATCGCTTCTTTCGGACTCTACTTAGATAGCTATATTCTTCTCCTGAGCGTATTATTTTTAATGGGTACCCAGTCAGCATTTTTTGGTCCCTTGAAATATGGCATAATCCCGAGTCTCGTAAAGCCAGAAAAATTAGTCCTAGCAAATGCCTTTGTAAGTGCAGGAACCTTTATCGCGATTCTTATTGGTACTATCACTGGTGGTGCTTTTGTAGATTTTGACAATTACATACTTACTTTAAGTATTGGCCTTCTTTCACTAGCAACAGTTGGTTATCTCTTTAGTTTCTGTGTTCAAAAAGTGCCGATTCCAAAGTCTGAAGGAAGTATTAAAGTTGATTACACCTTTATTAAACCAACTTGGGATATCTTGCGATTAACAATGAAAAATCGCGAAGTCTTTATTACAGTGTTAGGGATTAGTTGGTACTGGTTCTTAGGTGCTGCAACGTTGTCTATACTTCCACTTTTTGTAAAAAATGTTATGAATGGAGGAACTCAGGTCGCGACCTTCTTTCTGGCGACCTTTACCGTTGGGATGGGTCTAGGGGCTTTTCTAACGGAAAGAATCTCTCAAAAGAAAGTTGAAATAGGTCTCGTTCCCATTAGTGCATTAGGTATGTCTATTTTTCTTGCCCTGCTCTTTTATATTGGGGGGACAGTACAGATTCCCGAAGATGTAATACAGCCTTATACTCTTAAGGAATTTTTCCAGCAACCATTTGCATTGGGATCTTTCTTATCTCTTCTAGGTATGGCGACATTTGGTGGAGGCTACATCGTTCCTCAAATGTCTCATCTACAAAGTATCGCCAGACCAAGCGAATTGTCCCAAACAATTGCAGGTAATAATATTTGGAATGCCCTCTTTATGGTTGTCGCCTCTGTGCTGGTTATGATCATGACTAAGACGGTGGGTATTACCGCGGCTTTTCTAATACTAGCGTTGATTAACCTCATTATTTCGTTTCCTCTTTATTCTTTTTATTCTGAGAAGACATTAAGACTATGGATGCGCTTTCTCTCAAAAGTATTTTACAGGGTTGAGGTCATTGGCGGGGAAGGCATACCGGAAGAAGGTCCCCTTATTATTGTTTGCAATCATGTCAGCTTTGTTGATTGGATGATTCTTATGGGGGCGATAAAGCGTCCTATTCACTTTGTTATCGATTGGAACTACTACTTCCTACCCACAGGACCTTTTTGGTTTCGTCAGGCGGGCCTTGTTCCTATTGCTACAAGAAAAGAAAGTGAAGAGGTTTTAAAAAAAGCCTTTGAGCTTATTTATAAAGATCTTGATGATGGTTCCATCATGGGCCTTTTTCCTGAAGGCTGGATCACTAGGAACGGTAAAATGCGTCGTTTTCAACCTGGTGTGAGTAAAATCTTAAAAGAGCGATCTGTGCCTGTTGTTTACGCGGCCCTTGATGGCCTTTGGGGGAGTGTCTTTAGCTTTAGTGGAGGAAAGGTATTGTTAAAATTTCCTCGCGCCATAAGACCAAAAATTACGCTTCATTTATCTTCACCTATTTCTGGTGAGGATTATAACGCAAGAGAGGCTGAAGCTTGGATCGCAGAAAGAGTCACCCACTACAAAGAAAGTACGCCCGTTAAGGAGGCAGAGTATGGATTACAGAGCGAGTAAAGATAGTTTTCTTATCAGACTTTATAAAGATGAAAATGTCTTTGAAGCTTTAGGGAAATTTGCAATCGAAGCTAAAGTGACTTGCGGTACATTTAATGGCATTGGTGCTTTGAAAAATTGTGAGCTTGGTTTCTATCATTTGGATCAAAAACATTACGATAGAAAAATGTTTCCCGAAGAAGCTGAACTTTTAAGTTTAGTGGGCAACTTGAGTCTTCTTGATAATAAGCCTTTTCTTCATATTCACACTGTCTTAGGCGCCTCCGATTTTTCTACTTATGGTGGTCATCTCTTCTCTGCTGATGTCGCGGTTACAGCTGAAATTATTTTTCGTCCACTTGATCTAGAAATACACAGAGGCCATGAAGAAGATATTGGGTTAAGCCTGTTACAAATGTGTGGTCATGACCATAGCTAAGGCCATCATTGTTGATATTGACGGTACCCTGGCAAATGTTGAGCATAGAGTTCATCACGTTAAAAAATCACCCAAAGATTGGCATGGCTTTCATCAAAACTTAATACACGATACTCCTTATGAATGGTGCCGTGATTTAATAAATGGCTACCATTCCAACGGGGTTTATATAATCTTGCTTACTGGACGTGGTGAAGAGTATTTATCTGAAACTAAAGACTGGCTAGAGAGGCATAATATTACTTACGGTGCCCTTTTTATGAGAGGTATTGGTGACCGCCGCGAAGATAGCGAGGTAAAGAAAGAGATTTTCTTGAAACATGTATCCCCTAATTATGATGTCTCATTTATTCTTGAAGATCGTGCAAGTGTTGTCAGAATGTGGCGAGAGTTGGGCCTTACTTGTTTACAATGTGCCCCAGGTGATTTTTAAAGTATTTTTCATTTCATAATAAATTGTTAAAATAAAGAGACTTACTTAAATCAAGGATGATTGATGAATTACTTAATTCCAATTTTGGCACTTCTCCTCATTGGCTGTGGAAAAAAGGAAGCAAAAGAAGAAGAGAAGCCTCTCCTCGGAAATAGTAATAGCTATCAGTGGACTCAGCCCATAAGACCTGGGAAAACTTTCGACGAGGGAGAAATGCAGGTTGCTAAGAGTGTCTGTCAATCCTTTCAAAGAAAGAGGGCCACTCTTTCATCTCGTGGTGGTCGTTTAACTCTTGATTATTCAGTAAAAAGAAAAGAGTGTTTCTCAACAAGCGAAGCAATTTCTAATGGAACAGGTGTGATGACCCTTAACCGCGCCGGTGATATACGCTTGGTTTCTCAAACAAGAGGGGTCTCGCTGTTTGAGGATGTTCTTACGGATCTTCACCCAAGGCTTCAGGGCTTTTGCTCCAAGGTGTTCTCAGGAGTGGCCCCAGACAATACTGTTAGGGATGGGGACTTCCTTCGTTATCAAGTAAACTTTTTTCAAGCTGGTGGTTATGAGTGGGTTCAGGTCGTTGAGTTCAAAGATATTAACGGTCAGTTCTATCCTTACCTCGTAGAAAGAGTGGCGATCGTAACGGGCTATACGGATCTCAATGAGCAAGCCTATGGTTTTGCTAAACTTAGAACTGTATATGGAACTTGTGGTAGCGGTGTTGAAAGCAATTTTTCGAGCCAAGAATGGCTCTAATGAATTTTCTCTTCTAGGCGAAGAGAATGATTAGGATAAAGGTTGCCACTAAAATTAAAGTGGGCAATCCCTGATAAAATGTGAGTTCTCGTTCTTTGCGTTTCATGTAAATTTTTCTCCTGATGTTAGAACTTGCAAGGTGAATGCCAAGGATTGAGAGATGTTTTGCTTAAAAGTGGACCTGTTTTGACCAAAGTGGTGCTATTATGCACCATTTAGTCTGTAAAAAAGTGACGAATTGACCTCGAGCAATTTTGTATGGAATTAAAACTTCGCCTTACTCCAACTCCTTCTGGATACCTACATATTGGTAATGCCCTAAATTTTGTCTTGAATTACTGGCAGGCAAAAGTTCTCGGGGCACGGCTCATGTTACGCATTGATGATCATGATGAAACTCGAAAGCGCATGGAATATGTAGCGGATATATTTAGGACTCTCGAGTGGTTAGGAATTGAGTGGGATGAGGGTCCTCAGTCGGTAGATGACTTTGAACAAAATTTTTCTCAAACCTTAAAAAAAGAGTATTACTTTTCACAATTGGCGAGTATTCAAAATACTTTTAAATGTGAGTGTTCTCGTGCTGATTTAAAGGACTTTAATGGTGTTTACCAAGGTTCTTGTTACGATAAAGTCTTAGAGTCTGGCGACCTTGCTATTAGGGTCAAAACATTAGGTTGGAGCGATATAGAACCCGATCTTAAAGATGCTATTATTTGGCGAAGAGATAATCTGCCTTCTTATCAGCTAGTCTCTGTTATCGAAGACCGTGATCAAAAAGTAACACATGTTATTCGAGGGGAAGACCTATTGGGGAGTACATCTTTTCAAAGAGGTTTCGCAGAGTCTAATGTATGGAATTTTCCAAAGAAATTCTTTCATCATCCACTTCTAAAACTTAACGGTCAAAAGCTTTCCAAGTCTCAGAAGGCCTCACCCTTGAGAGTGGAGTTTTCTAGTCGCGAAGAGTTTTTTAGAAAAGTGGTTAGTCCTTTCGTTTCACAAGACTTAACGATTGAGAAGCTCTCTGAAATGCCACATAAATCATTATTTTGATGATTTAATCAAATCCTTGAATTGTATAACGAATAAGGCCGATATTTACTCCTTGAGATAAGGAGCTCGATATCGGCCAATAATTAATACTTAAAATAAAAAATAATTCAGATAGATGGTCTCAAACCAACTCTATAGAAGGCTTTTTACTGCGCTAACAATCGCCAAGTCATCCATGCCGTGTTTTGCATAGAGATGATCGGCTTGATAAGCACTCTGACCAAATTCACCTTTAATTCCTAGGGCAACAGTTTGAAATTGATGACCATCTTGAAGGAGGGCATGACAAAGCATTGAGCCCATTCCGGCAACGACTTGATGATCTTCAACAGTGATCAATCGTCCTTCACTTTTCTTGAGGGCCGCACCAATGGTTGCAGTATCAGGATGATTCACAAAGGGATTATTAATGACAGTAACTTCTGTTCCATTTTTAGCTAGTTCATCAGCGGCCAATAAGGCCTTTGCAACAGTTGGTCCCGTGGCAACAATAGTGGCAGCTGCGCCCTCTCTTAAGACTTGGGCCTTCTTCCAGTCGTAGCTAGCATTTTCAGAGTAGTAATGTGGAAAGTTTTCTCTGCCATAAAAGAATACATAACTATTGGGAGTTTTTCCGGCTTCTCTTTGTGCCTTATATTCATGAACGGCCGCATACATATATTCTTCTGCTTCTTTAGAAGTCGCACAGCTGATAACGGTAGTATGAGGAATAGAGCTAACTGCACTGAAGTAAGTGGTTGCCTGGTGAGAAGCTCCATCGGCTGCATCTTGAAAACCTGTATGACTAAAAAGACAAATGACTGGACCTTGAGAAAGGTTGGCCATAATCAAAGGAAGGTTTCCTTTGGTAATACCAAATTGCGCAAAAGTATCGACCATAGGAATGAAGCCGGCCTTTGCAAGTCCAACGGCCGTTGAAACCATATTGGCTTCAGCAACACCGACGTCGAGAGAATTATTAGGGTAGCTCTTATGGAAGGCTGCTATGCCTGTAGAGCCTTGAAGATCTGCGGCCACAGAAAAGAGGGGGAGTCCTTCTTTCATTGCGCGATCACAGGCCCTAGCAAAACCCGGTTGAACTTTTTCAACAGCAACAGCGGGCTTTGCCTTTTCTTTTGCTTCAGGCTTTGAAGCGAGAATATCATTGGCCCACGTTTTGAAAACGTCGGGACAGTTTCCTTCATAAATTTCCTCAATAAAGACAGTTAGCCCAGCATCGTAGGGCTTTAGTGGATAACCATGTCCACCTGATGCACTTTCTTCTGTGGACTTTACACCGTAGCCTTTGATTGTTTTGAATCTTAGGGCCACAGGTTTCTTTGGATTACTTTTCGCCGCTTCGATACCTGCTTGAATTGCCTGATAAACTTCTTCTAAGTTGTGACCATTTTCAATAGTAATAAGGTTCCAGCCAAGAGTTTCTAATGCATTAAAAGTGGGGGCCATTGAGAAGCTATCCTCACTAATTCTCCCCGAAAGCTTTGTATTATTATCTGAAATCAGAAGAACAAAGGGATTCAATAAACCCATATAAGCTAGACCTGGAATTGCGGCCATTGATTCTCTGGCCTCTCCTTCCATGGCACCACCATCAGAGAGAGCACAAAGTGTGATTCGTTCATTTCCTAATTTCTTATCAGCTATTGATAAGCCTTGGGCCTGAGGTAAACCAGAGCCAAGTGGACCATTTGAAATAAAAACACCTTCAGGGTTGAGGTGAGCTTCACCGTGACCTGTGAGCTTACTTTCAATTGAGCGAAAACCTTTTAGGCTATCAAAAGTTAAGCCATCAAAGCCATAGTTTGCCCTAAGGGCATATATACCGTTTTCTGTGTGACCAGCATCGTTTATAAAATGAAAAGCTTCATACCATGGGCTTTGATCAAACATAATGGCGTGAGTGGCGGCCATAATTTCAGCGAAGGCGGCCGGTCCACCCCAGTGTGCAGCAGCTCCACCAATTACTGCATGCTGATTCATGAGAGCGACAAGTGCTCTTGTGGCCTTTGGGTCGGCGAGTTCGACGCTTTCACCAGAGGCATTTTTAATGGTGCTCGTGAATTGTGGAGATGCGCTAGGATTACTAGCCAGTAAGTTGTTGATTTTTAGTGGTTTAATCGATGAGTTGGCAGCAGACATAGGCCCTCCCGCAGGCAGTATATTGAAGTAGTGGAAATTCCTATGAAGTTTAAAACATGCCCTCAAAGACGACTAGACCAGGCGGTCTAAACTTAAGAGTCCTGCCTATTAGCGGAGGCAGATATAATATAGAAAAATCAAGAAAACATGACATTTTTAATTTAAAATACCTGTTAAGTTGTTGATTTTATATAAATTATGGAATGTGAAGAAATCTTTAATTATTTAGACACTGAGAGGATCTAAACTAAACTTAAGTTAAGACCGATCAGAATGGTAGGGCTTTTTAACTAATGGGAATGGATATGTGTGATTGTTGTATAGCGGAAGGCAGAGATCATAAAATGAGGTGCGGAGACGGAGCTAAGGTCCGTTCAGCGCGTCTCTACAAGATCTACGTTGGTCGTACGGCGTCGGTAAACTTATGTCGTCTCTGTGACATACAGCTTTTCAAGTCCGGGGAATCTCGGTTTTTAGAGTGCAACATACAATTTGCTCAAAATCTCTTTAGTTCAAAAGCGGCTACAAGTGATGGCCTTTTCGATTAAATATATTTAAGACGTTAATCCTTATGTAATACCTAGTGAAGGGTCAGGGAATGACCCTTTTTTTACGCCTACTTTTTATATTACTCAAAAGGGACCACAAGAATTCCTTCTTGTTCAAGGGCCCTTTTTCCTTGTTCATCCACACCTTTAAGAAAGCTGATGGCCGCAAAGTAAGTTCCATCGAGTTCAAGAAACTCTAAGATCTCTCTCATCTCTTGTTGTTGAGTGAAGACTGATTTTTTGCCACGAAAGCCATCCATTAACACATCATAGGTGGTGAGTTTGTTGTAATTCTTAATCTCTAAAAAGTAGAAACGATTGCCATTGCGTCCCTTCGTAATTAAGTCGACTTCCTTGTTTTCAAGCCAACTTTTTATCGCCTCAAGATCATCACTTCTTTGATCACTGAAGACTCGTGGAAAGCGTTCTTTTAATCTTTGAAGTTCTTCTGGACCACTATTTTCAATGCGCTCAAAGGCGCGAGTAGTGGCAGCGACAATATTATTTTGATGAAAATCAACCTTTGGGCCAATGGCACTTATCTTAAAGGAGCGAAGATGAAGGTTTTGTGCTTCAACACCCGGAAAGTGGAGCGCCGCTAATAGCTCTCCATAATCTCCATAAGGGTTTTTCCATAGGGAGTTTAATTTTCTCATGGTGTCCGAGTTATTGGGGTCAAAGACTTGATCCAATAGATCCGGGTTTTCACGGCCAAAGGCCAAGATATTTTCTTTTTCTTTGGGTTTAAAGTTAAGAGACTTTACGGTTTCATCAACAAAGTAGGCCAGGTCTTCACCATGGCGGCGAAGGTCAAGAATGCTTCCGACTAGATCTTGATGACCAGTAATGATGTGCTTGATAACGTCTATATTTTTTGGGTAATGACCGTTTAGCGCTTTAAAAGATCTTACAAAACTTTTTATCGTAAACAGCTTGTTATCAATTTTTTCAATTTCGACGTCGTAATTAGGGACGATGCTTTTAAGCGAGGTACCTCT